>JBHJOM010000106.1:0-9167 GCA_050329715.1 Phycisphaerae bacterium
GCGTCGGGCGCATCGCCCAGGAGCCGTGCGACGGCGAAGTCTGTCCAGTGGTTGCCGTTGGTGTTGTACATGCCGGCCTCGCCGCCGATGAGGATACGGCCCGCGGCGTCGATGACCAGCCCTCGGGCGATGTCTTTGCCGCCGGAGAAGTCGATCTGCGGTCGGCGAGGGTCGGCGGGGGTCGGCGGGCGCACCGGGCGGGCTGCAGGTGCCTTTCGGCGGGGTGCTGTGGAAAGTGGTGGACAAACGGTGGGCTTCGCGTCGGTTTAATTTGACATTCCTGCGCATTGACAGTGCATTTGCAGGGCAAACGCTGGACAAGGCGTTGGAAAAAGTGGAGCAAACTGGACGTGCGGTGTACGTATCTCGACTGCGGAAACGCGTGCTACCGTTGAAACCGTCGGCCGACGGATTATGATCTGGGGTGTCAGGAAAGGTGGCCGAGTGGCTTAAGGCAACGCTTTGCTAAAGCGTCGTACAGGTAACACTGTACCGGGGGTTCGAATCCCCCCCTTTCCGTTGAAGCCGGCCTGCCCGGCTTATTGGCCCGGCTTATTGGCCTGGCAGGGCAACTGGGTTTGCCGGGCCGGGTGCCAGCCAGGCCGGCGGCGGGGGGGGGGCGAGGTGGTGCTACCGGGGTGGTGCTACCGGCACGCTTGGGGCGTTTGATTCAATGCTCTACCGGGGGAATGTACCCCTTTTCCCTGAAGTAGCCGATGGCTTCTTCCGTGCTCTTGAAGACGCGTGTGGCCGTCTCTGTGATGAACGGGCTTGGGTGTGCCCGGCAGGTCCAGACGACGTAGACCTCTTTGCCGCCTTCGTAGGCGTGGTGCAGTTCGCGCTCCACGCCGGAGCTGAGGCCCGGCTTGCCGTTGGGCAGTTCGGGCACGAGGGAGACGATCATGTCGGACTGGTCGACCATCTTGAAATCGCGGGCGTAGATCTGGCCCATGATGTCGCCGGATATCTGCGCGACGTCGGCGGTCTTGAGCACGACCGGGCCCTCGGCTGCTTCGACTTCCACGGTGCCCTGCCCCTCGGCCAGGGCGTTCATGGCGGCGGTGTGCAGCACGAATTCGTCGACGTCGGCCGGGTCGAAGCACGTCAGGTGCTGGTTGATCGTGGCCTTGAACGCGTCGATCTCGGCGAGCGTGTCGGGCAGGTCCATCACGTGGCTCATCGGGAAGCTCAGGTAGACCTTCTTCTTCTGCGGCTCGAACATAAGGCGGTAGACGGTCGTGGCGGTCGGCACGGCCCGGCCGCGGCTGATCATGTAGTACGCGCCGTGGCCTCGGGTCATGTTCGCCAGGATTTCGGTGGCCAGCACCTCCTCCTCGCGCCAGACCATGATGTCCTTGAGCGTGTGGTCGATGTCGTGGTCGCGCATCAGCCGCTGGTGGACGCTCTCGGCGTTGTCCAGCAGGGTCATGTAGATGTCGGCGTTGAAGGTCTTGAGCTGGTCGATGTCGAACGCGGCGAAGAGGCCGTGCCGCCAGCGGAAGGTGGCGTGCGTGTTGACGATCACGTGCTCGTGCCGGTCGGCGATGCGCTGAATCTCCTTGAACGCCGCCCGCCGGAGCGTGTTGAGCCGGCCGATCGGCAGGTTCAGGATGCGGCCTGGCGGCACGTCCGGTGCCTCGGCGTACATCATCTGCCCGACGTGGCACACGGCCAGGTCGTGCCCGTTACGCTCTGCCTCGGCCCGTACCGCCTCGAGGTAGGGGCCCTTATCCACACCGACTTGCCCGGTCATGATTGCACGCATGCCCGACATCCTAACGATCGACCGTTAAGGATGCGCTGAGCTGGCGAAACGGGCCTGCCGGCCGGGCTATTTGTTCAGGTCGGGCAGCGGTGCGGTCGCCGGGGCGGGTGCCGGGGCGGGTGCCGGGGCGGGGGCAGGAGCGGTCGTCGGTGCTGGTGTCGGGCGGGCCGACGGGGCAACCGCCTCGGCGGCCGGTGGGGCCGACGGACCGTCCTTGTTCAGGTCGGGGGCGGGCGTCGTGCTTTGCGTCGTCGGCGGGAGGTTCGGGCCGTCCTTGTTCAGGTCCGGGCGGTCCTGCCGGGCTCGAATGGCGGCGAATTCTGCCTGCAGACGCTCGTGTTCCGCCTCGAGTCGCTTGAGCTCGTCCCGGGCCTGCATCAGCGACGTCGAGGTCGCCTCGGCACCCGAAGCCGCCTGCCGGGACGAGGCCAGTTCACTCTGCAGTGCCTGGACCTGCTCCTGGGCTGCTGCGAGTTGTGCCTCAAGCGTTGCGGCCCGGTCGGAGGCGGTCTTGACCTCTTCCTGCGCCTTCTCGATCTCGAGCAGCATGCGGTCCTGCTCGCGTTTCGTCTCGCCCTTGGTGCCGCCGCTCTGGCAGCCAGCAAGAACGAACACGGACAGGCCCAGCGTCAACGCCATGGCGGATCGAAGCATTCGGGTGCGTGTTGGGTGCATGCCTCAAAATGTAAGCCGACGTCGATGTCATGCAAGCCAAGGCAGGCATAACAGACAACCTTTTCCGACTTCGGTACCCCACCGGCGATGTCGCTCTGAGGCAACGCACCCGGATGGATTCGAACCATCGACCGTCCGCTTAGAAGGCGGATGCTCTATCCACTGAGCTACGGGTGCAGACATTACGTGTTGTTCACGGCGTTGCGTTTGTCCACGATTCGGCCGTCCGGCTCGACCTTGAACGGGCAGACGGCGCACTGGGTTCTGCGTTCGACTTTCTCCTCGCCGGCCAAGGCGGGGTCCGGGTCGCCGCCGCGAATGACGGGGTTCGTCGCCGACTCCGTCGCCCGCTTGAAAAGCAGGTCCAGGATCAGATCGTCGATGCCCAGCGGGTCGGCGATGGCGTAGGTCGTGTGCGTGTGCTTCGCCGCGGCCTCGTTCAGGAGGCTGGGGATGTCCCGC
Source organism: Phycisphaerae bacterium (assembly GCA_050329715.1). Lineage (GTDB taxonomy): Bacteria > Planctomycetota > Phycisphaerae > Tepidisphaerales > Tepidisphaeraceae > DAIOTR01. The sequence goes on from JBHJOM010000106.1 coordinate 2,903, forward strand.
TGCATGTGCCGGCCGCGAGACAGAAAAAACGGGAGCAGCACCACGTGCTTTGCGCCTTTGGCCACGCAGCGGTCGTAGGCGGTTTCGATGCTCGGCTCGGCCAGTTCCATGTGGGCCGGCTCGACGTCGGCGAACTGCTCGCCGTGCCGCTCGGCGAAGAGCCGGGCGACCTCCTCGAGCATGGTGTTGCTCTCGGCCTTCTTCGAGCCGTGATCGACGATGATCAATGCAGTCTTCATATGCCAGCAGTATACGGCCCCTACCCGGCCAGGGCGTTGAGGACGTCGCAGCCTTCGGCGAGTTTTTCGTCGGTCGTCGCGTAGCTGATGCGAAAATGCGTGTCCCGGGCGCTGAAGACCGAGCCGGGAATCGTCAGCACATTCCGCTTGACGGCTTGGGTGCAGAACTCGGTGGCGGTCATGCCGGCCGGGGCCTTGGGGAAGAGGTAGAACGCCCCCTCGGGCTGAACGATCTCGAACTTCGACGAGAGTCTGGAGATCACCAGGTCGCGTTTCTTCCGGTAGGCGGCGATGTGGTCGTCCACGCGCACGCTTAAAGCGGCCACCGCGGCGTGCTGGAAGGGGGCGGGGGCGCACACGAACGTGTACTGCTGCAGCTTCGTCATCTGCTGGATGATCTCGGTCGGCCCGGCGGCCCAGCCGAGGCGCCAGCCGGTCATGGCGTAGCTCTTGGAAAAGCCGCGGAGGACGATTGTGCGGTCGTAGACTTGTGCCGGGGAGTAGAGGCCTGTCCGCTCGGCGGCCTCTATCGGGTGGTTGTAGTAGAAGGGGTCGTAAATCTCGTCGGAGAGGATGAACAGGTCGTGTTTCTTCGCGATGTCGACGGCGTCGCGAATCTCCTGCTCGCTCATCACCACGCCGGTGGGGTTGCTGGGGCTGTTGAGCATCAGCAGGCGCGTCCGCGGCGTGATGGCGGCTTCGAGCTTCTCGGGGTTCAGGCGGAAGTCCGGGTAGGTGTCCACCGGCACGCCCTTCACGCCGGCGAGCGTGCACAGGTGGCGATACATAACGAAGTACGGGTCGAGGTAGACGGCCTCGTCGCCGGGATTAAGCATCGCCATGAGCGTGAGCATCAGCCCGCCGGACACGCCCGAGCAGACGAACAGGTCGCCGACGTCGCGCCCGAATTCCGCATCCATCGCGGCTTTGAGCGGCGCGCGAAGCTCCGCGATGCCCTGCGTCGGCGTGTACCGGTTTCGGCCGGCGTCGATGGCGTTTTTGGCGGCCAGTTTGGCGGCATCAGGTACGTCAAAATCGGGCAGGCCGATGGACAGGTTGATCGGGTCCTTCAGCTTCGCAGCCAGATCGAACACCTTGCGCACGCCGGAGGCATCAATTGCGCGGGCGCGGTCGGACACGAATTCAGTGACGGATCGCATGCCCGGGAAGATATAGCCCCGAGCAGCCGGGCGACAGCAATGCGGTCTAATTCTCGGGCAACTCGGTCGCCTCGATCGCACGGACGACGGTGCTGCCCATCCACATCGGTTTTTCGATTGTCGTGCGAAGCCGGCGGTAGACGATCCCGACGCCGGCCTTGTAGCCCTGCTCCAGCGCGATGTCGATCTTCGCGTTATCCAGATCGATGATGTGGTGAATCCCCACGTAAGTCACATCGGTTCTGCCGGCGGGAAGTTGCAGCGTGGCGCTGGTTACAAGGTTGATCGCATGACGAACCGGGCCTTCGTACTTCAACTCGCCGGAGGCGGCGTCCAAAATGCGGGCGTGCGACTCTACAACGTTCTCGCGCTCGGGCCGGAGGTCGGCCCTGAGCAACGGCACGGGCGGGTCGTACATCACACGCATGCCCTTGTCGACGATTTCCAGGCTGTCGATCATCACGTCGCCGGCGTCGTTCCTGTGGACGGCAACCGTGTTCAGATCACCCATGCGGATCTCCCACCGCGCCGCCGATGCGCCGTCGTCAGGCGCTTGAGTGATTTCCAATTCGAGCGCCCTTCCTTCTCCGTCGCCGTCGGTCACGGCCATCGGGCGGCTGCTCGCCTCGAGCGGCAGAAGCGACTGGCCGTCGAGGGATTCACGGTCGACGACGGGCGAGTCGTTCGAGCCCAGCTCGTTGTTGCTGTTCTGCGCGGTAGCCGGTGTGGCATTGACTGCGATAAGCACGCCCGCGCCCAGCATGACTGCCGTACGGAGTTTTGCGTAGGAGGTGGGTGTCATGATGAGTCTCGGGCAGTGGGTGGGGTTCAAGTAGTCGCAAGTGCCGGAGGCATACCCGCCCGCCGCGGCGGGCGACGGCTGTCGGCCGCCGCGGGATCGGGCAAGGCGTTTGAAAAGACCGGGCTCAGTCGCCGATCGCGTTGTCGTCGGTTTCAAGAATGCCGTTGTCGTCGCCGATCTCTTCTTCGTTCTCGCAGCCGACGGCCATGAAGGTGGGAAGGGCGGCCACGGCCAGAAGCGTCAGCAGGCGAGCGATCTAGGACTTCTTTGTCATCAGGTTGTTCCTTGACGAGAAGGGGGGCATTGCGTCCACAGCGCTGGCGGGTACCGCCCCGCTACGCCGGACGCTTTCGCCTGAGCAAGGGATGCGCCAAAGAAGACCGATCCGTCGATTCAATGCGGTGGAAACCGGGTGCCCGGGACGGTTGAGGTTGCCCCGGAAGGGGATTGATGATCATGGCGCGCAAACGAAACCGCACGGCTTGCGGGCCGTGCGGTCTCGACTGATGGCGGTTTGCCGGGGCATGCCCGGCGAACGCGACTACTTCTTCTTTTTGCCCTTTGCGTCCTCTTCGTCAGGCTTCTTGGCCGGCTTCTTCTTGCCGATGGCCGCCTTGCGGTTGGCGACCTTCGGCAGGCCGGTCACTTCCTTGTCCTCGGACCAGCGGTCCTCGGCCATGAGGCGGGTGAGGCGTTCGGCGCGGGTCAGCACGTTGCGGTGACGTGCGAGCAGGTTGCCGATCTTCAGGCTGCGATCCAATGACATCGTAATCCTCGTGGCGGTGAGTTCGTGACGTTAACTTCCAAGCGTTGTCGATCTCGTACAAAGAACGACGAATGTTAGCGGCGGCCTGACCCGCCGACAAGAGCGCCGCGACAACAGTGTTGTACCGCAATAGAACTGTCACCCCTTAGCCGCAACAGAACTGTCACCTCGTGCCTGCGGTCACCTGACCGATTCCGGTGTTCTTCGCTTGTTCGGGCCGCCCTGCGAGGAACCCGAAGCAGTCACGTTCTGAGGCCAGTAGCCGCTTTTGCGCTTTCGAGTCCCCGGCCTTGAGCTTGCCGGGCTCGAGTGCGTCCCCGGCGATGAACGCCGCCGGAACCGCCGGGTGAACGTAGCACTTCCGGCAGACGGTCGGCGTGTTGCCGAGCTTTTTCGCGACCCGCCGCACGGACTGCACCACCAGCCGGTTGCGGTAATGCTCGCTGGCCTCGGGCCCACGGCCACCTGCCTCGGCCATCTCCGCCGTCTTGGTTGCCCTGAGCAGGTTGTAGCACTGGACGGTCGCCGCCCAGGTGCGGAAGGTCTTGGCCGTGATCGGCAGGCCGGCGGTTTCGCCGAGGAAGGCGTTGACGTCGCCGCTGGTCACGTCGTGGTGTTGGCCGGCGTCGTCGAGGTAGCCGAACAGGTCCTGCCCGGGCAGATCCTGGCAGGCGGCGACGACCTCCGAGAGCTTCGCGTCGCGGACGTCCACCTCGCGGTCCTGCCCGCCCTTGGCGGTAAAACTGAAGACGACCCGCCCGCCGATCACCTCCGCCTCGCCGTTGGTGAGCGTGGTCGCGCCGTGTGCGCCGCTGCGCTTGGCGTACGCCTCGTTGCCGACGCGCAGGTGCCCCTTCTCCAGCAGCACGACGACTGCCGAGAGCACCTTTTCCCGGCCGACGCCCGGCTCGCGCAGGTACCGCCGGCAGGTACGCCGCAGCCTCGGCAGCCGACGAGCGAAGGGCAGCAGGTGGTCGAACTTCGCCTCGTCACGCACGTCGCGGAAGCGGTCGTGGTAGCGGTACTGCTTTCGGCCGGCGTCATCTCGGCCGGTGGCCTGCAGGTGCCCGAGCGGGTCGGTGCAGTACCACACGCCACGGTATGCCGGCGGCACGGCCAGTGCCTTAAGCCGCTGAAGCGTCCTGGCGTCCTGAATCTTCCGGCCGCCGGGCAGGTAGAAGCTCCACCCCTTGCCTCGACGCACACGCGTGATGCCGGGTGCATCGTCCGAAACGTAAACGAGACCGGCGTAGTCGGCGGCAAGCTCGGGGTCGCAAAGAAGGTCTTCGTCGGCGGTCACGGTGTGCACTCATGCAAGCCTCGGGCCGTGCCAGGCCGCTACAATCCACGCATGAGCTTGCTCGACGTTTTCCGGCGGCGCGGTTCACCCTCCACCAACGGGCACGTTTCATCTGCCGACGAACAGGCGATCTCGTTCCTGGACGAAGCACTCGAAGCCCGCATCGACGACCTCGGCCGCGACCTGCTGGACCGCGCCCGCCACCACCGACAGGGGCTGCTTTCCAAAGGCTTCTGGGGCGACAAGCTCATGGACTGGTCGATGAAGGACGCGGGCTTCAAGACGCAGTTGTTCCGCTTCGTCGACGCCTTCCCGACCCTTACCACGCCCGAGCAGGTGCACGAGCACCTGGTCGACTACCTGAGCCAGCCGGGCGTCACCCCGCCGCCGGGGATGGACCTTGGCCTCAAGGCCGGCGGCATGGCCAAGGGGATGATGGCGCGCACGATCACCGGGCAGATCACGGGGATGGCGCAGAAGTTCATCGCCGGCTCCGATGCCGCCGGCGCGCTGCCGACCTTGCGAAAACGGTGGGACTCTGGTTTGGCCTTCAGTGTGGACCTGCTCGGCGAAGCGTGCATCTCCGACGCCGAAGCCGCTGCCTACCAGCAGCAGTACCTGGACTTGGTGAACAACCTCCCGGCCGCCGTGGCCGCCTGGCCGGCGAACCTGCGCCTCGAAACCGACCACCTGGGCCCCATACCCCGCACGAACGTGAGCGTGAAAGTCAGCAGTCTCTCGGCCCGCACGGACCCGATCGACTTCGACGGTTGCATCGCACGCTGTATGGAGACGCTCGTGCCGATCCTCCAGGCGGCGGCCGCGAAGGGCGTGCACATCAACTTCGACATGGAGAGCCACGCCACCAAGGACCTGACGATCGCGCTGTTTATGAAATGTGCCGAGCAGGTCGACTTCACCGGCGGGCTGGCGCTGCAGGCCTACCTGCGCAGCGGCGACGACGACGCCGCCCGCGTGGCCGACTGGGCGAGGCGGACCGGCCGGCAGGTGACCGTCCGGCTGGTGAAGGGTGCCTACTGGGACTACGAGACGATCCACGCCGAGATGGCCGGCTGGCCGAGCCCCGTCTGGAGCCGAAAACGTGACAGCGATGCCTGTTTCGAGCGGATGGCGAAGGTGCTTATTGACGCCTGCCCCCGACAACCCGGCCAAGGTGGCACCAAGCCGGCGCTGGGCAGCCACAACGCGCGCAGCCTGGCCGCGAGCCTGGCCTACGCCCGCCGTACGGATTTGCCCGACGCCGCCGTGGAGGTGCAGATGCTTTACGGCATGGCCGACGGCTTCAAGGCGGCCGCGGGCGAGCGTGGCCTGCGCGTCCGCGAGTACGTGCCCGTCGGGCAGATGCTGCCGGGCATGGCCTACCTCGTGCGGAGGCTGCTGGAGAACACGAGCAACGAAAGCTGGCTGCGCGCCGGCAGTGCAGACACCGCCGACGCCGCGGCACTGCTGACCAGCCCGCACGCACGGCACCCCGCACCCGCCCCCGACCCGCGTGCCCCGGCCAGGCACCGGCTAAGCCGACCGATGGAGGACCTGAGCGACGAGGCGTACTTCAGCAACGAGCCGCCGAGGGATTTTGCCGTGGAAAGCCAGCGAACAGCCTTCGCCCAGGCCGTGGCCCGTGCGCGCGTGCCCCACGTGGAACAGCCCGCCGACGAAGCCGCCGCCCGTGAAGCGGTGCGGGTGGCCGCCGAGGCCTTCCCCGCCTGGCGCGACACCGACCCACGCGAGCGTGTCCGCTGCCTGCTCCGTGCCGCCGACCTCATGGCCACGAGGCGCGACGAACTGGCCGGGGTGATCATCAAGGAGAACGGCAAGGGCTGGCGCGACGCCGACGGCGACGTGTGCGAGGCCATCGACTTCTGCCGGTACTACGCCCGCCAGGCGGTGGGGCTGTTCGAACCGGAGCGGCTCGGGCGGTTCGTGGGGGAGCTGAACGAGGCTTTCTACCAGCCGCGCGGCGTGGCGGCCGTCATC
>JBHJOM010000107.1:0-21248 GCA_050329715.1 Phycisphaerae bacterium
GGGCAGCGCCTGCGCCCGAGCCTGTGCCCGAGCCTGTGCCCGAGCCTTCAACCCCCTCGGCGGGCCATCACCTCGATCGCCGCCTCGGCCGCCTGCTCACTGGCACGCGGGCCTCGCAGCGTCTCCACGGCCCGGGCCAGTGCCTCGCGCTGCCTCAGCCTGGCCCGCGGGGCCGCCAGCAGGTTCGTCAGCGCCTCGGCCGCGGATTCGACCGGGCCGTACCACGGCACGAACTCCGGCACCACATGCCCGGCCGGGTCTGCACACGGATCGCCCGCCGCCAGAATGTTCGGCATCGCAAACGTCCGCGTGCGGATCAGCCAACGCCCCAATCCGTGCCACATCACCGGGCTGGCGGCGTACACCGCCACCATCGGCACGCCCAGCACCGCAAGCCGCAGCGTGGCCGTGCCGCTGGTACACAGCGCCGCATCGCACCGGCTCATCGACTCGTCGAAGGTGCCCTTGTGCAACTCCACGTCCTGGGCCTTCACGCCGGCGACCAGTGCCTCGGCCAGTTCATGCGTCACGTCGGTCGTCGGCACGATAAACCGTACGCCGGGGAAGACCTTCCGGATGTGCTCGGCCACCGCAAGCTGCCGGGGCAGGTTCGCTTTGGCGACGGACCGCCGGCTGCCGCACGGCAGCCCCACCACCGGCGGGCTGCTGGGGTGTTTGATCGGCGGGGGCGTGTCCGGCGTCGCCTGCAGGTCCACGGGCACCTCCTCCAGCAGCGGGTGCCCGACGAACCGCACGTCCACGCCCGCGGCCGAGAAAAACGCCGGCTCGAACGGGAAGATGCACGCCAGCATGTCCGCCAGGTGCCCCAGCCTGCGGGCCCGGCCCGGCCGACTGGCCCAGGCCTGCGGCGCGACGTACCACAACACCGGCACGCCGTGACGCTTCGCGAGCTTCGCGAAGTGCACGTTCATGGTCCACGAGTCGCAACAGACGGCCAGGTCCGGCTTGGCCTCGGCGTAGAAGGCGTCCGCCTGTTTCAGCAGCCGCCGCACCTCCGCCGCCCGGCCGAAGGCACGCAGGCCCATGGCGGCACCGGCGGTGGTCTCGGCCAGCAGGTGTACGCCGGCCGCCGCCATGGCCGGGCCGCCCAGCCCGTGAAACGTCGCCTCGGGCAGCCGGCGCGACAGTGCCGACACGAGCCGGGCCGCGTTGGCGTCGGCACTGGCCTCGGCGACGGAGAGGAAGATACGCTCGGGCACCGCAGGCGTTTCCCGCGCCGTGGCCATGCTGTCAAGCGCGGAGGCGACAGACGCCCTCTGCCCGTGCATGATGGGACGCCCTTGGAGACCGACACGCACATTCTGGTGGAGGTGCTGATCCTGCTGGGCGGGGCCGTGCTTTGCGGCACGCTTGCCGAGCAGCTCAAGCAGCCGGCGATCATCGGCTACATCCTGGCGGGCGTGCTGATCGGGCCTGGCGCACTCGGGCTCGTGGAGGACACGGGGAACGTCGCGTTCATCGCCAACCTGGGCATCGCACTGCTGCTGTTTACGCTCGGGCTGGAGTTCAGTTACCGGCGGCTGCTCAAGCTCGGGCCGGTCGTGCTGCTGGGCGGCACGATCGTACTGGTGGCGACGATTCTGGTCATCGGGTCGGCCGCGGCGGCGCTGGGCGTGCCGGTCAAGGCGGCCGTCGTCATCGGGTGCATGGCCTCGCTGTCGAGCACGGCGATCGTGCTGCGGCTGCTTCAGGACACGCTCACGATGGAGAGCCCGCACGGCCGAATCGCCATCGGAACCACCCTGATGCAGGACGTGGCCGTCTTGCCGCTGACGCTGCTCGTCTCTGCCCTGGCGACGGGCGGCACACTCGGGCAGATGAGCTTTGCCCTGGTCCGCACCCTCTTTTTCGCGGTGCTGCTGGTGCTGGCGTTCATCCTGATTTTCAACTTCGCGGTGCCGAAGCTGCTGAACATGCAGAAGTGGGCCAGAAACCGGGAGTTCCCGATCATTCTGGCGATCGTGATCGCGCTGGGCGCATCACTGGCGGCCGCGGCGATCGACGTCAGCCCGGCGATCGGGGCATTCCTCGCCGGCGTGATGCTCGCGACCAGCCCGTTCGCCACGCAGATCCGTGCCGACGTCTCGCCGATGCGCACGGTGCTGGTCACACTCTTTTTCGCCAGCGTCGGGATGATCTTCCGGCCGACGTTCGTCGCCGACAACCTGCTGCTCGTCTGCTCGGCGGTGCTGGTCGTCCTCGCGGTGAAGACGGGGCTGACGGCCGTCGTCTACCACCTGATCGACCGGCGGTCGGCCGGCGTGGCGCTGGCCAGCGGGCTTTGCCTGTGCAACGTCGGGGAGTTCAGTTTCGTGCTGGCCCAGATCGCCGCCGGAAGGCTTCTGGACGAGCCGCTGTTCAACCTCGTCATCAGCGTCACGATCTTCACACTGCTCACGCAGCCGTACCTCGTGAAGATCGCCCCCCGCGCCTCGGCCATGATGGAACGCGGCAGCCGCCGCCTCAAGCAGCGCGCCGCCCCAGAGCCCGTCGTCACCGCCGAGGACGGGCAGAAACTCGCGCCCCCCGAGGCACCCACCATCGACGAAGCGGCCGACGAACCGCACCCGATCATCATCGTCGGCTTCGGGCCCGCCGGGCAGCGCGTCGCCAGCGGGCTGTTGCGAACCCACAAGAAGCAACTGCGCGTCGTCGAACTTAACCCCAAGGGTGCCGAAACCGCCCGCAGCTACGACCTGCCCGTCGTCGTCGGCTCGGCCACGCAGGCGGAGGTGCTCGAGGAGGTCGGCATCCACCACGCGGACGCCATCGTCATTACCCTGCCGGACCCGAACGTCGCACGGCACGTCATCAACCTCGCCAAGGCGATGAACCCGAACGTGAACGTCATCGTCCGGGCGCGATACCACGCCTTCCGGTGGGAACTGCAACTGGCCGGGGCGGAGATCGTGGTGGACGAGGAGGACACCGTCGGCCGACGCCTCGCCGCCGAAGTCCGCCGCATGGTCATGCCCGACGGCGAAGACGCCGCAACCTAAGCCCGGCCGGGCCGAGGAAACATTCGAGAGCCACCGCCGCCGGCGGAACCGGCCGAGCGCCGCCGCCCGCCGCCGATGCCCCTCTTCACCCCGAAGGGGGTGACGGGTTGTAGCCAGGGGTGGAGCGAGCCAAGGCGAGTGAAACGAGCCAGGGCGAGCGAAACCCCTGGTGCCGTGCCCCCAAAAAGCAAAAAGCCCCGGAGGTGCGACAGGACTGGCCGAGGCCTCTGTCGCCCCTCCGGGGCTGAAAACCAACTATGATTCTTCCTCTCTGTGATCTCCTGATCTCTGTGATCTCTGTGTTTTCCCTACATCTATCAATTGCATAACGGCCAACAGTACGAAACACTAATCATAGACTTCAGTAAACACGCGTTCGGTTTTTCTGACGTCTCGGCCGATGGTTTTGCGGTCCCAGGCGGCCGGGTCAGACAGGGCTTCGGGGGTGATGGTCAGGTACTGCTCCAGGTCCGGGCCTTTGAGCAGGTCGGTGAGTTGGCGGTAGATGCCCACTTCCATGCCGAGCAGGCCGCAGATGTAGATGAGGGTGTTGCCGGCGGTGAGTTGGGGCAGGAGGGTGTCGCGTTCGGTTTGCAGGCGTTTGTCGACGTACATGGGGTCGTGGCCGTCGGCCTGTTTTTCGCGGGAGATGGCGGTGAGGTACCGGAAGTTCGGGTACTTCTGTGCGAGGGAGAGGAATTCGTCGTGGTAGAGCAGGTCGGTGGCGTAGGTGCTGCCGGCGATGAGGGTGATGGGTTTGTCGCAGCCGTTTTCCAGCAGGTCGTAACAGAAGCCGCGTAACGGGGCGATGCCGGTGCCGGTGCTCATGAAGAGGTAGCTGAAGGCGTTGGGCTCGGCCGGGAGGACGAACCGCTTGCCGGCCGGGCCGGTGAGGTGGACCAGGTCGCCCGGCTGCAGGTCGCAGATGTAATTGCTACAAACGCCCAGGAAGAGGGTGTGGTTCTCGGCGTGTTCGTCGATGGTGCGTTTGCAGGTGGTGGCGATGACGTTGCCGGCGCCGTCTTCGCCGCGGCTGGGGCTGGCGACGGAGTAGAGGCGGAGCTTGTGCGGCTTGCCGTTGGCCTGCTGGCCGGGCGGGATGACGCCGAAGCTCTGCCCGGCGTGAACCTTGCCGGCCAGCGGCGTGCCCGAGACGTCGATCTCGACGTGGCGGACGAAGCCGGCGGCCTTTCGGCCTGCGGTGCAGATGCGGCTGGCGACGACCCGCCCGACGACGGGCGCGTTCGGCTTGACGAGGTTGATCTCGACGGGCTTGAGGTCGGGGGCGGGCTCGGCGGCGGTCGGGCTGGCGGATGGGTTGGCGGCCGGGTTGGCGGATGGGTTGGTCGCGGTCATAGGTCGAAGTCTAGTCACCTAGCGGCGAGTGGCTAGGGCGCGCGGCGAGCCGGCGGCGGGCCGGCGGCGGGTTGGGGGTGGGTTGGGGTCGCCGGCGGGTGTCGATCGGGGTGTGATGGCCCTGGGCCGAAAGTCGGTGGACATCGGCCCGGTTCGGGTGGACACAACTGGACTTGGGATGCCCTGGCGGTGGACATCCGCCGCCTTTTGGGGGGACATCGGGTGGCGGAATGTGGACCTAACGGGACCGGGCCAGGACATTCACCGGCCAGCCGAGGTGGTCGGTGGTGTGGCTGCGCGCGAAGGCGGCAAAGAAGCCGCCGACGGGCGGGACCTCGTCGATGAGGTCGAGCTTGCCCAGGTCGGTCTGGAGGAAGAGGCGGCGGCGTGATGCCAGCTCGGCGGGGTCCCGTGGGATGGGTGCCGGCTGCGGCCGAAGGCGAAAAACGGGGTTTATGCCCGTTAAAGCGTCGATTAAGCGGGCCATGGACCACTCGCCGAACTCGATGCAGAGCGTCAGGCCGTGCTGCCGGCAGGCGGTCTGCAGATCCGTGCGGGCGGCATGATCGACGACAACAAACGGCAATCCTGCGGCATCAAGACGGCGCAGGAGCTCGATCATGGGGACTTCATGAAGATGGCGTGCGAGGGTCAACACGGTTGTATGAGCGTAGGCGTAAGAATGGGCGTTAGGGCGGCTCATTGCACAATTTGTGCCGCTCGATTCATGGGCAATTTGAGGTAAACGAAAGTTGGGGTTTTCAAGAAGTAGGGTTTTCCTCTAGTTTGTCGGTCGGATGGACATTTGATGGACAGCCCTGCACATCTTCCGGGGGACGAGGTGCCTCGCCGTCGGTTCCTGTGGGTTTCGGACGTCGACCACACCTTGCTCGGCCCGGACCCTTCGGACGTGAGTGCCCTTGCGGACCTGCGAGACGCGTTAAATGCTTGTCGGGAAGGGGTTTGGGTCTGCCTGAACTCGAGCCGGCCGGTGCCGAGCATCCGCCGGAGCCTGGCGGAGCACGCGGAGTTACCCCGTCCGGATTTCGTGAGCGGGGCGATGGGCACGCAGCTTCAGTCGGGGGATTCGGGGCAGGATGTCGAGGGGTACGCCGAGGCTTTGGGCGGGGCGGATTGGCCCAGGCAGGAGCTGGTCGACCTGGTGCTCGCCCGCGGCGGCCGACCGCACGCCCCGGACATGCAAACGCCCCTGAAAGCCAGTTTTGACGTCCCTGACGCGGTTTTGGCGGGTGAGATACGCCAGGAGATCGAAGCCCGGGGGCTGCGGGCCAAGGTGGTCTTTTCCAGCGGGAAGGACCTGGACATTCTGCCGCCCCGGGCAGGCAAGGCGACGGCGATCGCGTTCCTCCGGCAGCGGCTTGGCGTGCCCGGCGAGCAGGTGGTGGTTTCCGGCGACAGCGGCAACGACCTGGACATGTTCCAGCCGCCGTACCGCGGTATTGTGGTCGCAAATGCCCATTCCGAGCTGAAATCGCTGGACCGTCCGGAGGTGTTCCATGCCGCCGGGCGTATCGCCGCCGGGGTGCTCCAGGGCCTTCGCCACCACGGCGTTCTCCCGGCAGCCCCGTCTCTTGCCGGCACAACCCAAAACACCGCCCCCACCAGGGCAGAGCAACGATTATGAACAAAGTGAACACGATGCCCGACACCAGGATCCCGACAGGCAGGATTTGCCTCATTTCTACGCACGGCTACGTCGGCGCAGAGCCGCAACTCGGCAAGCCGGACACCGGCGGGCAGGTCGTGTACGTGCTCGAGGTCGCCAAGGCGCTCTGCGAGCTGGGCTGCACCGTCGACCTGGTCACCCGTCAGTTCGAGGGGCAGCCGGAAATCGACGAAATCAACGGGAATTGCCGCGTTTTGCGTATTCCCTTCGGCGGCGAGGCGTTCATCGTCAAGGAGAACTTCCACGACATCATCGACGAGTTCTCCAGGAACTTCCTGGCCTACATCAAGGAACACGAGCTGAAATACGACCTCATCAGCAGCCACTACTGGGACGCCGGCGTCGGCGGGCAGCAGGTCGCCGAGGCCTTGGCCGTGCCGCACGTGCACACGCCCCACAGCCTGGGTGCATGGAAAAAGGAGCTGATGCAGCGGACGCCCGACGCGGAAATGAGCAAATACCGCTTTGAAGAGCGTATTTCCGCAGAGCAGAAGATGTACCAGACGTGCCATCGGATGATCGGCACGACGCACCAGCAGGCTGATCGGATCTCCGACTTTTACAATATCGAGCCGGAGAAGATCACCGTCCTCCCGGCCGGGCTGGACGACAAGAAGTTCAACCCCGTCGACAAGCCCGAGATCGAACGCCTTCGCGAGAAGCACAACATGCGTCCGCATGACGTTCTGGCCCTGGGTCGCATGGCCCGGAACAAGGGGTATGACCTGCTCATCAAGGCCCTGCCGCACCTGCTGGAGTTCGTGCCGGACGCCCGGCTGATCCTGTGCGTAGGGCATGACGAGTCCGAGCAGGACCAGAAGCAGATCGCCGCCCTCAAGGCCATCGCCGAGGCGTTTGACGTCTACGACCACATCGAATGGCGCGGCTACGTGTCCGACGAGGAGTTGCCCGAGGTCTACCGTGCCGCCGGCGTCTACGCCCTGCCCAGCCGGTACGAGCCGTTCGGCATGACCGCCATCGAGGCCATGGCCTGCGGCACGCCGACGGTCATCACCGTCCGCGGCGGGCTGAAGGAATCGACCCGCTTCGGCACCCACACCCTCTGGGCCGACCCGGAGCGGCCCGTGGAGCTGGCCCACTGCCTGGCGCTGCCCCTGCTTTACGACGCCATCGCCGAGGACCTGCACGAGCACGGCACCAAGTTCGCCGTGAAGAACTTCGCCTGGACCGGCATCTGCACGAAGATGCTCAAGCTCTTCAACCGCGTCATCGCCGAGTACCACCGCGACGAAACCATGCCCAAAGCCCGCGAATTGAGCACGGGTGAGCCCATTCCGGACCTGCCCAAGCGGCAGCGAAACCCAGTCACCACGCCCTGAGCGACGAGGTACCGCGCCTGTACCGTCGGTTGTGCAATTGCAGAGGCGACGGGCAGTCGCCGGGGAGCTGCCTTCGGTGACCCGCCGGGCCCGGCGGCGTAGGATTCAGACATGGGCTTCACGCTTCAACCTCGCCGGGACCTGGCCGCGGAAATCCGTCGGGCCGCCGCCGAACGTGTCGACAAGGCCGTCGGTGCCATCGACAACAAGCCCGCCGACGAGGCCGTCCACGAGGCCCGCAAGCGGCTCAAGCAGCTGCGGGCGATCGTGCGGCTGATTCGTGGCGAGATCGGCAAGAAGGCCTACGGCAAGGAGAACATCTTCTTCCGCGACGCCGGCCGGCTCATCGCCGCGGCACGCGACGCCGCCGTGCTCGTCGAGACGCTCGACAATCTCACGGCCCAGCACCGGGACGACCTGGCCGGAGGCGCGTTTCAGGCCGTGCGGAAGCAGCTCGTCAAGCGGCGTGACGCCGAGCGGAAGCGTGCGCTCGGGCAAGGCGCGGAGGACGGCACTGAAGCCTTGGCCGAGGTCCGCCGCCGGCTGCTGGCCGCCCGTGAGCGTATTGCAGGCTGGCCGGTGAAAGCCGAGGGGTTCGCCGCGGTGGCGCCGGGGCTCAAGCGTGTGTACGCCCGCGGGCGCGAGGGTCTGGCCGAGGCCCGCCAAACCCCCACCACCGACGCCCTGCACGACTGGCGCAAGCGGGCCAAGTACCTCCGCTACCACGTTGAACTGCTGGAGGAGGTCTGGCCGGGCATGATGAGCGCGCTGGCCGACCAACTGCACGAACTGACCGACTACCTCGGTGACGACCACGATCTGGCCGTGCTGGCCGACACGCTCACGACGGAAGGCAAGGCCTTGGCCGAGGCCGGCACGCGCGACACGCTGCTGGCCCTGATCGAGCGTCGGCGTGAAGCCCTGCAGGCCGCGGCCATGGAACTGGGCCATCGCCTGTACGTGGAAACCCCGGCCGATTTCGTTAACCGCCTCGGCAGCTACTACAACGCCGCCGGCTGAACCGCTCGGCTCAGCCGCGTACAGACTGTTGCTCGGCATTGCCGAGCATTTCGCGCCTCAGGCGCAGCAGGCCTCCTGCAGTGACTTTGGCGATGCCTCGCCCCCTCGGGCCGCCTAGACTTTTCCTAATATGCCGTCAAACCTCGGCTCCAGTCGGAATCGTTTCACGCAGTACAAACAGCTCGCTCGGGAACGTGCCCACGAGGACGGTGCCGGCAAGAAGCAGCAGGCCATCGCCCCGCCCGGCTCGGCACGACGCGCGCGTAGCCGCAGCCTTGCCCGCCAGCGGTCGTTCGGCACGCTTCTCAAGTCGTTCTGGCACCACTTGGATGACCAGCGGCCGCGGCTCATCGGGGCCTTGGCGCTGCTTACCACCAGCACGCTGCTGGCACTGGGCCCGCTGAGTGCGCCGCTGCCGTTGCTCGATTACGTGTTCGGCGAGAAGGACCTGCCCGCCTGGATCCTGAACATCGCGCCGCAATTGGCCGACCGGTGGACGCTGCTGAACGCCCTGGGCGTGGCACTGATCGTGGTGGCGGTGGTGAGTACGCTCATCGGGGTGTCGGGGCGCTGGCTTTCGACGATGGTGGCCAAGCGGCTGCAGGTGTCGATGCGGCGGCGGGCGTTCGACAAGGCCGTGCGGCTGCCGTTGCACCGGGTGTACGCCATCAAGTCCGGCGGCGTGGCCAGCATCCTGCGGGAGGACGCCGGCGGCGTGGGCGAGCTGGTCTTCTCCATGATCTACAACCCGTGGCGGGCCATCGTGCAGCTTACGGCGAGCCTCACGGTGCTGGTGCTCATCGAGTGGCGGCTGCTGCTCGGGGCCGTCGTCATTCTGCCGGTGGTCTGGTACACGCACCGCACCTGGATCACGCGCATCCGTCCGATGTGGCGCGACACCCGCATGACCCGCCAGGGCATCGACGCTCACGCCGCAGAAACCTTCGGCGGCGTACGCGTCGTACGCGGCTTCGGCCGACAGCGGTCCGAGGCGACCACCTTCACCAAGGACAACCACTTCCTGGCCCGCCAGGAGCTGCGTATCTGGTGGTGGAGCCGCGGCATCGAAACCAGCTGGGCGCTTCTGATTCCCATGGCCTCGGCGTTGCTCATCTGGGTGGGCGGCGTATTCGTGCTGCGCGGCGAGTTGTCGCTGGGTGCGTTGTTCACGTTCATGTTCTTCCTGACGGCGTTGCTCGGGCCGATCGCCACGCTGGCAAACAGTGCCACGGGCTTTCAGAACAACCTGGCCGGGCTCGACCGCACGCTTGATCTGCTGGAGGAGCGCGAGGAGTTCGCCGACAATCCGGCCGCCGTAAAGCTCAACAAGTTCGACGTCCGTGGCGACATCGAGGTGCAGAACATCAGCTTCGCCTACCCGGCCGACGACGCCGGCAACCTCGGCCCGAACGTGCTGCACGACGTGAGCCTCACGGTGAAGGCCGGCGAGATGGTGGCGTTCGTCGGGCCCAGCGGCGCGGGCAAGACGACGCTGTGCAACCTGATCGCGCGGTTCTACGACCCGACCGCCGGGCGAATCACGCTCGACGGGCGGGACCTGAAGGACATCGACATCGAAAACTACCGCGACCTGCTGGGCATCGTCGAGCAGGACACGTTCCTGTTCGACGGGAGCGTCGCGGCGAACATCGCCTACGCAAACCGCGACGCGACCCGGGCGGACATCGAACGGGCCGCCAAGCAGGCCAACGCACACGGCTTCATCACGGACTTCGAGAACGGCTACGACACGCTCATCGGCGAGCGGGGCGTGAAACTCTCAGGCGGACAGCGGCAGCGCATCACTATTGCCCGGGCGATCCTGGCGGACCCGAAGATCCTCATCCTCGACGAAGCCACGAGCAACCTGGACACGGAGAGCGAACGCCTGATTCAAGGCTCATTGGCAAGGCTGATGCGCGACCGGACGAGCTTCGTCATCGCCCACCGGCTCAGCACGATCCAGCACGCGGATAAAATCGCCGTAGTGGACCACGGCACGATCGTGGAAGTCGGCACGCACGACGAGTTGATGAACAACTCCGGCCGATACCGCGACATGGTGGACCTGCAAACCAGGCCGCCGGAAACAGAGGAAGACGTGGAAGCGGAAGAAGCGGCAGAAGCCGAGCGATTAGGGGTTAGCGATTAGGCATTAGCGATTTGGCATTGGGGACGGGCTTGGTGCTTCATTACCCCTTGCTCGTCTCGACCGCCTTCTTGAGTTCCTCCCGGCTCATATTGCTTCGGCCTTTGATGTCCAGTCTCTTCGCCTGTTCGTAGAGGTCGGCCTTCGTCGGCTCGTCGGCGTTGTTACTGGCGTTGTTTTCGGCGGACTTGCTGGTCGACTTGCTGGCGGTCTGGGCGAGGGCGGCTTTGCGGACGTGTTTGGCCAGCTCGTCCTTGTCCATCTTGCTGCGGCCTTTGACGCCGAGGCGTTTGGCCATGGTTTTCAGCTCACCTTTCTTCACGTCGGACAGATCGCCGATGTTCCGGACTTTCGCGCCGGTCTTGCGGGCTTTCTTCGAATTCGGCACGAACTGGATGCCCTGTTTGCTCATCTCGCGCTTGAGCTTGTCGGTCTTCTTCGCTTCCTTCTCGGAAAGCTCGTCCCAGGCGGCCTTGGGGAGGTAGCGTTTGGTGGTGCCGTCCGGCTGGCGGGCGCGGGTGTCGCCGCCCTTGGTCTGCCAGTCCTCGGCGGACCATTTTTCAAGGTGCTTCTGCTTCGGGCCCTTTTTGCCTTTGTAGCCGCCGCCCTGTTTCTCATAGGTTTGCACCAGAAGCTGGGCCTTGCGGGCGGACCACTGGCCCTTCTTGCCCCCTTTGTCGGAGGCCTGAATCTCGTCCTTGAGCTTCTTGCGCAGCTTGGGCTTCGTGTACTTCTTCCTGTACCCGGCCGGCACGTCGGAGGCTTTTACCATGGCAGCATTGGGGCAAAGCACGTTCCATAAAGCCGTGTCGGCGTCAGAAGAGTCGGCTACTTGTCGGTGTGGGCCTTGCCCTGCCACGGCCACCGGCCGTTGAGTTCGACCTCGAGCGACCAGCTCAGGAACGTCCGGATCGCCACGATCACCGCCAGCACGCCGGCGTTGTAGAGCGTCGGGTCGATGATAACGGTGCCGACGATGTCCGCGGCCACGAGGAACTCCAGCCCGAGCAGGATGCTCCGGCCGAGCGTCTCGCGCAGTTGGTGGTAGGGGCTGGCCTGCTTCGTCCAGGTGTCGCGCGCGAAGACGATCAGCGCACAGACCCCGCCGACCGCGATGATCGCAATGCCGACGGCTTCAATGCCCAGCGCGACCCATTCGACATAAGGCCTGATCATCTCCCGCGCGCCCGGCTCCGGGGCGGCGGCAAGCAGCATGAACATCACAACAACCTAAAGGCCGCCGCGAGGGGACGACAACGGTCGAACCGTGTGGCGATGCGCCACAGCTGCGGGACGGCGAGCGGCCGGGCAGCGGCCGGCCGGCCCGCTGTAATCACCCCGCCCGATCTGCTACCTTCGCGCCACAAGGAGGCTACACGTTCATGGCGCATCTTCTCGGCATCGACATCGGCACCAGCGGCACCAAGGCGTTGCTCATCAACGAGGCGGGCAAGGTCCTGGCGACCCACACCGTCACCTACCCGCTTTCGACCCCCAAGCCCGGCTGGAGCGAGCAGGACCCCGAGCATTGGTGGGCCGGCTGCTGCAAGGCCGTCAAGGCGGTGCTCAAGAAGGCCGGCGTGGGCAAGCACGACGTCGCGGCGCTGGGCATGAGCGGGCAGATGCACGGCAGCGTGTTCATCGACAAGGCGGGGAAGGTCCTCCGGCCGTGCCTGCTGTGGAACGACCAGCGCACGGCCGCGGAGTGTGACGAGATCGAGTCCGCCGCCGGCGGCCGCAAGGCACTCGTCAAGCTGGTGGCCAACCCCGCGCTCACGGGCTTTACCGCCCCCAAGATCCTCTGGGTCCGCAAGCATGAGCCCAGGGTTTACGCCAAGACCGCCCACATCCTGCTGCCCAAGGACTACCTCCGCTGGCGCATGACCGGGGAGTTCGCCACCGAGGCCTCCGACGCCAGCGGCACGCTGCTCTTTGACGTCGCCAGGCGTAACTGGAGCGGCGAGCTGCTCAGCAAGCTGGGCATCGACCGGGACCTGCTCCCGGACAGTTTTGAGAGCCCCGACGTCACCGGCCTTCTGCACGCAGAAGGCGCAAGAGCCCTGGGGCTTGCCCCGGGTACCCCTGTGGTGGGTGGCGCGGGCGATGTGGCCGCGGGCGCGGTCGGCAACGGCGTCGTCTCCACCGGCGTGTACAACAGCATCATCGGCACCAGCGGCATCGTCTTCGCCCACTCGGACGAGATGACGCTGGACACCGGCGGCGTCGGCGGGCGGGTTCACACCATGTGCCACGCCGTGCCGGGCAAGTGGTGTGTCTTCGGGTGCATGCTCTCGGGCGCGGGGAACTTCCAGTGGTTCGCCGACACCCTCGCGGCAGCGGAGATGAAACAGCTGGCGGCCAAAGACAAGTCCGTCTTCGACGCACTGGTGAAGGAGGCCCAGGCCGCACCGCTGGGCAGCGAGGGGCTCTTCTTCCTGCCGTACCTCACCGGCGAACGCTGCCCCCACCCGGACCCGCTGGCCCGGGCCGGCTACATCGGCATCACCCGCCGCACCACCCGCGGGCATATGGTCCGGGCGCTCTTCGAGGGCGTCACCTTCGGCATGCGGGACATGCTGCTGATCATGCGCGACGAGATGAAGATTCCCGTCAAGCAAATCCGCGGCACCGGCGGCGGCACCAGAAGCGCCCTCTGGCGGCAAATCCAGGCGGACGTGCTCGAGGCACCCCTGGCCCTGACCAACAGCGCCGAGGGCGGCGCATTCGGCGTGGCCCTGCTGGCGGGGGTGGGCGCGGGCGTCTACGGCTCCGTGGAGCAGGCCTGCCGGGCGACGATCAAGGTGACGGAGCAGACCAAACCCGTGAAGAAGCAGGCCGCGGCGTATGCCAAGCACCACGCCGTGTACGCCAAGCTCTACGGCAGCCTGAAGGACCGCTTCGCCGAGATCGCGGCGCTGTAGCTTTGGGCGTATACTCCGCGCCCATGGCCCAGCGCGCACCTGAGCAACTCCGGGAGATCGTCGTCACCCGCCGGTTCACGGCCACGCCGGCCGGCAGTGTGCTCTGGCAGCAGGGCGAGACCGTCGTGCTCGTCACGGCCAGCATCACCCGCGGCGTGCCGCCGTGGTTCAGCCCGGACAAGCCCGGCGGGTGGGTCACCGCGGAGTACACCATGCTCCCCGGCTCCACCCCCACGCGCAAGGCGTGGCCCAAGTCCGGCCACACCGACAGCCGCGGCACGGAAATCCAGCGGCTCATCGGCCGGTGCCTCCGCGGCATCATCGACCTGACGAAGATCGGCCCCAACGGCATCCACCTGGACTGCCACGTCCTCCAGGCGGACGGCGGGACGCGCACCGCGTGCATCAGTGCCGCGTATGTCGCCCTCGTCGACGCCCTGGCCAAGCTCCCGCCGGCGCTGCCGACGGAGGATGTCGTCAACGCCCCGCACTACGACCCGAAGGCCGCGGTGATCGACCAGCTCTCGGCGGTGAGCGTCGGCATCGTCGACGGGCGGATCTACACCGACCTGGACTACGTGCTGGACAGCCGGGCCGAGGTGGACATGAACATCGCGTTCACGGCCTCGGGGAAGTTCGTGGAGGTTCAGGGCTCGGCCGAGGGGCTCGGCGGGTTCACGCCGGAGCAGCTCACCGGCCTTCTGGAAGCCGGCACTGCCGGCTGCCGCGCCCTGCACGAGGTGCAACGCAACGCCCTTGGAGCCTGAGGCCGGTCGAGCATTCACAGGAGTCCGCATGTCCCGAAAACTGCCGAAAATCAGCCGAAATCGCAAAACTTCCGACCTGCTCCCGCCGACGGTCCTGCTGGGCATGGCTCTCTTCGTCGGCGGGTGCCCCGAGGACTTCCAGCAGCAGTTGAACGAGACGCTGCTGATCGACAATCGCCTGGAGCCCGGGCAGAACCGCGGGTTCGACGTCGCCGGGGAGACGTCCGAGTCGAGCGGCACCTTCGGTCGCGGCCAGGAGCCCGTCCGCTCCGGCCCCGTCAGCCCTCGCCCCGTCGCCCCCGGCCCCGTCGCCCCCGGCCCGGCCCCCCCGCCGCCGCAAAACTAGCGCAGCTGCTGTAAATCTCCGCCGTTTCATCCCCCGCCGGTCTGCCCAAGGCGAGTGAGAAATCGGGGCGAAACGCCCTAATTCTGGGTCTTCTCCTCCCCGATCTCCCAATCTCTATCCTCTGGGCTTCTGCATTCAGATACGCCCCGGTAAGCCGGTGAAGCCCCGCGCGTAATCGCTCGGCTGGAGCCTCGCGCTCCCGGCGTCGCACTGTGTCGCCGAGCGGTTCGGGGGGAGCTGGGTTGGCGGGGTGCGGGGGTCAGTCCGCGTGCTGGAAGGCTTCGGGGGAGAGCATCCACGGGCGGTTCTGGCCGATGTTCAGGAGCAGGCCCGCGGCCATGAAGCTGGCGATGAGGCTGCTGCCCCCGGCCGAGACGAACGGCAGCGTCACGCCGGTCACGGGCATGAGTTTCAGGCAGACCATGATGTTCAGGAACGTCTGCCCGGCGAGGCAGGCGACGACGCCGACGGCCAGCAGCCGGCCGAAGGGCTCCTTGGTGTTCCCCGCGATCTCGATACCGGCGGTGAAGAGCACGACGTACGCCACGAGCATGACCATCGCGCCCATGAAGCCGAACTGCTCGCCGACGAGGGCGAAGATCATGTCGTTGTGGCTTTCGGGCACGCGGTGGCCGATGGGAATCTCGCCGGCACCCTTGCCCGAGACGCCGCCGGAGCCGAAGGCGATCAAGGCGCGGTGCTGCTGGAAGCCGGTCTCCATGAGCGTCGCCTCGTCGTCGCGGAACATCGCGTAGACGCGCTCGCGCTGGTACTCCTTCACGACCGAGGGCAGGTGTCGGAAGACGGGCAGTTCCGTTCCGGCCAGCCAGCCGACGGGTGCCAGCGCCAGGCAGATGCCGCCGAGGATCGCAAAGTGCTTGAGCTTGGCCCCGGCGACGAAGAGCATGACGAACGTCGTCGGGATGAAGACGAGCACGGTGCCCAGGTCCGGCTGCTTGAGGATGAGCACCATCGGCACCAGGGCCAGCCCCAGCGGGATGAGCAGGCCGCGGAGCGTGCGGTAGGTGGTGCGGTAGCGCAGGTAGCGGGCCAGCACCATGATGAAGCTGACCTTGACCAGTTCCGCCGGCTGAAGGGATACGGGGCCGAAGCTGATCCAGTTGCAGGCCCCCTTGATCATTCGCACGCCCGGCACGCCGACGTAACGCCCGACGACGGTGTAGAGCACGAGCAGGAGGGAGAGGCTGAAGAAGATCCAGGCGAGCCGGCCCAGCTTGAGGTAGTTGACCGTCTGAAACAGCCCCATCGCGCCGAAAGCGATAAGGAGAAAGGCCAACTGCTTGATGCCGGTTTCCGGGTCGTTGCTCCAGATGGACAAAATCCCCATGCCCGAGAGCACCCCCACGGCCGCGAGGATCGGCCAGTTGGCGGCAATCGCAAGTTGCTCCCAGAGTCGGTTCATCTGCGTTTGTAAGGAAATCAACCCGTCAGGTGCGGACGCTCGTTACGGATTTCAAATCTCAAACTACTGACTTCTGACTTCTGACTACTGACTTCTGACTACTGACTTCTAGCCAACCCACGCCCCCGCCGCGACGGCCGGGCGGCGTTTGTCTTTGGGGCGGAGTACGTTCAGCACGTCCCCCGGCTCCAGTCGGCCGAGTTTGTTCGGCCAGTAGAGGTGGTAGACCCGGTTGTCGTAGCCGTAGCTGTAGCGGAAGCCGACGTAGCTGCTGAGTGGTGCCAGTGCCGTCTGCTTGACGGCGACGACCTCGGCCTCGGCGACTTCGCCGTCGCGCCAGAGCTTCATCATGCCGCGTCGTTTGACGAACGCCACGACGGTGACGAGAAGTGCGAAGGGGAGCACGAGGATGATTTTGACCATGGCCGTCCACCAGCCGACGCCGCCTGGGTAGTCGAAGTTCATCGGGTCCTGCGGGTCGACGCGGATGGGCACGGTGTCGCCTACGCGCCATTGGCCCGGGCCGCTGGGGAGTTCGTCCTGTGCGTCGAAGGTTCTGCCGTCGATGACGTATTCGATTCTGGCCGACGGTGCCTGGTTGCGGGCGAAGCTGGGGGTGCGTGTGCCGATGAAGGTGATGATGGTCGCCTCGGCCTCGATGCCCTGGGTGAGCAGTTCGCGAATGCGCAGGGCGTTCGAGGTGCTCGTTATGGTGACGACGACAGTGGCCAGCAGCAGCACGACGGCCGTGAGGGCCCAGAGGCGGACGGGCTGCTCACCCCAGCTTCGCTGACGGGCGCGGGCTGTGGGCGCGCGGGGCACGGTGGGCACCTGTGCGGTGGCGGCGGCGGGGGCGAGTTCCTGGGCGTCCTCGGGCTCGCCGCCGTCCTCCGGCCCGCCGCCCGATAACGCGTCTTGCTGCTGTGAGACGGCCGGCACGCCCTTGGGCGCGGCGGGGGCGTGCTCAAACTCGGAGTCGGATCGGGTCACAAAGGGAGTATCGGCGGTTTTTATGGCTGCGTCGATGCCCGCGTCAGGTAATGCGCTTCGGGAATCGCCAGTGTCTCCTGGGGCGTGAGGTAGCCCAGGTCCACACAGGCGTCGATTATCTGCCTGGCGACGCTGCCGGCCGCCTTGCCGCCCGAGCCGCCGTACTCCACCAGCACGGCGAAGGCGATCTTGGGGTCGTCGGCCGGGGCGAACCCGATAAACCATGCGTGGGAGATCTTCGTCTGCTCGTCGCCGTAGCCGCGGTACCAGGGGAGGCGGGGGTTGGGCTCCTCGTAGGTGCCCAGCGGCAGCTTTCGGCGGACCGGCCGGCCCGTCTCGTCCAGCACGACCTGCCCGTGCTCGTCGCGGAGGGTGTAGGTGAGTGGGGCGGCCTGGGCGGTGCCCGTTTTTCCGGCGATGAGCAGCGGCGGCGTCTCCTTGTTCGGGCCGGACCGCTGCCAGAGGTGCCCGGTGCCGGCCGGACCGTTGATGACGGCGATCATCCCCTCGCGTGCCGCCTCGATGGCCTCGGGGGGGATGTTCAGGTCGTCGCGCCAGGGTCGCTGGCCTTCTTCGGTCGGACGGAGAAGCTCCTGGCCCGGCGAGCGTGGCTCGGCGTCGAAGGTGGGTCGCATCCAGATGCCGTCTCGGGCGACGGTGGTCACGGCGTTGGCCATCTGTACGGGGGTGGCGTTGACTTCCGCCTGCCCGATGCCACTGAACCAGACCATGCTGCGTGCCTGGCTGGCCGGGCCGGTGTAGCCGTCGGGGACGCGGCCGGCGCGTTCCGGCAGGCCGATGCCCGTCGGTTCGCCGAGGCCGAAGAGGCGGTACCACTTGGAGAGCCCGTCGATGCCCATTTCGTCGGCCATGGTCTCGAAGTAGATGTTGCAGCTACGTTCGAGTGAGTCGGCGAAGGTCAGGTGGCCGGTGGGGTGGGCGGCGTTGTACGGAATGGGGTGGTGGGCGACGCTGTCCAGTTGCGTCTCGAACATGCTGGCGACCCAGCACCTGCCGATGCGGTACTTTCGCCCGTCCAGCACGAGGTAGCCGGTACACTCGATGGTGCCCCCCTCGCCACGGGTGTGGATGTGCCCGTCGGCGATCGCGCCGAGCCCCACGAGCGTCTTGACGGTGCTGCCGGGCTCCAGGCTGCTGAGCGTGGCGCGGTTCATCAGCGGGCGGAGCAGTTCGTCGGTGGCCAGTTGCTCGTAGTTACGCTCGAAGGTATTCAGGTCGTAGCTGGGGTGGCTGACCATCGCGCGGATCTGCCCCGTTTCGACGTCGATGACGACCGCGGCCCCGGGCATCTCCTGGCGGACGTACCCGCCGGTCGGGTTCTGCTCCGTCACGGGCACGGGGTAGAGCACCTGGGTGAAGGCCTTCTGGAGGCGCTTGGTGAGTTCGATGTCGATGCTGACGCGGACGTCGGTGCCGGTGGTGCCGTCGAGCTGGCCCAGGCGGGTGCGTTCGCGGTTGGTGGCGCGTTCGATGCGGCCGCGAATGCCCCGGAGTGTCTCCTCGTAGATGCCCTCGAGGCCGCTTCGGCCGATGAGATCGTTGGGGTAGTACTGGCGTAGCGGGTCGTCGGCGTTGGGGTCGTTCAGCAGGTCGTCGCGCATGACCTTGCTGAGCCGCCCGATGACGTGCGCCGCCGCGTCGCCGTAGGGGTAGTGCCGTGTGACGCCGGGGCGAAGCTCGAGGCCCGGGAACTTGTCGATGTGCTTGGCGAGGTAGTTGTACGTGTCCTGGTCCACGGCCCGGAGGACGGGGTGGCTCTGGAGCTGCTCGACGACCGGCTCGTCAAAGTCCGAAAGCGTGGGGGCCTGCGGCAGCTCGCCCATGAGCCACTTGCGGTACCACGGCGGCTTGCCGGCCGACTCGTGCTCGGCCACGGCGTTCTCGAACCGGGCGTACATGCGGTGCTTCTGCCGCATCTCGACCTTGGCGACGATGTCGTCCCGCGTCTGGTCGATGTCGTTCACCGTCTGCCCCGAAAGCCGCGCCAGCGTCTGCCACATCATCTCCAGGTCGAGCTTCGTCTGCTCGATCTGCTCCTGGACCATGCGGGCCTGGGCCTCGCCGCCGGCCTCGTAGTAGCCGGGCAACTGGCGGGCGCGGCTGCGGGCGTAGCCGTAGAGGAACTTTTCGTCCGGCGGGTCGGTGATGAAGCGGTAGTCGACGCACGCGTCGATACACGGCACGTCGACAGCGATCTCCCGGCCGCGGTAGTCCAGCAGCCGGCCACGCTTCACCTCGACCAGCTCGCGCTGCATCAGTGTCTCGGCGGCCAGTTGGGACCAGTGGTCGGCCTGCACCAGCTGCAGGAACCCGGCGCGCAGCACCAGAATCGCCGTGAAGCAGAAGACGAATGTGAGAACGATTTTGAGCCTGCGTTCGAACATGGCGCTCCTTCGCACATGTGCCGCCGGGGGTGCTGCGATCGGGTCAGCGTCGGTAGCCGCCCGAGCCGCCCAGGCCCATCCATCGCCTGGCTTTGTTCAGAATGACGAGCACGACCGATGCGAGCAAGAGGGTGTAGGCAACATTCCCGGCAAGTTGCCCAAGCCCGAGCCGTGCCTCGGGCATCGCGTGGTCCACCAGCAGCCGGTCCACGATGAGCAGCACGCCCGCCACCAGCACCGAGCCGACACCCACGAGCATCATCTGGATCGGGTACTGCCGTTCGTCGAGGCTCTGGCGGAGCGAAACGATGACCACGGCCATGACGCCGTAGGCGAAGGCGTGCAGGCCGAGAGCGTCGAGTGTCGCCACGTCCTGGAGCAGCCCGAGGGTGAACGCCCCGAGCAACGCGGCCGGGGGGGAGGCGGCGGCGGCGACGAAGACGGCCAGAATCAGCGGGAGGTTCGGCCGGGAGCCTCCCACGTCCCAATGCCCCGCCAGGCCGGATTGCAGCCCGACCGCCAGGTAACCGAGGATGAGAAAGGGGAAGAGTCGCACCGTCTAGGGGGGTTGTCGGCATAAAACGACACCGGCATTGGCACCGTTCAGGCCGGTGATGCTAACCCGACGGAACAAAAGCGCGTGCCCTTGCGCCGCCAAAGCTTACAATCCCGCCGCTACATGCTCGACGGTTATGCTATCAATGGAGTTTTCGACGAGATGTTCACGGCCCAGAGCGGTGACGTCCGGCCGCACTACCGCCAGGTGCTCGACAGGCTCCAGCAACTGGGCGCCTCGGGCCTGGACCGCCGCCGCCGCATGGCCGACGTCTCGTTCCTGAACCTTGGCATCACGTTCACGGTCTACGGCGAGTCGTCGAGTGTCGAGCGAATCTTCCCGTTCGACCTGATACCCCGCATCATCCCGCCGGACGAGTGGGACGTTATCGAGCGCGGGCTGGTGCAGCGCATCACCGCCCTGAACCTCTTCTGCCGCGACATCTACCACGACCAGCTGATCCTCAAGGACAAGGTCATCCCGCCGAGGCTCATTTACGGCGCACGATACTTCCGCCGGGAGATGCTCGGGCTCAAGGTCCCGCGGGACGTCTACATCCACATCTGCGGCACCGACCTGATCCGCGACGACAAGGGCAACTACCTGGTGCTCGAAGACAACGGCCGAAGCCCCAGCGGCGTCAGCTACGTGCTGGAGAACCGGGCGGTCATGAAGCGCGTCCTGCCGGCGCTCTTTGGCACGTACCGCGTCCGCGCGATCGAGGACTACCCGTACAACCTGCTGAACACCCTCCGCAGCACCGCCCCCACCCACGTGGACGAGCCGACGATCGCGCTGCTCACCCCGGGCATCTACAACTCGGCCTACTTCGAGCACTCTTTCTTGGCCCAGCAGATGGGGGTCGAGCTCGTCGAGGGCCGGGACCTCGTGGTCGACGACGGCTTCGTGAAGATGCGGACCACGCGGGGGCTGCAGGTCGTCGACGTCATCTATCGGAGGATCGACGACGCCTTCCTCGACCCCGAGACCTTTCGGCCGGACTCGCTGCTCGGGGTCCCCGGCATCATGGACGTCTACCGAGCCGGTCGGGTCGCGCTCGCGAACGCCCCCGGCCCTGGCGTCGCCGACGACAAGGTCATCTACGCCTATACGGAGGAGATAATCCGGTACTACCTCGACCAAGAGCCCATCCTGCCCATCGTCCCGACATACTTGTGCCGGCGGGAGGAAGACCTGGCCCATGTTCTCGACCACCTCGAGGAGCTGGTCGTGAAGGCGGCCAACGAGTCGGGGGGGTACGGAATGCT
>JBHJOM010000108.1:0-39789 GCA_050329715.1 Phycisphaerae bacterium
TCCGCCGGCGACGACACGCTCAACGGCGGCGACGGCGACGACCTGCTCGTCGGCGGCCGGGGCAACGACGTCGCCAACGGCCAGGGCGGCGACGACATCGTCTCCGGCGGCGACGGCAACGACACCCTCACGGGCGGCGATGGCAACGACCAGCTCTTCGGCAACCTGGGCGACGACCTGCTCTTCGGCGGTGCCGGCGACGACTTCCTCGACGGCGGCTCCGGCAACGACACACTCCTGGGCGGCGAAGGTGACGACGTCCTGCGGCCCGGCTCAGGCAACGGGCTGGCCTTCGGCGGCCCGGGCAACGACGACATCAACGGCGGCTCCGGCAACGACATCCTCTTCGGCGGCGAGGGCGACGACACCGTCTTCGGCTCAGCCGGCGATGACATCCTTAGCGGCGGCCCGGGCCAGAACGTCATCATCGGCGGCTCCGGCAGGGACACCTTCGATAACGGGGAGCTCGACCAGGTGAGCGACTTCTTACCCGGGGTGGACGCCACCCGGAACGTGACCAGATTCGAGAACTCCCTCTTCGATAGCAGCAACCTCTTCGACGAGGAGGACGCCTTCATCTTCTGAAGCAACACCCCAGGCCTCGCGACGGCTGACGCGCTGCGGCGCGTCAGCCTGACCGATCCTGTGGCCTGAGCCCTGCCTTCTGCTCGGCACGGACGACGCCGCGACGCCGACAGACGCGTACCCCGCCGGGGTAGGCCAACTGTGCGGGCGTCGCGGCGTCGGCGGCTTGTCGCACCAGCCGGGCCGCCACGGCGTCGCTCATCGCCTCGCCCGGGACGCCGTGCGCCAGCAGCCAACGTCTTGCCGCGAACACGGCCGCGGGCTTCGGCAAGTCCGCGAGCAGCCCGACGGCGAACGTCTCCGGCAGCGGCCCGCCGGCGGCTTCCAGCCAGCGCCGCCAGGCACGGCTTCGTCGGGCGAGCTCGAGCAGGGGTGTTTTCAGCGTCGGCCGGTCCGTAAGCAGCCGCCGGGCCACGTTACGAGCGTACTGCCGGTGGGTGTTGCTCGCGTCCTCACGCCAGGTTTGGCCTTGTGACATCAGCAGGTCGACGACGGCGGCCTTGGGCAAGGCCAGCAGCGGGCGAAAGAGGTCCAAGCTGCCGCGACGCGTGTGCCGGGCCATGCCGCACAGGCCCAGCAGGCTCCCGCCGCGTTGCAGGCGAAGCAGGAGGGTCTCGGCCTGGTCATCCTGGTGGTGCCCGAGGACGACGCCCCGGCAGCCCTCGGCGGCGGCCGCTTCGGCGAGGAAGTCGAAACGGGCGGCACGCAAGCGAGCCGAGCGGTTGCGGCGAAGCGGGTTGGTGCCGACGTCCGTCATCGAAGCGGGACGCAGGCGGCCAGAGACGAACGGCAGCCCGGCCGCCCCGGCGAGGGCGCGGACGAATGCCTCGTCTTCGTCCGAGGCGGCCTGGCGCTGGGCATGGTTGTAGTGGGCGACGACGAGTTGCACGCCGGGCAGGTGCTGACACCACAGGCAGGCGGCGACGCTGTCCGACCCGCCACTGACGGCCACGAGCCACCGCCCCGGCGGCGGCGGGCGAAACCCCGGCGGGCGAAACCCCGGCGGGGGCAAAACGCGCCCCGGGGGTACCGGACCGGGCCGCGTCATCGCGCTTCGGCGCTGCGTTGGCGCTGGAGCATGGCCTGGGCGTTCTTCAGGCGGACGTTGACGTCGGTATAGCGGATGTCGGCGGGCATGCGGGCCAGCTGCTGCCAGAGGCGGACGGCCTCGGCCCAGTCGCCTGCGGCGTCGGCGTCCAGCGCGCGGTTGCGAAGCTCACGCTGGCGGGAGAGGAGTTCGCCGCGGGAGAGGGTGGAGAGGTCGACGTCGCCGTCATCGGCGGCGGCGGTGGCCGGCTTGGCGGGCGGAATCTCGGCGGGCGGGGTTTTGGCGGGCGGCTTGGGCGTAATCACCGGCGGCTTGGCGGGCTCGGCTGTGGGCTCGGCGGCGGGCTCGGCGGTGGCCGTCTGAACAGGTGCCGTCTGCGGCCGGTCGGGTTGTGCCTGGGCCGGCGCGGGCTTCACCTCGGGCGTCCCGAGTTCCGGCTGCGGGCGGTCTGGCTGCGTTTCGGGCGTAATGCGTGCGTCGGCGGTGCGGGCGTCTTGTGTGTCCGCGTCGGCGGCGGACTGCTCGCCGGCAGGGTTGACGGCCGGCTCCTCGTCGCCGGGCTGGATGCCGGTGGGCATGTTGCCGGGCTTGGTGTCGCCCAGGTTCCAGTCGGGCGTATTGGCCAGGATGCTCTGGTAGCGATCACTGACCCAGGCGAAGACGTCGTTCCGTACGGCCTCGTTGGCCGCCACGACCGCCCCGCCGGCGACGAACGCCAGGATCAGCACGACGAGCACGCCGCGGACGAGGGACCCCACCAGGCCGGCACTTCGCCCTGGGGCTTCGGGCAGGTTCAGGCGGAAGGCGGCGGCGAGCTCGCTGGTGCTCAGCAGGCCGTCACCTTCTGCGATGCTCCGGTCGGGCGGGCGCCGGATCGGCCGAGGGCGACGCGGCAAGGCGGCGACGTGCGGCTCGGGCATGTCCAGCGGCAGGTCGTTGATGTCGGTGATGAGCTCCGGCGGCTCGGCGTCGGCAAAGGCGGCACCCGAGGCGGCAGCCGCCGAGGTGGTACGCGGCCCGCGGGGCTTTTCAACGGCCTCCAGCAACGTATTCGGGTTGACCGGCGGCTCCTGCAGCTTGCCGCAGGCGTCGCACGCGTTGGCGGTGGACTCCACCGTTCCGGTGCAGTGCCAGCAAACCTCAAACTCACGAGAAAGCCCGCGCACGCGGTCGGCGTAGGTCCAGAGCTGGTGCGTCGTAGGCCCGCGGACGACCGACCTCGGCGTCACCTGCCCGCGCTTCACCAGCGCCAGCAGCGTGCTGAACCGCATGCCCGGGGCGGACGGCGTGCGGCTCTGCAGCACGTACCACGGGCCGATCCGCTGCTTGGTGGCGGCGCGGGTGGCGGAGGTGTCGCTCATCGTGCAGCGGCTGCAGGCGGCGTTGTTGTCCGAGCGGGGCGTGCCGCAGAACGGGCACAGGTGCGGGCGGAGTGCGCCGTTGCGGCCGGATGACTCGACGGGGTGCGTGCCGTTGGCGTGTGTCCCGTTGGCGTGCGTGCCGTTGGCTTGTGTCCCGCTGGCGTGCGTGCCGTTGTGTGGGTCGTGCTTGTCGGCCGGGGCGTCCGGCCGTGGGTTTGCTTCGTCGGCCGCGTGGTCGAGGGCGTGGTCCGAGGCGTGGCGCGCGGGCGGGTTGCGGGTCGGCACGTCTGCGGTATGCAGTGCGGCTGATCCGTGGGGGGCGTTGGTTCGTTGAGTGTGTTCTTCGGACATGGTCGAGTGGACCAGGAGGCGACTACCAGGGCATCCCACGCGGGCCGGCCGTATCGCCCAGCGCCGGAACCCTATCACATCGGTTCGACGCCCGCGAGAGCAAATGGCCGACGCTGTTTATCGGACACGCAGGTTTGGGTAAAGCTGGTGGAAGAATTCTTCCAGCGGCCGACTTGCGCTGCGATCGGTAAACTCTACGCCGTTTAACACGCCCAAACCTGGCCCGCCCGTTCACGCCGCGACGTATTCCTCCTGCTCCGCGCCGATCGGGTCGCCCTGGCGTTGGGCGTCCATCTCGGCCTTCTGTTTGAGCAGGTTCTCCTGGATCTTCTTCGCCTCGGCCGTCCGGCGTTCCAGCTCCGGCAGAAGCTGCTCCACGTGCTTGAGGTCCTCACCTTCGAGCTTCTTGACCATCCTGGTGCTGCGGCACTTGGGGAAGTTGCTGCACCCCATGAACGGCCCGCGCTTGCTGTTGCGCAGGAGCATCGGGGCCTGGTCCTTCTCGCACTTGACCTCGGTTCTGATCGGCTCGACCTTCGGCAGGCCCGGCTTGCCGTCCTTTTCCAGCGGGACGATCAATGAGCACTTGGGGTTGCCCGCTTCGTCCTTTTCCTGGTAGCCGCTGCAGCCCATGAAGTCGCCGAAGCGGCCCTTGCGGGCGATCATTTCGTGGCCGGAGACGGGGCAGATGAAGCCGCTCTTCTCCCGCTTTACCGGCTTGCCGAACTCGTCCACCGGCTTGGTGATGTTCTTCTCCGGGTCGGCACTGGCCAGGAAGAAGCCGTTCTTGGAGATGCGGTAGACCAGCGGCGTGCCCGTCTCCTCGTCGACGTACGGGCTGGGCATGCCGCCGGCGTGATCGAGTTTGGCCAGCGAGCCCTCCACCTCGATGTGGAACGGCCCGTAGAAGTCCTTCAGCAGCTTGATCCAGTCGAGCTGGTGCTCCTCGATGCTGTCCAGCTTGCTCTCCATGTCGGCGGTGAAATCGATGTCCATGATTTCAGGGAACGCCTGCATGAGCTTGTCCGTGACCACCTTGCCGAGCATGGTCGCGTAGAAGCGGCGTTGGATCTGCGTGACGTACTGCCGCTTCTGGATCGTGTCGACGATGCTCGCGTAGGTGCTGGGCCGGCCGATGCCGCGGCCTTCCAGCTCCTTCACCAGGCTCGCCTCGGTGTAGCGTGGCGGCGGGCTGGTGAAGTGTTGGCTGGGGGCGAGGTCCACGGGGTTGACCGGGTCCCCCTGGGCAAGCTCCGGCAGGAGCTGGTCGTCGCTGGTGATGCCGCTGACCCGCATGTAGCCGTCGAAGACGAGCTTGCGGCCCGTGGTGCGGAAGACGGCCTCCCCGGCGGGCGTCTGGGCGCTGAGCGTGACGGCCGTCTGGTCGAACACGGCCGGCGTCATCTGGCAGGCGACGAACCGCTGGAAGATGAGCCGGTAGAGCCGTGCCTCGTCCTTGCCGAGGGTTCGGTCGGCGGCATCGGGGGCGAGCTTCAGGTCCGTCGGGCGGATGGCCTCGTGGGCCTCCTGCGCGCCCTTGGCCTGCTTGGCGTAGACGTTGGGGCTTTCCGGCAGGTAGTCCGGGCCGTACTTGCTCTGGATGTGCGACCGGGCCATGCCGACGGCCTCGGGGGAGAGGTTCGTCGAGTCGGTTCGCATGTAGGTGATCTGGCCGTTCTCGTAGAGCGTCTGGGCGAGACGCATCGTACGGGCGGCACCGAAGCCCAGCCGCGTGCTGGCGGCCTGCTGGAGCGTGCTGGTGATGAACGGCGGACCGGGCCGGCTCGTGCTCCGCTTCTTCTCGACCGACTTCACGGCGAACCCCGGCGGCGTGCCGAGCACGCCGATCAGCTTTCTGGGCTTCTGTGCCGGGCCCTTGGCCTCGGGGTCGTCGCCGACTTCCTCGGTCTGAACCACGTAACCCAGCGCCTCGACCACCCGTCGGGCCTGTTGGCTGTTCGTCGGCTCGAACTTCTCCCCGGCGAACTCAGTGAGTTCCGCCCCGAAGACGCCGTGGTCGTTCAGCCAGTCGCGCTCGTCGGTCTTTTTGTGCTCGGTGCCGAGGAAGGTGCGCCAGTCGGCGGCCAGTGTCGCCTGGTCGCCGGGGCGGTCGGTGAAGTACCCGGTGACCTTCCAGTACTCCTCCGGCACGAAGGCTTCGATCTCGCGTTCCCGCTCGACCACCAGCCGCACCGCCACGGACTGCACCCGCCCCGCCGAGAGCCCCCGGGCGACCTTCCGCCACAGGATCGGGCTGATTTCATACCCCACGATTCGGTCGAGGATACGCCGGGCCTGCTGGGCGTTCACCCGGTCGATGTTGATGCGGTTGGGCTTCTCGAACGCCTTGTGGATTTCCGTCTCGGTGATGGCGTTGAAGATGACCCGCCGGGCCCGGTCGTCGGGGATGCCCAGCGTCTCCTTGAGGTGCCAGGCGATGGCTTCGCCCTCCCGGTCCAAGTCGGTCGCCAGGTAGATGTCCTTGGACTGCTTGGCGAGCCGCTTGAGTTCGGTGATGACTTTGGAGCGGGTCTGGAGGATTTCGTATTCGGGCTCGAAGGTCTTCAGGTCGACGCACATGCCGCGGGAGGGGAGGTCGCGGACGTGTCCCATGGAGGCTTTGACGACGAAATCGGGGCCGAGGTACTTGTTGATGGTCTTGGCTTTGGCGGGGGACTCGACGATGACGAGGGTCTTTCCGCGGGCGTCGGCCGGCGGGCCGTCGTCGGCGCGTGAGGTGCGGGCGGCCTTTGGGGCTTTGGTGGCCTTTGCGGCACCGGGCTTCTTCGCACTTTTGCTGGTCTTTTTCTCGGCCATGACCGTCCTTCGCCGCCGTGGGGCGGGCATACGAACCCCTGATACTGCACAACACGCGCCGCCGTTACCATCGGCCGCATGCCGCAAAGACTTAATGCCCCGCAGCGATCTGACGCTCCCGGGCTTCGGCGGGCACTATTGGACGGCGAAACCGGCGTGTCAAGCCGGGGGCGACGCCGAGCATGCATCCGGCCCCACCGTTAAGCCTTTATCCAGTCGAGACTTACAACCCATCCGCCGGCTCCGCCTTTTACACCGTCTCGGCCGTCGGGCCCGCCTTCGCCGCCCCTTCACGTCCGTTTGAAGAAGCCGACTGTACTTTGCATCACCCGCCGGGCGACGGGCTCCTCCCCGGCCGCGTGTCGGCCAAGGTCCTCGACGTTCGCCAGGCAAAACCCGCAGCGGATCGTCTGCAGGTGATACGCCACGTACCCCGCCCAGGGTTCTTCCAGCGTGCCCAGGAGGTGTTTGCCCAGCGTCGTACGCTTCGGGCAGGTCAGCCGCTGCTCCTCCCACACCTCGGTCAGCAGGCTGCCGGCCGACTCGTCGTCCAGCGCACCGACACACCCCGCCTCGCGCGCCCGGCCCGCCTCGCGCGCCCGGCCCGCCTCGCGTGCATCGCCGGCATCGCCGGCATTGCGCGTCTCGGCCGTGCCGCCGGTTCCCGAGGCCTGCTGCTGCTCGACCGCCGCCCGCACCCGCGCGATCGTCCGGTGCTTGATCAGCGCCACCTGCTTCTCGTCGTGCCCGACCAGCCCGGCCACGTCCTTGTTCCGCATCTGCCGGTAAAGCACCGCCTCGAGAATCTTCAGATCGCGAAAATTCTGCTCCTGCCGCAGCCGCTCCAACACCTCGTGCAGCGCCCGGGCCAGCACCCTGCGGTCGGCCTCGGCTTGCTCACGCACGCGGGCGTAGCGGCTCGCCGAGAGGTCGGCGGCGGCGTGCACGGCGGCGGCACGGCCCTGGCCGTCGTCGGTCGGGCCCTCGTTCAAGCTCATCGGCCGACGGGCGGAACTGCGGAACAGGTCGATCGTCCGCCGACGCAGAATCGTGAACAGGTACGTCTCCAGGCTCTGCTCGGCGTCGAACCGGTCCAGATGCTGCAGGAACGCAATGAACGTGTCCTGAACCAGGTCCTCGGCGTCGGCGTGACGCTTCACGCGCCCCCGGGCGAACGCCAGCAGCCGCCCGTGGTACCGCGCCACAAGCTCGCCCCAACCGTCGGCGTCGCCGGAACGGATCTGGCCGATCAGATGTTTTTCAGCGGCGGAGGCTTCGGGCATCGCCCACGGAGTCTACAACACGCCGCGGGAAATACGCCAAATCCCGATCCCCCGTTCGTCGGCAAGGTCGGCTTGACGCCGGCTTACAGCAGCCGCTCGGCGATCTGCACGGCGTTCGTGGCCGCACCCTTGCGGATCTGGTCCCCGGCGACGAACAGCTCGATCCCCCGGCCGTCCTCGCGGCTGGCGTCCTGGCGGATGTGACCCACCAGCACCAGGTCCTGGTCGCTGGCTTCGTTGGGCATCGGGAAGTGGTTGCCCTCGCGGTCGTCCACCAGCTTCACGCCGGGGGTGTTGCTCAAAATCTGCCGGACTTCGGCCACGCTGATCGACCTCTCGAACTCCAGGTTGATGCTCTCGCAATGTGCCCGGGGCACCGGCACGCGGACGCACGTCGCGGCGACCAAAAGCTTCTCGTCGCCGAAGATCTTGCGCGTCTCGTTGCGCATCTTGTTCTCCTCCTCGTTGTAGCCGTTCTCGCCGACGGGCGTGTCGTGCACGAAGAGGTTGTCGACGATGGGGTGCTTGAACTTTTCGCACGTCACCGGCTCGCCCGAAAGTTTTTGGCGCTGCTGCCGCTCCAGTTCCTGCAGCCCGGCCGCCCCGGCACCGCTGACGGCCTGGTAGGTGCTGACGATCATGCGCTTCACCCGCCGGTACTCGTACAACGGCCACACCGCCACCGCCGCGATGATGGTGCTGCAGTTCGGGTTGGCGATGAGCCCCGGGTGGCGGGTCATGGCGTCCGGGTTGACCTCCGGCACCACCAGCGGCACGCCGGGCTTCATGCGAAAGGCGCTGGAGTTGTCCACCACCACGCAGCCGGCCTTGGTGGCGTGCACGGCGTACTCCCGGCTGATGCCCCCGCCGGCCGAGAAGAGCGCCACGTCCACGCCCTTGAAGCTCTCGGGCGTCAGCTCGCGGACGGTGTGCTCGCCGCCCTTCCACGTGATCTGCTTGCCCGCCGAGCGGGCCGAGGCCAGCGGCACCAGCTCCGAGACGGGATAGTCCCGCTCGGCCAGCACCTTCAACATCTCGACGCCGACCGCACCGGTCACGCCCACGACTGCGACACGCTTCGCCATATTGATCCAGTTTAGAGTGATACGCCGGAAAATCGACACGGTCGCGCGGCGGCGGCGGGTGGAATCACCGCAGAGGCGCAGAGGACGCGGAGATCGGAGAGATCGGGGAGGTCGGGGAGATCGGGGAGGGGGAGAATGGCTTTGGTGTGGCGTGGTGTGGTGTGGTGTGACGGGCCGGGTCGGTGTCCGTAAGACGGCGGCCGGCCGGGACCCGGCGGACCCCGCCTTGTTCCGCTTCTTGCCTTTTCCGCGACATCCCTCCCTCTTCGGCCTCTGCGATGCCCCGGCCCCCCGAACGCCCGGCCGCCCCAGAAGGTCGTCGGCGTTGTTCCAACGTTCGTCGGCGCTCTCCCAACGTTCGTCGGCGCTCTTCCAACGTTCGTCGGCGCTCTTCCAACGTCTGTTGGCGCTCTTCCAACGTCTGTCGGCGCTCTTCCAACGTTCGTTGGCGCTCTTCCAACAAGAACCTATCGGACGTCGCCAGACCGCCGTCCGGCCACACACCCCGTCTGACTTTCTCCCCGATCTCCCCCCCCCTCTGTGGCCTCTGCGATGCCCCGCCCGCCGGGTCGCTTCAGCGGCCGGTGGTGCGGCCCGTGGCCCGCGTCTCGATCGTGTAGACGCCCGTTCTGGCCGTCATCAGCAGCGTTCGGCCGTCCGGGCCGCCGAAGGCCAGGTTCGCCGGCGACTCCGGCAGCAGCACCGTGCCCAGGTGCACGCCCGCCTCGTCGTAGACCCGCACGCCGTCGCCGGCGGTGACCCACAGCCGCCCGGCCGCGTCCGTCCGGATGCCGTCGGGCGCGCCCTGGTCGATGGTGCAAAAGACCCGGCCGTTTTCGAGCCCGCCGGCGTCCGTCACGTCGAACACGCGGACGTGCTTCGGCTTGCCGCTGTCGGCGATGTACAGCCGCTTCTCGCCGGGGGCGAAGGCCAGGCCGTTGGGCATGTCAAAGTCCGTGGCGACGGGCCGGACGGTGCCGGCGGCGGGGTCGAAGGCGAAGACGTACTGCCCGCCGTAGGTCATCAGCTCGGCCCGGCGGTTGCCCGGCAGGCCGTACGGCGGGTCGGTGAACCAGACGGTGCCGTCCGACTTCACGACGACGTCGTTGGGGCTGTTGAACGCCTTGCCGTCGAAGGTTTCGACGAGCACCCGCCGCTCGCCGCCGGGCGGCGTGATGCTGACGACGCGGCTGTCGTGCTCGCAGGTGATGAGGTTCCCGGCGT
Organism: Phycisphaerae bacterium; assembly: GCA_050329715.1. Taxonomy (GTDB): domain Bacteria; phylum Planctomycetota; class Phycisphaerae; order Tepidisphaerales; family Tepidisphaeraceae; genus DAIOTR01. The sequence goes on from JBHJOM010000108.1 coordinate 9,755, forward strand.
TATCGAGCGTGTTGCCGTTGGCCTTGTGGCTCGGCTCGCGGAAGGTCTTGGGCGTGGTCTCGCCGGAGAGTTCGACGGCGGGCATCTCGACGAGCCGGTCGGCCGGGATGTCGCTGAAGAGCCACCGACCTTCCCACCAGACGGGCCCTTCCGTGAAGCGGAAGCCGCCGGCGCGTTTGCTCACCTTCGCGTCCGGCGAAACCGCCCGCGCGAAGGCCTCGGGCACGCGCACGTTCAGGTCCGGGTTCTCGGGTGCGGTCATGGTGGTTGCCAGGGTCGTCGCCAGGGTCGTCGCCAGCGTCGGCGGTTGAACGGCCGCCTGTGCCGCCAACGCCAGAAACACGAAAAGCGCCCGCAAAACGGGCCGATTGCTCCTGATCATGCCAGCCCTTCTCATGCACCCGGCAGCACGAACCACGTGATCATGATGTAGTGACACACGCTCCCGGCCAGCACGAAGCCGTGCCAGATCGCATGGTTGTACGGCAGCCGGTCCCACAGGTAAAACGCCACGCCCCCCGTGTACGCAAGGCCCCCTGCCACCAGCCACGCCAGCCCGCTGCCCGGCAGCGCCTCGAACACCGGCACCGCGCCCACCACCCCGAGCCAGCCCATCGCCACGTACAAAAACACGTCGAGCTTCTCGAAACGGTCGAACCGCCCGGCCAGCAGCGTCTTGGAGATCACCCCCGCGACCGCCATCGCCCACACCGCGCCGAACAGGCTCCAGCCCCACGCCCCGCCGACGGCCAGCACCAGCAGCGGCGTGTACGTCCCGGCGATCAGCCCGTATATCGCCACGTGGTCCAGCGTCCGCCAGACGTTCTTCACCCTGGGCCTCCTGGCCGCGTGAAAAAACGTGCTGGTGAGGTAGACGCCCACCAGCGTGAGGCAGTAGACGCCGACCGTGAGCGGTGCCGCCATGCCGCCGTAGGCCAGCGCCGCGGCGACCCCCGCGATGCCCCCGACGACGGCGAGCAGCAGGCCCAGCGCGTGCGTCAGGACGTTGGCCAGTTCCTCGGCGGGCGTGTGGCGCGAGGCCGAAACCGGCCGGAGGAGCGGCTCTACCGGCGGCGGGTCGGGACCGGGTTTCGCGTGCGTTCCGGGCATGCCAGCAGGCTAGTCCAACGCGGCCGACATGGCGACTGACGATCGGTGCGGGTGAGGCAAAAAAAGAAGCAGCCGGAGGGAAACCCTCCGGCTGCTTGGGTATCAAGCTGTTCAGGCTAGGCCGGCGGTTCGCCGGCTCGGAAGCCAGTCGGCTTAGTAACGGCCGCGGCCACCGCCGCCGCCGCCACCACCGCCGTAGCCGCCGCCGCCGCCACTGCGGCCGCCGCGACCACCGCCGCCGTAGCCGCCGCCGCCACCACCGTAGCCGCCACCGCCGCCGCCGCCCGTACGGGGGCGATCGGCCTTGGGCTTGGCTTCGTTGACGGTGAGGTTACGACCATCGACTTCGCGCTCGTTGAGCCCTTCGATGGCGGCCTTGGCCTCGGCGTCGCTGCCCATCTGGACAAAGCCGAAGCCCTTGCTGCGGCCGGTGTCCCGGTCGCTGATGATCTCGGCGCTGGAGACGGTGCCGAACTCCCCGAACAACTGTTCGAGGTCGCTGGCCTGCGTGCTGTAGCTGAGATTCCCGACGTATAACTTACTGCCCATGATGAAGCTCCTAACTTCTAAGGGCCGGCGCCCGCGGTTCACTTTCGGGGCGCTTCTGCGAAAGGGGCCAAACGTTCTGGCCCGGAAGGTAGGAGCGGGGAGACTTTTCGACGATGCCTGTGCCGTAACCGGCGACGCGAGTGTCGAGGGGACTCGATCGACCTAACCGCCGGCATTGTACACATCGATTGCCCGCCACGTCCACGCCTTGTTAACCCACAAATTCCGGTCAGCCTGCCGACTCACCCCGGTCGCGCCAAAACTGCTGTTTTCCCTTCAAATCCCGCCCTTTTCAGCTCGCCTCACCACAGCCCCAACGCCGATTTGTACTCCGCTTCCAGCAAATCCGCCGGGCCGGCCCTCACGTGGTGGTCCGGCTTGCAGACCCACGTCTCCTCCCCCACGCGCTCCGGGGCCAGCCCGCTGCTGCGGAGCATCGCCTCGCACGCCGCCGGGTTCGCGGCCCACCAGTTGGTGACGTCGCCGCTGAATTTTCGCTCGATAAACGCCATTTTTGGCCAGCCGGGGTGGGTCATCCGGTCCCGGTCGATGAACCCGAAGTCCTCGGGCGTCCGCGTGACCGAATGCGCCCGCCCCGCCTCGCCGCAGGGCATCGTCAGCGTCTGGAAGACCATCTGCCGCCTCGTTTTCCGGGCCAGGATGTCCAGCGCCAGGAGCGGGTAGCGGAGGTGGTAGAACACCCCCAGGAAGAGCACGATGTCGTAACTTTTTTCGTCCCGAGCCAGGTCGTACACGTGCCCGCGGCGGAAACTCAGGCCTCCCAGAATACCCAGCTTGCCGCCGGCCCAGCGCGCCTGGTCCAGAAAATGCGCAGAGATGTCCAAAAATTCGACGCTCGCTCCACGTTTTGCGCACTCAAATCCGTGAAAACCTGCGTTCGATCCGACATCCAGACAGGTTTGTCCAGATAAGTCCCCGGAAATACACGACGAAAATTCCGCCCACTTGTACGCCGGAAAATCCCCCAGCGGGTGGTCCGGCCGCGTCTGAATTCCTCCCGGCAGGTGCAGGTTGTGGAACCAGGGCCCCAACCGTTCGATCTCCCGCCGCGTCGCCCCGTCGGGTGCCCTCGGCCCGCCGGCCGGCTGGTCCAGAATCGTCTTGGCCCGCTCGCTCATACGCTGCCCCTGTTCACGTCAGCCGCACCACGGCCCGCCACCTGCCCGACCGACTCAGGCAACCGGCTCGGCTGGAGCCTCTCCCTCCCGGCCTGCTCGCCCGCAGCTTCCGTTCCCGCCGCCTTCAATCCGGCCAGTGCCGTCACCTGCCGCTCGAACTGCTCGGCCCGGGCCGCGGCGCTGTGGTCCTGCAGCACGCGTTGCCGCGCCCGCCCGGCGATCGTCATCCGCTCGGCTTCGGGCAGGTCGCAAAGGTACTGCCGCACGTCGTCCGGCGTCGCCGCCAGCAGGATTTCCCTTCCCGGCTCGAACAGCTCATCAAGCCCCTCCCAGAAGTCGCTGATGATCGGCGTGCCGCACGCCGCCGCCTCGAACAGCCGCACGCTCGGGCTGTGCCCCAGCCGGATCATCTCCGCCCGCGTCACGTTCAGACAAAACCGCTGCCGGTTGTAAAACCCCCGGTGCTCCGCCGGCGGCACGTGCTCTATGCGCTTCACATTCCCCGGCCACGCGATGTCCGCCGGGTACTTCGGCCCGGCCACGCAGAACCGCTTGTCCTTCAACCGCCGTGCCGGCTCCATCAGCAGCCGCTCCAGTGTCGGCTGCCTGTCGTCGGAGTAGGTGCCCAGGTAAGCCAGGTCCCAGGCGGCTTTTTTCTCTTCCGCGAAATAAGTCTCCGGGTAGTAGGCCAGCCGGTCGAAGCTGCAGTAGAGCGCCCGCGCCGCCGGGGAGCCGTAACGCTCCTCCAGCATCGTCAGCGCCATCCCGCCGGCGAAGCTGAAGTAGACGTCGTACCGGCTCACCTGCTGCGCACTGACGTACGCCGCCTCGCCACGCTTGAGTTGCCCGAGTGTCACCGGCGTGTCGATGTCGTAGAAGCACCGCAGCCCCCGGGCCGTCTTCAGCACCCAGTCGCCCACTTCAACGCCCTGCGGCACGTAGCTGCCGACCACCACCACGTCCGCCGTGCTCACCAGCCGGCCGTGGCGGCTCTTCAACGCGGTCAGGTCGTCGTACAGGCACGTCCGGCAGTAGGGTGGTTCTGGCAGGTCGCGGTTTTCCCCGGCGTACCACGGCACGTCGCGCTCCAGGAACGTCACGCTGTGCCCCCGTGCCGCCAGTTCGCGCAGCAGCCCGCGGTATGTCGTGGCGTGGCCGTTGCCCCAGCTGCTGGTGATCGAAAGCCCAATGAAAACGATCTTCACGCCGTGACCTCCTGCTTCTTTCCTACCGCCTTGTCCGCCAGCCGTGCCAGCAGCAGCGTCTCGAGTTGCTCGGCCCGTTGCGTGTAGGTGTGTTCACGACGAACGCGTTGCAAGGCGGCCTGGCCGATCTGTGCCGCCCGCTCGGGCGTCAGGTTCGCCAGGTGCTCGGCCACCCATTCGCCGTCCTCCGCCACGAGGATTTCCGTTCCCGGCTCCAGGAACAACTCGATGCCCTCCCACGCGTCGGAGATGATGCACGCCCCGGCCCCGGCCGCCTCGAAGATGCGCGTCGCCGGGCTGTACCCGTAAGCCGCCATGCTCTTTCGGTTCACGCTCAGCGCGGCCGTCGGGCTCGCGTGGAAGGCGTTGTGGTCCTTCGTGTAGACGTGGCCGGCACACCGCACGTTCGGCGGCACGTGGGGCTGCTCCCAGCCGCTGCCGCCGAGCACGAACCGCCGGTCGGGCAGCCGCCGGGCCGCCTCGAAGAAGAACGCGTCGATCCGCGCCTCGCGGTCGGGCAGTCGGTTGGCCAGCAGCGTCATGTCCACGGCGAATTGCGGGTCCGGCGGCACGGGGAAGTGCTCGGCAGGGTCGACGGCGTTGTAAACCGGCACGCAGGCTTTGGCGTCGAGTGCGGCGTATGCCTGCACCACCGGCGGGCCGCCGCCGTACGTGCAGATCAGGTCGTAGGCGGGCACCAGGTCGTGGAACGGGTCGTGGTCGTCGGCGTCGAGGCGGTCGAGTGTGGCGGGCGCGTCCACGTCCCAGAAGAGCACCAGGTTGCCCGCCCGGCGGCACTCGAGCACGCCGCGTTCCAGCTCCGCGTCCAGCACGCCCACGCCGCTGGCCTTGATGACCACGTCCGCGGCGCAGGCTTCGCTCAAGAGCGCCTGCCACTGGCCGTGCTGCGTCGGGTCGTAGACGCGTACGGTCGCCCAGTCCGGGTCGGGCAGGTCGCGGTGCTGCTGTCGGCCGAAGGCGTCCGGCTCGCAGAACGTCACGCGGTGCCCGCGCGCGTGCAGCGCCTTGATGAGCCCGCGGTAGTACGTGGCCGCCCCGTTCCAGTAGGCCGACACGAGGCTCGAGCCGAAGAAGTGGATGTTCAGGCTTCTGCTCATATTGCAATCGTCGTTGGCACACCAAGTGCCGCCGGCGGCTCCTTCACGTGGTCGCAGATGTTCAGCAGTTCGTCGGCCCGGTGCCCGCAGGTGTGCCGGCGGAGGATCGTCTCGCGGCCGTGCACGGCAAGGCGGGTTCGGGCCTCCTCGTCCTCCAGCAGGCGGCGCAGCAGCTTCGTCATCGCTTCGCCGTCGGGCGCGACGAGGTAATCCCGGCCGGGCGTGAACAGCGCCTCCGCGTCCGACCACGGGCTGCACACCAGCGGGATGCCGCACGCCATCGCCTCGAACGGCCGGATCGTCGGGATGCCGTGCAACTGCTCCCGGTAAGGCCGTCGCGGCACGTGCACCGTCACCTTGTGCCTGGCGAACACCTCCGGCACGGCGTGGTTGGGCAGCCAGCCGCCGTAACGCACGCCGGCCGCCTTCAGCGCCGCCCGCGCCGCCGGCGGGTAGCGCACGCCGTGCACCGTGGCGTCCAGCTTCAGCTCCGCGCACGGGGCCAGCAGGAAAGCGTGCAGTTCCTCGGTCCGCTCGTCGTCGCCCCAATTGCCGACCCAGACCAGGTCGTGCTCCGGCCTGATGTCCGGCCGGGGCGAAAAGTGCTCCACGTCGGCCGCCTCGTGCCAGGTGTAGGCCCGCGGCGTGTACCTCCGCCGCAGGTAGATCCGCCGCAGCACCTCGCCGAAGACCAGCGCGGCGTCGTAGCCGCTCAGGTCATACGCGTTCATCTCCTTCGGCCTCGTCACGGCGCGGGGGTGGGTGTCGTGGAAGAGCAGCGTGAAGCCGCCGCGGGATTTGCGTACTTCGCCCACCGCCTGCACGAGCTGCGGCGCGTTCCACTCGTGTACGAGCACCACGTCCGCCTCGGCGAGTGCGACGTGCAGGTCCGGTTCGCCCGGGCGGTAACGCGTGCTGGCGAGCGTGGGGTAGTGGGCCTTCCACGCCTCGGCGGCGGCGGGGCCTTCGTCCTTAACGAGGTTGGCAAGGCTCCAGGCGTCGTGCGGCTCGTAGACGGTAACGGCGTGGCCGCGGGCCTGCAGCGCGCGGACCACGCCGCGCAGGAAGTGGGCGTTGCCGTGGTTCCAGCAACTGGCCAGGGAGTGGCAGAAGAAGACGAAGTTCATGTGGCACCCGCCTCCTGAAGTGCCACAGCGGTCGTGTCGCCCGGGGCACTTGCGCCATTTAGTGCTCTCTCGCCGTTTAGTGCTCTTGCGTCGTTCGGTGCTCCTGCGTCGTTCGGGGCGGGTGCGTCGTTCAGGGTGCGGGCTTGGTGCGTGGTGAGCAGGTGGGCGTAGGCGTTCAGGTAGCCGTCGGCCATCGCGGCCGGGGTGTACGGCCCGGCCCGCCGCCGGGCCGCCGAGACCAGGCGGCGGCGCAGCGGCACGTCGCGCGTCAGCCGGTCCAGTGCCCGTTGCAGGGCGGCGTCGTCGTCGGGGTTTACGAACAGCGCGCAGCCGTCCCAGAGTTCGCGCTGCGAGGGGATGTCCCCCAGCAGCAGAGCGCAGCCGTTGCGGGCCGCTTCGAGGACCGAGAGGCCGAACGGCTCGTACCGGCACGGCAGCGCGTAGACGGCGGCGAAGGCCATCTCCTGGGCGAGGGCGGCGGGGTCGAGGTGGCCGAGCGTCGTCAGGTTTGTCGGCGGGCTTCGGTTCGAGCCGGGCTCGACGGCCTCCCCGGCCAGGCGAAGCTCCCAGCCTTCGGGCAGTTTGCAGCGGGCCAAGGCGGCGGCGTTCTTGGCCTCGTCCCACAGCCGCCCGGCCGAGAGCACGACGGGCCACTTGCCGTCCGAATCAATGGGCTCCCCCGGCGGCACGTCCGTCGCGTTGTGGATCACCCGGCAGTCGCACGCGGGCAGGTAGTGCCGTCTGGCCGCGGCCAGCATGGTCGCCGTGGGCGCAACCAGCAGGCCCGCACCCTGCACACCGTGGTAGACCGCCCGGGTGTAGGCATCCCAGTCGGCCGGGGGGCCTTCGCCGCGGCAGGCATGCCACCAACTGTTGACGCAACTGTGGGCCACCATGAGCACCGGCGCGTCGAACGGCAGGTGGCCGTGCGCGTAGCCGTTGAGGTGCACCACCTCCGGGCGGGCCTCCCGGGCCAGGTGAAGGAGCCACCGTCCGGCGGCGGCGACGTCGGCCCACGGGTCGGGCATCCACTCCAGCTTGTATATGCTCTCTTCGCACGTGACGTGGGGCAGTGCCGCCACCGCGGCCCGCTGCTGGGCCGAAAGCGCCCGCCCCATCGTCGCGAGGGTGACTTTGACGCCGTGCGGCCGAAACGCGCGGCACAGCGTGAGGCTGTAATGCCATACGCCGCCCACGGTGTCGGTTGTCATGAGAAGGCGCATACGGCTAAGCCTCCGGCGGTTGGTTGCGGACGACGGCCTTGAGGAAGCCGTCGGGTCGGTCGCGGGTCATGGTCAGGGCCTCGGCGAGGTTCTCCAGCGGGACGTGGTGCGTAAGCAGCGGCTCGACGTCCAGCCGGCCCTGGCTGCTGGCCGTCACCGCGCGACGCATCCCGCGGACGTACACCGCCGGGTCGCGCTCGTGGGCGTTGGTCACGTCCAGCCCGCGCCAGTTCCACGTCTGCATGTTCACTTCCCGCATGCCGTCCTGGTGGAACCCGGCGATCACCAGCCGGCCACGCTCGCGGCAGAGTTCCCCGGCCAGTTGCAGCGGCCACTGCTTGCCCGTCGCCTCGATCACCACGTCGCACAGCCGGCCGTCGGTAAGCTGCTTCACCTCCTCGATGATGCGAAAGTGGTCGTCCATCCGAATGGTGTGGTCGGCACCCATGAGACTGGCCAGTTGCAGCGGGAAATCCCGGCGGGACAACGCGATGACGGCCGCCTCCGCCTCGGCGGCCAGCCGGCAGAGCAACGCGCCCAGGAACCCGCACCCGACGACGGCCACCGTGTCCCCGCTGCGAATCCCACTGCGGGCGAACACGTTCATGGCACACGCCAGCGGCTCGGCCGGGAAGGGCACCGCGGCCAGGTCCTGCGGGAGACGCACGGCCTGGGATTCGTCCGCCAGCGCGCAGTCGGCGTAGGCGTCCTGCGCGAGCGTGGCGACGCGGTCCCCCTCGGCGAAGTGCATGACGCCCGGCCCGACCGCCTCGACCCTGCCCCAGCTTTCGTGCCCCAACGCCCCGGCGGGCATGGGGTAAGTGAACCAGTCCCGGCCCTCGAAGGGGGGCACGTTGCTGGCGCACACCCCGCAGCCTTCGAGCCGGACACGCACCTGCCCCGGCCCAGGCTCGGGCATGGGGACCTCCACGAGTTCGATACGCCCCGGCGCAGTGACGCGGGCGGCCCGCATGAGCCCGGGGCGGCCGTTGCCCGTCTTCAGATGCTTCTGCTCAGTTTGCATGGCTTGCGGCCTTCGTGTTGGAAACCGGTTCGCTCAGACGACGCCGCCGGTGACACCGCGGTGAATGGCCGTGGCACCCTGCATGCGGTCCTTCGGGGGCCTTGGCCCGGCGGGGAGGTTCAGGTGGTGCCGCAGGAACCCGACCAGTTGCCGCAGCCCGGCGCTGACGCCCGTCTGGGGGCGCCAGCCGGTGGCTTCGTGGAAGCGGCCGGTGTCCGAGACGTAGTAGCGCTGGTCGCCGCAACGCCACGGGGCGTGTTTCACGGGCAGGGTTTGGCCGGTGACGGTTTCGAGGCGACGGACGACGTCCAGCAGGGAGACGGCGTTGCTGGGCCCGCCGCCGATGTTGAACGGCCGCCCGGTGATCTGGGGCATGTGTTCCTGAGCCAGGAGCATGGCGTCGATGAGGTCGTCGACGAAGAGCAGGTCGCGGACCTGCTGGCCGTCGCCGTAGAGCGTGACGGGCTTGCGTTGCAGTGCGGCCCGGGCGAAGTGGGCGACCCAACCCTGGTCCTCGGTGCCGTGCTGGTGCGGGCCGTAGATGCAGCTCATGCGGAAGACGACCGCCCGGATGCCCGCCGAGCGTGCGTAGTCGAGCACGTACTGGTCCGCGGCACCCTTGCTGCAGCCGTACGGGCTCTGGAAGCTGATGGGCCGGTCCTCGTCGACGCCGGAGGCATGTCCGCGTTCGGCCGGCTCGTACCCCTGGCCGTTGAGGTGCAGTCGCATGTCCGCCAGATCGCCATAGACCTTGTTGGTGCTGGTGAAGAGCAGAGGCGGCTTGTTGGGGCTCGTGCGGACGGCCTCGACGACCTCCATCGTGCCGCGGGCGTTGACGTCAAAGTCGTGACGCGGGCGCTCCAGGCTGCTGGTGACGGCCACCTGCGCCGCGAAGTGGAACACCTGCTTCGCCCGTGCCACGGCCCCGGCCAGTTCGAAGCGGCTGCGGACGTCGGCACACTTGAACTCGATCTGCTCGGGGAAGTGCTCGATGAGCCAGCGGAGGTTGTCCTCGACCCCGGGTCTGCTGAGGTTGTCATAGACGATGACGTTCTGCCCGGACTCGGCCACCCGTGCGGCGAGGTTCGTGCCGATGAAGCCCGCCCCGCCGAGGATCAGCGTTGCGTCCTCCTCGTGGCGCACGCCGTGCTCGACGAGGTTCTGAACGCCTGAGACGGCCCGCCGGCCGCCGTCGCGCAGGAGGCGGGCCAGCAGCTTGTCGGTGCCGTCGGCCTGCTTGATGCCGAAGTGATACTCCCGCTCGTCGGAGTGGAAGCCGTCGACGGTGGGCAGGTCCGGGTGAAGGTCGTAGAGGCCGTACCAGTAGACGCGGTCGGTGGGAGCGCGAATGGCGTCCAGGAAGTCGGCCAGCTGGCAATGCTCGTCGTGCCGCCATGTGCTGTAGCCGGTCTCGGTGATCCAGATTTCAGGCCGCACGCCGCACCAGTCCAGGCGTTGGCGCAGGCCGGTGATGAGCTTCTCCCAGCCGGGCCAGTGGAACTCGAAGCTGTGCGGAAAGCCGTGCACGCCGACGGCGTCGAAGTGCTGCAGTGCGCCTTTGTCGTGCAGGTTGGAGACGAAGTTCGGGTCGATGGGCGAAAGCCCGCCCAGGAGGGTCTTCTTGCCGAGGCGGTGCGCCTCGCGGGCGGCCTGGCCGGCCATGGCGGCGAACTTGTCGAAGCCCGGGTCGAGCGTCGAGTCCCATTCGCGCGGGTTGTTCGGCTCGTTCCAGATTTCGACCCACTCGAAGTGCCGGCCGAACTGTTCGATCATCTGCCCGACCCAGTCGGCGTAGTCGTCCAGCCGGGCCGGGGGGCTGTTGGTGCGGGGCTCCTCGCCGCGGCTCGGCGGCGTGTAGACGAGGCACGGCAGCACCTCCACGCGTTCTGCGAGCGTCGGCAGGAGCCAGCGGTACCAGGCCTGGCCCTGGGGCGTGTGCCAGTCCGCCCAGCTGATGCCGGTACGCAGCTGCCTCACGCCGATACGCCGCAATTCGTCCAGTAGCGGCGTCACGCGGTCCCGTTCGTCGGGCCGGAGCCACTCCACGATGCCAATCTGTGTCTGCTTCATACGGAAAGACCCCGCCTTTCAAGCTCGCCGCCGGCTTGTTCGACGCGGTCCGTCGCGCTTTGGCCTTGAAGCCAGTCCGCCAGTTCCGAGAGGCCCCGGGCCCAGTCCACACGCGGGGCGTAGCCCAGCAGCCGCCTGGCCCGCCCGATGTCCGCGTAGCAGTGGCGGATGTCCCCGGCGCGGTACTTGCCCGTCACGCGGGCCTTCACATGCCCCCGACCGGTCGCGTCGGCGAGGTCTGCGGCGACCGACGAAATCGTCCGCGGCTCGCCGCTGCCGAGGTTGAGCACGTCGTCGGCCACGTCGCGCTCCAGTGAGAGCCGGATGCCGGCCGCTATGTCCTTCACGTGAACGAAGTCGCGCTGCTGCTGCCCGTCTTCGTAGATCAGCGGCGGCATGCCGTTCAACAGGCGGTTCGCGAAGATCGCCAGCACGCCCGTGTAGGGGTTGCTCAGCGCCTGGTTCGGCCCGTAGACGTTGAAGAACCGCAACGCCACCGTCGGGATGCCGTACGCACGCCCCACGATCAACGACATGCGCTCCTGGTCGTACTTGCTCAGCGCGTAGACGCTTGCCAGGTCCGGGTGTTTGCTTTCGGGGGTTGCCAGCGGTGAAAGCGGCTCGCGGGACGGGCCCAGCGGCTCCCAGATGTGCGCCTGCAGTTGCCCGCGGTCGCGCGAAGCGTCGCACACGAGTCGGCCACTCGCGGCCTGGTAAAGGCCCTCCCCGTAGACGCTCATGCTGCTTGCCACCACCAGTTTGCGGACCGGACGCTCCACCAGCGCCTCGAGCAGCACGGCGGTGCCCATGTTGTTCGTGTTCGTGTACGCGGCAATCTCGTACATGCTTTGCCCGACGCCGACGCTCGCCGCCAGGTGGACCACGGCGTCCACGTCGCGTGTCGCCTGCTTCACGGCGGCGGGGTCGCAGACGTCGCCGACGATCAGCTCGGCCTTGGGGTGGAGGTAATCAGGCCGACGGCGGTCAGGGCCGTGAACCTGCGGCTGGAGTACGTCCAGGATCCGCACGTCGTACCCGTGCGCGATCAGTTCATTGCTGAGGTGGCCGCCGATGAAGCCGGCGCCGCCCGTGATGAGGATTGGGCCTTTCACAATACTGCCTCGAAAGAGAGAACGACGTGGCCGGGCCGCCGGTCGCACCGGTCGTGCACGCCCCCCACGCACGAGCGAGTGAGGTCGACCACGGGAGGCCGGCTACACAAAGCCCGCGCCAGCCGAAAGCAGATATCAGAAGGATCGCCGTCGAACCGCCACGGATGATGCTTCAGCGGCACAGCGCCGGGGCATCTTCAACCGCCACCGGCGACGATCTGGCAGCCGACGAAGCTGCAGACGGCCGGCGGAGTGTGACAGTTCGTCGGGCGTAACCCGCCAGGAGAGGCCCGGCCCCCGTGCCGCCGGGCCGTCACAAGCCGCCGGGGCGAGCCCACGCCGACCGCCGCTTCAGTTACGCTCCACACGCCCCCTGAAGGCCACTGAGGCTCCCTGAAGGCTCCCTACAGGTCGAGGCGGTACCTGCATTTCATACGTTCACCACGCTTGTAGAGCGGGTGGGTCTTAGGCAGCCTTACCGTGGAGATGTACTGGGCACCCAGGCGTTCGCAGGTTCGCCGGCTGGCGATGTTCTCGGGGTTGGTGGTGATCCACAGCTCGCGCTGGCCGTGCCGGCGGGCCAGCGGCAGGATGAGGCGCACCGCCCGCTCGGCCAGGTGCCGCCCGCGGGCCGCGGGGTAGACGCTGTAGCCGACGTGCCCCAGGTGCAGGCGCAGGTCCTCGGAGTCGCCGACGCGCAGGCCGACCATCCCGGCGATGGGGATCGGCGGGTCAAACTCCGGGCGGAGGCGCATCCAGTAGTGGTAGCTGGCGACGCGGCCTCGGAGGACGTCGGGCATTTCACGGCCGTCGGGGGCGGCCTTGAGGAAGTCGTGCACGAGGGACTTGTGCTGCTCGGCCGTCTCGTCGCCGTGGCACAGCGGGTGGCTGCAGCTGAAGAGCATGTCGTCGAGCCAACGGTAGCTCGGGGGAACGAGCTGCAGTTCCCGATCGACGAGCGGGCCGGGGTCGAGAAACTGGAACGTCGCGAGCGTCATGGAGGGCAGGGTCCGCCGCTGGGCCTGCGGCTTATGGGGGGTGTCCGGGACGGCTCTACCTCAGAACGGCAGGACAGAAACGCCCAGCTCGTCCATCCGGAGGTAGAAGAGCCACAGCCCGCCGACGGCGATCAGGGTGGCCAGGGCCGTCAGTACGGTATAGACCGTGTTGCCCGGCTTGACGGCGATCTCTTCTTCAGACCCGAAACGACTCATGGCATACCTCCTGGCGGCTGTGGGCGACGGACGATTGCGGCGGCGGCGGGCGGCGGCGGGCGGCGGATGCGTGCCGCGACTTACTGCGTGCGGACGCGGGCACCTTCACGGACCTGTGCGACCCGCGGGCCCGACAGCGAGCCGATCGCCTCGTTCTCGTCCACGTTGCGGACGGTCAGCGTGCCGAGGAAGTCGTTCGTTTCCGGGTCGATCACGGTGAACTGCATCTGCTCGCGGACGCCGTCGTCCCGGCCGATGCTGATGGTGGCGTACGGCACGCCGCCGAACTGACGGGTGGTGCGAACGACGCCGGTGACGTCCGGTGCCGGGCCGCCGTTGCCGACGATGTTCTGCGGGTCGCCGCCCACTTCCCGCAGCCCCTGCTCGAGCCGCTCGACGCGGTCCTGGGCGGCCACGAGCTGCTCCTGCAGGCCCTGGGTCTGGCGGACGAGTACCGAGCGTTCGCCGGTGACGTCGGTCAACGCGGCGTCGAGTTCGGCGATCCGCTGCTGCAACTGCGGCACGGTCGAGCGGAGCTGCTCGATCTGCTGCGTCAGCTGCTGCTTGGTTTGCATGCTGGTTTCCAGGGCCGTGGCGACTGTGCCGGCCTGGGCCTGGGCCTGCTCTGCGTCGCGGCGGGCGGTTGTGCGGCCTTCCTCGGCGGAGGCGACCTGCTGCACGAGGTTGTCCCGCTCGGCGGTGACCGTCGCCATCTGCTGCTGAAGGGCCGCGACCTGCGACTCCTGCTGCTCGGAGAGGCTCTGGCGGAGGGCTGCCTCCGACTGAGCCCGGGCGACGGCGGCCTGCCGCGCCGACTCCGCGGTTTCGGCGCGGGTCTGCAGGTCAGGCAGGCTGTACGCCGCAGTGACCATGGCCGCGGCAAGAACAATGCTCAGCACGGCATTGGAAACGACGAATAGGCGGGTAAGCACACTCAAGGCTGGCTCCCTGGACGCAATGTCCGGCTGGGCCGGCGTGCATTCGGGCATCGAGACGGCCGGGCGGCCGAATCATGCCCGCTACGCACGGGGCGTGTTCGCTAAGCGATGCTCTGGTGTCAATCCTGTTGTCAATCTCGTTCGCTCGCCACGCGCCTGGCTTCCAGCGTGCGGTCGGCGGGCTCCATCACTCCGTCTGAGCCCGTTCCGCATCGTAAGTGAGGCGACCCCGCTGTCAAGCAGGAGAGGCCCCCGCCGGGCCGCCTGTCGCGTCTGATAACCCCTTGCAGGGCAATACTCCCGCAATGCCTTACCCAGCTTCCACCAGCTTCTTGCCCGCCACCGCCCGACACCTTACCGCCCGACACTTCACAGCCGGTTGTACGCCGGCAGGTCCAACGCCGCCGCGTGCTCCGCCGCCGTCTTCACCACGGGGTCCTCGGCCCGCGCCTTGATCTCCTCGAGCAGCCCCCGCGCCGCCTGCTGCGTGGCCGCACCCTTGAGCCCCGTCACCCCCACGTGCCACTTGAGCCGCCCCACCTTGCGGACCGCCTCCACCTGCCACATCCGGTCGATGTCCCCCCCGTCGGCGGTCTTGCCCGTCGCCAGCAGGAGCATGTCCCCGGCGTGCTTTGCGATCAGCCGGTTGTCCGGCGAGTTGATCGCCAGCCACACCGGCTGAAGCTGCGTGTCCTTGAACGACCGCCTCGCCGAACCGAACGCCTCGGCTCGGGCGGCAAGGTCCGTCTCCTGCCGCTTCTCGGCGACCAGCCGAATCAACTCCCCGGCCTCGGCCATCAGCGTCAGCCCGGCCTGGGCCTGGGCGAACGTCACCCGCTCCTCGTACAGCTTGGCACCCAAGGCAAACGCGTCGCTTGCCAGCTCCAGGGCCTGCTCGTGCTGGCCGGCGGCCGATTGCCGAAGCGCCAGCGCGCAGGCAAGCTGGCCGAGGCGGACCAGGTCGTCGAGTTCGTCGTGCTTCTCGGCACCGGCGCGGTACTCCACGAGCTGCTCGGGGGTCGTTTCGAACAGCCGCATGCGGGCCAGCGGGCGGGCCTCGTGCAGCAGCCCGAAGGCCTCCAGGTTACTCGGCAAAGAGTCGGTGCTGCGGAGCCGTTCGATCTTCTCGTAGGCCTCTCGGTCGGCACGGAAGGCGTCGATCGCCCGGCGGTACAACGGCCCGGCGTCGCCCGGCGTGTCGAACGCGACGACCGTACGCGGGTCCACCGGCAAGGCGGCGTCCGCCAGCACCACGGCGTGCGTGGTCGAAAAGTCACTCGGCTCGGCCGGGCCGAGCGTCACCACCCAGCCCGCGGCAATGACCGTCGCCGCCGCCAACACACCTGCGATCACCCAACCCTGAACATTACCCCACATGCGCGACTCCTAATCAAAACAAAACCGTCGAACCACTAATCGCTAATGCCCGATGCCCAATGTCCGATGCCTGATGCCCGATGCCTGTTGCCTAATTCCTGTTGCCTGTTGCCTGTTGCCTGTTGCCTGTTGCCTAACACCTACTCACCCACCTCGATCATCTCCACATCCGGCAGCGCGTCCAGAAAGACTCGGCCGTACCGCTTGGTTTTCACCCGCCCGTCGAGGATGACGACGATGCCCGTGTCCGTGCTGCTGCGGATCAGTCGGCCGAAGCCCTGCTTGAGCGTGATGACCGCCTCGGGCACGGCCAGGTCCATGAACGGGTTGCCGCCGGCCTGCTTCACGCGGTCGTAGCGGGCTTCGGTCAGCGGCTCATCGGGCACGGCGAAGGGGAGCTTGGTGATGATGACGTTCCGCAGTTTGTCGCCGCGTACGTCGATGCCCTGCCAGAAGCTGGCCGTGCCGAAGAGCACGGCGTTGTCCAGCTGCCGGAAGCGTTCGAGGATGGCCGACCGCGGCCCGGTCTGCCCCTGCACGAGCAGCGGCCATCCGGCCTGCTCGATGGGCCGGTGAAGGCGGTTGGCGTAGTCGATGAGCATGGCGTAGCTGGTAAACAGAACGAACGCCCCGCCGTGGGTCTGGTGGAGGTAATGCATCACCCGCTCGGACGCGGCGGCATTGAACCTGCGGTCCGAAGGCTCCGGCAGCCCCGTCTCGATGTAAAGCTTCACCTGCCTGCGGTAATCAAACGGCGCCGGCACCTGCACCGTCCGCACCCCCTGTAACCCGAGCCGACGGGTAAGGTAGTCGAAGCCGGGGGCTGTCATGTCCTCCGCAGGCACCTCTCCCGCGGCCGTAGCATAGGCGTCTCGCCCATGTTCCGCCGTAGCATGGGCTTCCAGCCCATCCGACTCACGACCCTCACCTGCTCCACGCCAGTCGTAGACCGCCGGCAGTTCATCTGCTCTCCAGCGATGTTGCCAGCCGGGCAATCCGGCGACATCCGGGTTCCTCCACGCGTAGTCAACCTGCTGACGAACTTCCTCCACGTCGCGGCAGATCCGGTCGTAATACTCCCGCTGCCAAAGCAAGCCGGCTCGATTCGCAGCCTCGTTGATCAGGTTCGCGCTGTACGACTTCCAACTGTGCAGGATGCTCTCCAAGGTGTGCCCACTCGTCGGCCGCAGAACGACATGCACGTGGTTGGGCATGATACACCAGGCCAGCAAGGCGTAACGCTCATCGGCGAAGTGTTGCAGTGCCTCTTCTACAACCGCGGCGTGCTGCCGGAGAAGGCAGCTGCCCGCGCCACGATCCAGGTGCTCCTCGACCGCCTTACCTTCCAGATATGCCAGTCGTGCACCCTCCCATTCGGTCGGGTCGCGTTCCTGTTGACGGCAATTGTCGCGAATCGACTGGGCTTCGTGCTGCCAGGCTGAAAGTACTTGCGCCGGTATGGAATCGGCGAGGCGGAAGGTGACGGCATAAATGGCTTGCGGACGACGCCAGTGCGGGAGGATGGCGCTTCGACGCTTCGAAAGTTGGTTTATGATGGGCTGGAAGCCCATGCTACGGTCGGCCGGCGGGCTGCTATGTGGGTTTTTCCCCCCGCTCGTGCTCAGCGTCGCGCTCGTCAGGATGCAACCCTTCGTCTTTCCCCACAGGTGTTCCTTCAGGCCGGCGCTGACGTCCACCGGGGCGGCACACAGCGTCACACGCTTCGGGTGGCGGGTTGTTACATCCATCCAGTAGACGGCGTCGGGCATCGCCTGGCTTACCACGGCTTCGAAGCTGCCGGCCTGCAAGGCTGCCTTGTCCGCCCAGCCGCCGATCTCGGCCTTGTCCTCCTCCCGCGGGAGGATCGCACTCAACGCCCGCAGCCGCTTGGACAATTCATCAAGACGGGGGGAGAGGTCGTTCTCCACGAAGTCCTTCTCGCGCAGCCGGCCGTTGGTCAGGTTGTGGCGGCTCTGGTAGCTCAGGCAACGTTCGAAGAAGGCGTCGGCCCGGGCGTGCAGGTCCAGCACCAGTTCGATGCCGTCGTTGGCGCACGCCCCGAGTGCCGGCAGCACGCCGTTGCCCTTGTGCGGGTTGTAGAGCGTCCGCAGCAGGTACTTGAGCGCCCCCTCCCCCGCCCGGATGCCGAAGTGGCTCCCGGCCACCTCCTCCAGCGTGTGCGCCTCGTCGAACACCACCATGTCGTACTTGGGCAGGTAGTTCACCCCGGCCATGCGCAGCGCCAGGTCGCTGAAGAAGAGCGCGTGGTTCACCACAAGCACGTTCCCGGCCTGCATGCGACGCTTGGCCGCCTGCCAGAAGCAGCCGTCGTAGTGCTTGCACTTGCGGCCCAGGCAGTTGCCGGCCTCGGCCTGAACCTTGTCCCAGACGCTCATGTCCGGCAGCACCGGCAGGCTGCTGAGGGACCCTTCACCGCCGGCCTCCTGCTCGCGGGCGGCCCACTCCTCGACCTGGAACAGCGCCTCGAGTTGCCGGTCGGTGTCGAACATCATCCGCTGTTTTCCGCCGGCCTGCTCGAGGCGACGCTGGCAGAGGTAGTTGCCCCGCCCCTTGACGAGCACGGCCAGGAACTCGTCCGGGTAGACGGCGCGGATGAGCGGAATGTCCTTGAAAACCAGCTGTTCCTGCAGGCTGATGGTGTGCGTGGAGATGACGACTTTCTTCTTGAGCCGCACGGCCGCGTCGATCGCCGGGAGCAGGTAGGCAAAGCTCTTGCCCGTGCCCGTTCCGGCCTCGACGACGAGGTGCTCGCCGGCGGCCAGCGCCTGCTCGACGGCCCGGGCCATCTGCATCTGCTGCGGGCGGTGCTCGTAGGCGTCGCCAAGGCGGCGGGCGATGGCACCTTCGGGGCCGAGGATGTCGTTCAGGGTCAGGGTCACGTTTCGCCCGGGATCATACCCTTGGCGGGTCGGATTTTGTTCGGAGCTTTCAAACCCGCGTGCAAAGCGTCGCGGCCGATCGATCTCACGTTGCCCCCGAACTTCGCCGACTTATACTCCGGAGGTTCACGCGTACGTTTCGCTCTGAACACAGGTCCAGGAAAGCAACATGCCTCATATCATCGCCCAGCCGTGCATCGGCGTGAAAGACACCAGCTGCGTCGCCGTCTGCCCCGTGGATTGCATCCACCCCGGCAAGGACTCTGACAAGCACGACGCCGCCGAGCAACTCTACATCGACCCGGACGTCTGCATCGACTGCGGCCTGTGCGTCGACGAGTGCCCCGTCACCGCCATCTACCCGCAGGAAGACCTCCCGGCGGAGTGGCAGGACTTCATCGAGAAGAACGCCAACTACTTCAAGTAGGCGGACGTCGCGCCTCGCGAAGAATCTCCTGCGAGAAGCCGACAGAGCCGCAGGCCGAAGGCCGCGCTTCTTGCCGCCGGCAGGGAGCGCGGCCTTCGGCCTGCGGCTTACAGCTTGCGCATTCCTCGCTATTTGCGACAATCACTCCGTACGCAGCGTCCGTGTGAGAGATGCCAGTGTGGCGTTCCACGCTTCGGCGTCCTGGCTGTAGTGGGCCATCAGCCTCAGGTGCAGGCTGGCGAGGCGCTGGCGGGCGAAGGGCTTCTCGGCCGAGGGCGTGCCGAGCCGGCTCACGATCCCGGCCGCACCGTCGGGCAACCGGGCGACGGCCTGCTCGTACGTCGCGGCCTCGCGGAGTAACGCCAGCAGCGGCTCGTACTGGCGGCGGACCTTGCGCAAGTCCGCGGCGGCGGCACCGCCGGCCTGCCCGGCCGCCACGCTGGCGAACGCCGTCTGGTACGCCCGCCGCAACGGCTCCAACGCGGTGGTCAGCGCCGTGGCGTCCGGCGAGAAGTCGGCCCAGCCGGTGACCGTCGCGGCCTGGGTCACGATCATCTCGTACGCCTGCGCTTCTACGACGGCATCGACCAACTCGGCGGCGAAGGTCATGTGGGCCAGCGCGCGGGTGTCGATTTGCCCCGTCTCCTCCGCGCTGGCGAGCGTGCGGGTCAGCACGCCGCGCCACGCCTGGCCGAAGGCTTCGCCGGCGGCGTCGTTTGTGTAGAGCGTCAGCATCTGGGCGTCGAGCGACGAGAGCGGGTCCGGGGCGAGGCGGGCTTCGAGTTCGGCGAGGCGCGCCAGGTTCAGCAGGTAGTCGCCGGCGGCGGCGCGGGCGTCGTCGCGGGTGGTGGCGGTGGCGGTCACGGCCGCGGAGAGCATCCGCCGCTCCATGCCGGTGGCACGCGGGGCGTACGCCCGCAGCCGGCTGGCGGTGGTGTTGGCCTCGGACATGGCGAGGTAAATGTCATTCCAGCGCGCCATCTGTTGCGTTCGTTCAAGAAGCTGTTGCGGCGTGGGGGCCATGAGCGAGGCGGTGCCCAGGTTCGCGGCCTCCTCGATAAACGCATCCCGCTCGGCGACGAAATGCCCCTTGGCCAACCCCAGCGGGCGGAGAAACGACTGCGGCGCATTCACGTTCTGCGGCAGCCCGGCGTAGCGGGCCTCCTCCTCGGCGAAGCGGCCGACCGCCTCCAGCACGCCCTTGCCTTCGTCCGGGTTTTGCCTCGCCCACGTGACGGCCGGCAGCAGCGCCGCCTGCGTCCGCCCGGTAAGCTGCACGGCGTTCATCTGCTCCACCACCCGCCCGTACTCGCGTACCGCCCCGAGCCGACGCAGCCCCGCCTCACGCAGGCGGTTGTCCGCATAGAGTGCCAGGGCTTCGGTCATCCTGCCTTCGAGATCCCGGCGGTCCTCGGCAGTCACGGCCGTGTTCGACTGCATCGCCCGCGACAACGTCACCGCCTCGCGGAGGGTGGCCAGCACGGCCGGGTCGGCGTCGGGCCGGGCGGCGGCCTCGGCCATGGCCTGCAGTTGTCGGCGTAGCGGCTCGCTCACGTTCATCAGCCGGGCCCGCTCGGCAAGCACGGCAAGGGAGTCCTGGCCGGCTTCCGGGTCCTCGGGCGTGCTTACGCCGGGCCGCATCTCCACCAGCCCGCCGGGCGGCAACGCGCTCATGCCGGTGCCGGCGAAAACCGCCGCCTGCGACAGCAGCCTGTCCAGTGCCGCCAGGTCAGGCTCGGCCGGCAGGTTGTAGGTCAGCGCGTTGAAGCGGGCCAGGGCCTCACGTTCGTTGGGCGTCAGGCCGGCGGCGTCCCGGAGGCGGGCCGTGAAGGCGTCCGCCAGCCCGGCCAGCGCCATCGCGTCCTGGGCGCGGAGCAGCGCCACAGCCTGCACCTCCCCTCCCGGTTCCGCCCGGCCGGCGACACGCAACAGGTGCCAGGCCAGCACCCGCGTGTCGATGCGGTACTCCAGCAGCGGCCGGCCGGCGGCGTCGGCGGTTGCACGCTGCTGCGTCAGCTCGGCGAGTTCGGCCTCGAGCCGCTCGACGTCCGACGCCAGCGCCGGCGCCAACGGCGGCACGGCCGGAACGCCCGGCCGCTTCTGGCCGAAGCTCAGGCTCGTCGTCAGTAAAAGGAGGCCGGCCGTCAGCAGCCAGAGTCCACGCGTCCGTGTCGGTTGGGTGTACGTCATGAAACGTCCTTGCACACGCCATCGTAAACGGCCTGCAGCCCGCGAACCATGACGGACTTGTCAAAACGGGCAAGTGCAAACTTTCGACCCGCCAGCCCCATCTCGCGACGGCGGGCGGCATCGCCCACCAGCTCCTCAAGGCGTCGGCCCAGCTGCGGGACGTCGAACGGCGCCACGGCGAAGCCGGTCTGCCCGTCGATCAGCCCCTCGGCGTTGCCGTCGATCGCATAACAAACCGCCGGGCACCCGGCCAACTGGCCCTGCGGCAACGCCCGCGCCAGCCCCTCCCGCCGGGAAGGGTGCACCAGCACGTCCATCGCATTGGCCAGCTCCGGGATGCGTTCGGGGGGGACAAGGCCGGTGAGGATGAACTTCCCCTGCAGCCCGCCCGCGGCGATCTGCTTCTCGAACCGCCCGCGGAGCGAGCCGTCGCCGACCCACATGAACTTGAGCTGCGGGAAGCCGGCGCAGAGGTCCGGGGCGAGGTCCAGCAGGTCGTCGTGGCCTTTGAGGTCGAAGAGCCGGGCGATGGTCCCGACGACGACGTCCGCCGGGGCGATACCCAGCGAGGCCCGCACGGCGTCGCGGGGTACCGGGGGATAGACGAACGGGGCGGTGTCCATGCCGCTCCAGACGGTGACGTACTGCCCCGCCCGGCCGACGCCGCCGGCGAGGGACTGCTCGGCCATGGCGTCGGCGACGCAGACGATTTTGTCGGTGAGGGGTGCTGTGACGCGTTCGAGGTGCCGGTAGGCGGCGTTGATGCGGGCCGAGGTGCTGGCCGTGAACGCCAGACCGTGAATGGTGTGCACGATGCCGCACCGGAGGCCCCGCCGGCGTGCTGCGGCCGCGGCCCAGCGGCCCAGGATGCCGGCCTTGCTGGAGTGCGTGTGGACGACGTGTGGCCGAAGCCGCAGACAGGTGGCCACGAGCTGTCGGTAGGCCTGCAGGTCGGTGGCGGGCTGGATGGCGCGGACGAGGGACGGGAGGACGACGACGCGGTAGCCGTGATTGCGTGCGCGTTGCAGCAGCGACCCCTCCGGCCCGGCCGGGGGCCCGGTGACGAGGGTGACGTCATGCCCCAGGTCGTGCTGGCCCTCGCAGGAGAGGAGGGTGTTTTCCTGAGCGCCGCCGACGATGAGGCGGGTGATGACGTGGACGATGCGCATAGGGTCGAGGCATGATGCGAGAAGGCGAGGGGTGGGTAAAGGCGAGTGGGCGGCAGTTGACGGCAGGCAGTAAGCCGCAGGCCGAAGGCCGCGCTTCCGGGGCGGGCAAACGCAGAGAAACACCGCCGTGAAGATTCTGCAATTAGTATATTGACTTTGTTTGCCTCTCGCATAGGTTGCCTGCACCAACCTGTTCGTTTCATGTCGGGGCCTATCGCCCCGGAGACAGATCACCGCAAACAATTTGATGCCTGCGAGGCGTCCGTCGGCCCATTCGGCCGGCTGCCGTCTCCTCCCTGACCGGCCTGCGGCACCGGTTGTGGGTCAGCATGTTTTGCCGTCCGTCGTGGCTTTTGCCTCGGCGGTGCGTTTCGGAGGTATTACGCCGCGTGTGCGGCGGCCGCCGAACGCGTGTGGGTCTGCCCGCCTTCGGGAGGTGAGCAGGCCCAACGAGTTTCGTTTCGGGAGATCATGAACATGGTTCGTTCCAAGCTTTTCGCAGCAGCCACAGCCACCTTGGCTTTCACAGCATTCGCCTCCGCCCAGAGCTACACCTTCCCCACGTTCGACATTCCGGTCGTACCCAGCGACGACATCTTCTTCGCGCCGTTCGACGTAACGCCCGTCCCCGCCGGATCTTACAACTTCGTCGAGGTGACGATGGACTGGACTGCGTTGAGCGGCGGCCCGTGGTCGAGCGAGGCAGAGTTCGCCCTGGGCGACGCCTTTAGCCCCACGACGGTCTACCAGTTCCTGACCAGCTTCAGTAATGGTGCCTCCAACGGAAGCCCGGTGTCGCTGACCTACAGCGGGTTTCTCGATCAGGCATACACCGGCGGTCCGCTGGGCTTGGTCGCGATCCAGGCCTTCCCCGATTCGACTGCTGCCTGGGAGAACATCTCGGTAACGCTCAGCAGCTCAGTGCTCCTGCCGCCACCGTCGGTCCAGACGTTCGTCGGCGGCTCCCTCACCACGACGCTGACAAGCCAAGATGTCCTCTGGTTCGAGTTCGACTACACCGCCGGCGACCTGACGATCGACACCTTCGGCTCGACGCTGACCGGCGGCTCGTTCGGCGACGGCAACGACAGTGAAATTGGCCTCTACGATTCCACCGGAGCCCTCGTCGCCACCAACGACGACGCCCCGATCGGTGGCACGCTTTTGAGTGAACTTTCGTTCCTCGATGGCGAACTCGCCGCCGGCACCTACTACCTGGCCGTCGGCGGGTTTGACACCGTGTTCGGCTCAGGCTTCAGCGTGACCTCCACTTCGCCGGTGTCGGGCACGCTCGTCGTCAATGGGTTGTCGATCCCCGAGCCGACCAGCCTGGCCGGTTTGGCGCTGGCCGCCGGCGGCCTGGTCCGCCGCCGTCGCGCCTGAGCGACGCCGTTGACCCCTTTTGCCACTCAACCCGCCGGCCGGGGAGCCCAGTGCTCCCCGGCCGGCGGCTTCTTTGCGCCTTGCTCATGCCGGATTCACACAAATTCAGATTTTTCATATCGACCCCACCCGCCAGGCCTAGCATTGAGGGCCTATCGAACGGGCGAGGGCTGTAGCCTCTTCAGCTCTCGCCTTTTTTCATGCGCTCACATGCCGGCGTTTGACAGGGGCCCACGCCGCGTTAGCTTCAGTTAGAGACATACGAGCCCGTATGTCACCCGCATATCAGCCGTGCCCTTCATCGCCCTTGGGGCGGCGGCAGGCATGTTCGGGCTCATTCCGGTAACCGCGCTCCGGGGCGGCGGCGTCGCAGGTGATGCCCGCCGCCCGTTTTTTGTCCCGCCTCATGCCCCCGCGGTACCCTCACCGGCATGGCGCTTTTCCAGCCGATGAACGCCCTCCCCGTGCTGGCGGCAAGGCGGATCCTCATCTACGGCGTCACCGGGGCGGGCAAAACCACCTTCGCGCAGCGGCTCGGCCGGTCAACCGGCATCCCCTGGCATGAGGCCGACGCCATGTGCTGGAACCCGGGCTGGCAGTCCGTCCCCAAGCCGGAACAGCGGGCACGCGCCCAGGCCCTTGTCGCCGGCGAGGCGTGGATTCTGGACAGCGCCTACGGCGGCTGGATCGACATCGTCCTGCCGCGGATCCAACTCATCGTCGCGCTCGACTACCCGAGATGGCTGTCGCTGGCCCGGCTCTCGATGCGGACGGCCGACCGCGTCATGCACCGACGCCCCGTCTGCAACGGCAACCGGGAGACGCTCGGCAAAGCGCTTTCCGGCGACTCCATTCTGTTGTGGCACTTCCGGTCGTTCAGCAGCAAGCGACGTCGGATGCGGGCCTGGGCCGCGGACCCTTCGGCACCGCCTACCCTGCTGCTTTCAAGCCCCAAGGCGGCCGAGGCGTGGCTCAAAGGCCTGTGCCCCTCGCCTGGCTAATCCGCCTGTCGGACGGGCACCTGCACGCGTTGGCCTTCGCGGACGATCTCGACCTTTTCGGGCACGACGTCCGTCCTGAACCAGGGCATCTCCTTGCCCTGGGCGTCGTACATTACGCGGAAGGGCACCTGGACGAGTTTGCCGTCGGGCATGTCGCCGAGGGGGGCGACGTAGGTTTCGTTCACCCAGACTTGCAGGTCTTTCCAGTCTTCGCCGCTGTCCTGGAGCAGCTCGAGGCGGTTCACGGACAGGCCGTACTGCCCGCCGACGTAGCTGGGGCTTACCTCCGGGAGGGATGCCGGGTACGGGTGCAGCGGCATGGCCTGGAGGCGCAGGTCCTCGGGCGTCTTGCGGTACTCCGCGCGGGAGTAGGGCTGGAGGGTGGGCTCGCAGCCGAGCAGGCCGGCGGACAGGAGAAGGGCGAACGCTGTTCGGAGTGGTGTCGAATCCATGACGGCCACCAGCATAAACCAAACGCCCGATAAACACGAAATCCTTCCCCAATTCACGCCGCCGCCTTGTTGTGGAAACCGCTTTCGGGTTGTTTTAGGACACGTTTTGTCGCACCCTGTCCGGTATGGCGCAACCGACCACCGGCTCGCTCGACCCGCTTTCGGCCACTGCCCGCCAGGTGCTTCAGACGAATATCGAGCACGCTTACGAAGCGCTCGTACCCGTTCGCCCGGCGACGCCCGACGTCAGAGAGCTTCTCTCGCCGCTGAAGCCCGCCGACGTGCTCAGCCAGTTTCCCTCGGACCACGACATGGCCGCGTGTGTGCTCAGCGGGCTGTGGCTCTGGCATGACTTTCTGGACGAGTCCCACACGATCAGCCAGGCGGTCGAGAGCCCTTCAGGCAGCTTCTGGCACGCGATCATGCACCGGCGTGAGGGGGATTTCTCGAATGC
Source organism: Phycisphaerae bacterium (assembly GCA_050329715.1). Lineage (GTDB taxonomy): Bacteria > Planctomycetota > Phycisphaerae > Tepidisphaerales > Tepidisphaeraceae > DAIOTR01. The sequence goes on from JBHJOM010000108.1 coordinate 34,937, forward strand.
CAAGTACTGGTACCGCCGCACAGGCCAGCACCCGTGCATGCCGGGGATTCAGGGCAAGGTCGATGACATCATCAAGCCGATGAGCCTGGACAAGCGTCTGCTCCGCGTGACGGCCGGCGGGTACGACCCGGCCACGTTCGTCGACCTGGTCGCCGAAGCCGAGGCCGGCTCGGACGCGGCGTTCAAGGGCGTCTGCCGGGACATCCAGCAGGTCGAGTGGCGCACGCTCTTTGACTACTGCCTTGGCATGGCCGCCGGCCGACCGTCGGCGTAGCCGCCGCCGCCTGAATAGGCGCTGGCGCTTGCACCCCGCAGGCCTATGTTCTGCGGGATGACCCAACCCGCACGCGTCTTCGTCACCGGTGCCGCCGGGCGAATCGGCTCCTGGTTCGCCGCCCACGCCGCCGAAGAGCCCGGCGGGCGGTTCGCCTTGACCCTCATGACCGACCCCGACCACCCCGATAACCCCGCCGACGACACCGACGACACTGACGACACCCGCAACGACGCCCCGGATCTGGCGAGCCTCGGCCGCGTGGTAGAGGCCCGGCTGGAAGACCTGGACACCCTCACCGGCCTGTTCGCCGGGCACGACGCCCTGCTGCACCTGGCCGCAGACCCGTCTCCCGACGCCGGCTGGCAGAGCCTGCTGCCGAACAACATTGTCGGGACGTACAACGCCTTCGAGGCGGCCCGGCGTGCGGGGGTGAAGCACGTGGTTTACGCCAGCAGCATTCACGCCGTCAGCGGCTACCCGGTGGACCACCAGGTCCGCGAGACGGATGCCCCCCTGCCCGGCGACCTCTATGGCGCGAGCAACGCCTTTGCCGAGGGCCTGGCGGGGTACTACGCCGTGGCGCACGGCATGAGCCTCGTGGGCGTGCGGATCGGTGCGTTCCAGCCGCTGGCCAAGGCGGCCGAGCCGGAGGCCGTCCGCCTGCTGGACAGCTTCGTCTCCCGCCGGGACCTGTGCGACCTGCTGGTGCGTTGCCTGCATGCCGGGCCGGCGGGGCATCGGGTGGTGCACGGCATCAGCGACAACCGGTACAAACGCCTCGACGTTCGGCGGACGCGCGAGCTGACGGGCTACGCCCCGCAGGACGACGTGGCCGAGCAAAACCCCGACCTCCACGCCGCCGGCGTCGACCGACGCATGGACCACCGCGGCACATGAGCCCCCCCCGGATTTGCCCCTGCCGGATTTGCCCCTGCCGGATTTGCCCCTGCCGGATTTGCCCCTGCCCGCCGGCTTGCATCCGACCGCCGACGGGCTAAACTCTGCGATTCGGAAAAAGACCACGGACCCGTACCCCCACCCCAACACCATGATGGCCAAGCAGCAGTTTCAGCAGTTCTCGACCCAGCCCAAAGGTGCCAAGCCCCGCGTGAGCAAGCTCAGCGGCAAGGGCAAGGCATTCGTCGACTACAAGGACACCGAGACCCTTCGGCGTCTGATCAGCGGCAACGGTAAAATCCAGTCCCGCAAGCGCACCGGCGCCGACGCCCAGGAGCAGCGCATGCTCGCCCGGGCCGTCAAGCGGGCACGCTTCATGGCCCTGGTGCCGTACGTCGCTACCATGTCCTAAGTGGTTGTCGACAAAGCGTTTGCAGCCTAGACGGCGTCCGCCCCGCACCAGCCGGGTCGGACGCTTTGTTCGTAAAGATGCGCCGTGTGTTTGTCCGGCTTTTCCGCGTATCATTCGTGCTCTCGAATGCAGCGGGCTTTATATGCCGCGGTCGCTTGCAGACCCCGGCCGTCGCCGACGGCACTTTCAGTCGCCAACGGCACTTTCCGTCGCCAGGAGGGCGTTTTCATGCCGGCACATTTCAATGAACAGCTCGAGCAGCTCCGAGGCGAGGTCGCGCGGGTCGCGTCCAAGGTGCAGGAGGTGCTCGAATTCGCCTGCGACGTCGCCATGCAGGCCGACGCCCACCTCGTGCCCGAGGTCAAGGCCCTGGACCGCCTGATCGACGCTGACGAGGTCCGCATCGAGGGTGCCGCGATCGACCTGATCGCCCTGCACCAGCCGGCCGCCTCCGACCTGCGGCTTCTCATGACGGTCATCAAGGTCAACAGCGACCTGGAGCGCATCGCCGACTGCTCGAAGAACATCGCCGGGCGGAGCAAGGTGCTGGCCAGGTCCGACGGCAGCCGCCCGCCTCGCGACCTGCGCATCCTGGCAGACAGCGTCACCGAGCTGCTGCGCGACGTCATCAAGGCGTACAACCTGTCGGACACGGGCCTGGCCGCCAAGGTCGTCGCCAGTGACGAAGTGATTGACGCCCTTTACCAGCAAATCGTCGCGGAAACGACGCTGCAGATGGAATCGGGCAAGCTGGCGGCCGCCCGCGGGCTGGCTTACGTCATGATCGCCAAAAACCTGGAGCGTATCGGCGACCATTGCACGAATATTGCAGAGGACGTCCTCTACGTCAGCAGTGGTGCCATTCGCCGCCACCAGCGACGGGAAATCGCCGATGCCGAATCTGAAGGCCGTCAGGACTGACATCACCACCCTACGCGTCGACGCCATCGTCAACGCGGCCAACGAGAGTCTGCTCGGCGGCGGCGGCGTGGACGGTGCCATTCACCTGGCCGCCGGGCCGGCACTTCTCGCAGCCTGCCGAAGCCTCCCCGAGGTTCGCCCCGGCGTCCGATGCCCCACCGGGCAGGCCAGAAGCACACCCGGCTTCGAATTGCACGCCAGGCACGTCATCCACACCGCAGGCCCCGTCTGGCAAGGCGGCAACAGCCACGAACCCACCCTCCTGAAGAGCTGCTACCGAACCTGCCTCATCGAAGCGGCAAACCTCGGCGTTCGCACCATCGCCTTCCCGGCTATCAGCACCGGCGTCTACCACTTCCCGAAGGACCTGGCCGCCAAGATCGCCGTCGACGAGTGCATGAACGCCACCAGCCTCGACGACATCACCTTCGCCCTCTTCGACGCCCAGACCCTGGCCGTCTATGAAGCCGAACTGGGCAAGCGGTTCCCGAAGTTTCTGTAAGCCCCCCCACCCGGCCACAGCGGATCCAGGCGAACTCCAGCGTGTCACCCGGAGCGAACGCAGCGAGTTGAAGGACCTCCCGAGAAGACCAAGCCAGTCTGCGTTTCCTGCACTCGGACGCAGTGCCGCGGCAACGCACGCGTCGCCACGGAATACTTCTCCTCTTGTTCAAGCACGGAGGTCGTTCGATTCCCACCGCTCGCTGTTCTGAACACCTGTTCGGAACATCCCCGATTTGTCGCCGCCGGCGTGCCCCTTCTTCACCCCGGAGGGGCGACAGGACCGGCCGAGGCTACTGCCGCCCCTCCGGGGCTTGGATTGTGGGGCGGGGAATGTGGCGCACTTTCGGAGCGGGGACGGGGGCGTCTGGCCGGCTTTTCGGCGTTTGGGTGGTTCGGCCGATGCCCGCTGTCTGTCACGCGCTTCTCCGCCGGCCACCTGTTCATCCCCGCGGATGTGCCGAAGACACATGACAACCTACGATGACATGCGGGAAGCCGTTTTGAACCGCGCTAGCTCCGCTGCCACGGCACGTCCGCCACGCCGGCTTCGTGGTTCGCCAGCCGGGCCTGCACGAACAGCCAGTCACTCAACCGGTTGAGGTACGCCAGCACCACCTCGGCCACCGGCTCGTGCTGGCCCAGGGCCACGCACATCCGCTCGGCCCGGCGGGCGACGGTGCGGGCCAGGTGCAGCCGCGCCGCCAGTTCCGTGCCGCCGGGGAGAATGAACTGCCTCAGCTCCGGCAGCGCCCGCGTGGCCGTGTCGATCTCCGTTTCGAGGCGCTGGATCATCTCATCCGTCACCTCCGGCAGCGAAGCGGCGTACTGTGCATCCACCACCGCCAGCCGGCTGCCGATGACGAACAACTCGTCCTGCACCACCTTGAGCCGCTGTGCCATCTCCCCGGCCGCCGTGACGACGGCCACGCCGAGCACGGCGTTGATCTCATCGACCGTGCCGTACGTCTCGATGCGCAGGTGTGCCTTGGAGAGCCTGTCGCCGCCGATGAGCCCGGTGAAGCCCTTGTCGCCGGTCTTGGTGTAGATCTTCATGCGGCAGATGGTACGCCGAAACGGGCCGCGAGCAGGCGCGGGGGTGGCGCGGGTCGCAGCCCGATGCCCGCATCCGACGCCGCCTCACCCCCCGTACACCTTCGGAAAGAACACCTCTTCCAGCCGCTTAATGTGCCCTTCCTCCATCGCGCACAAAGGGCCCAGCGGGCGGCTGGTGATGAGGGTGTCGGCCGTGCTTTCCAGCACTTCCAGGCGGTCGAACACGTCCAGGCAGCTCTTGCCCACGATGAGGGCACCGTTGTTTTCCAGCAACGCCGCCGGCTGGTTCAGGCTTACGTGCCCGGCCAGCGCCTCCCCCACACCGTCGAACGCGCTGAACGGGACCACCGGCACGTCGCGAAGGAAGATGTAGCTCTCGGGGATCGTCCGCGCGTCCAGCCGGTGGCCCGAGCAACTGAAGGCCGTCGCGTTGATCGGCAGTGCGTTCACCACGGCCTGCACGCCGGGGTGTTTGCGGTAGACGGCCCGGTGCAGCCACGCCGTGCGGCTGGGGACCTTGCCGGCCTCCCGCTGGCCGTCCGCCACGAGCACCATGTCTTCCACGCCCACCTTCTCGCGGTCCATCGCCGTGGGGCTGATGAGGAACCTGTCCGGCCCGATACGCACACTAAAGCTCCCCTCCTTGCTCGTCAGCAGCCGCTGGCGGTACCCCCGGTGCACGAACGCCGCCAGCTCGGCCCGCAGCTCGCGCTCGCGGCTGCTGGGGCGGTGCGGCGGCAGCCCGGGCATCGCCGCGTTCAGCTTCGCGGCGGCGGCCACCTGCGCGTC
>JBHJOM010000109.1:0-10319 GCA_050329715.1 Phycisphaerae bacterium
GACTACGTCGTGATCGCCCACACCCAGACCCGCGGCGGCCACCACGTCCGCGCGTGGCTGGGCGACCCGGACGACGATGAACCTCGCAAGCTGCGGTTCCTGCAGTGTGACGAGTACGCGGGGTACGACGCGCTGTTAGTCGGCGAGAACACGCCGTCGTCGGCGGCAGCGACGCTGAAGCGTGTCGGCTGCTTCGCCCACGCCCGCCGCAAGTTCCATGACCTGCGCGACAGCCACCCGGTCCACGCGAACGCGGCGCTGGCCCACATCCAACGCCTCTACGCCATCGAAGCGGAACTCACCGCCCTGCGGGACGAGGCCGACCCTGCGGTGCCGTTAGACTACCCGGCCTGGCACGAGACGCGTCGGCGGGTGCGTCAGGAACACGCCGTGCCGCTGCTGGACGCCTACTTCGACGAATGCCGCAAGACGCTGGCCGACCTGCCGCTGCCCCGGCACCCCGTCGCCGCCGCGGCCCGCTACAGCCTCAACCAGGAGGCCGACCTGCGGCGTTACGTCGAGCACGGCGTGCTGGAGATCGACAACAACGCGTGCGAGCGGAGCATCCGTCCCCTGTGCCTGGGGAAGAAGAACTGGCTGTTCACCGGCAGCCCCGACGCCAGCCGGGCCGCGGCGGTGATCTTCAGCCTCGTCGCCAGCGTCACCCGGCACGGCAAGAACCCCCACGCCTACCTCGAGCACCTGCTGCAGAGCCTCCGCCCGCTAGGCCCCGACCCGAGCGACAAAGCGCTCGACCCGCTCCTGCCGGACCGCTGGACCCCGAGGCCCAGAGGGAACACCGCCGACGAGCAAGGGGTCGTTGGTTGAAGGCTTAGAGAAGTCAGAAGTCAGTAGTCAGACCTGCTGCCCGACCTGCACCCTCCGGCTGACCCGGAACTGATGGCCTGGAGGTGGCTGACCGGGTCAGTCGGCCGCGACGCGTGTCCAGGCGCCTCGGGGGGTGTTGAGGGTCGAACCGGGCAGGGTGGAGACGGTTTGCTTTGGCTCGAGTGTTTCGACGTGGGTGTCGAGTTTGAGATAGTTCATCTGCTCGCGGTGGAAGAGCTTGCCCTGCCCGAACTGCTGTTGGGGGTTGTCGATCGCAGCCCGCGTGCCGACGCCCAGGTACTGGCTGCCGGGGTATTCGGTGAGAAGGATCGTCTGGCTCGACTCGGCGATGCGGATGATGCGTGCCGAGTAGGGGTTCCCGGTCGTCGAGAAGTTCGGGCCTTTGTCGCCGGAGATGCCCCACACGTTCGGGAGGCTGTCGGACGGGGCGTTGCCGGTGGAGGCGTTGTTGCCGCGGAGAATGGCATAGCTTCGCGGGTCGAACCGGGGGATACCGGCCGGCGGGGTCGGCCGGGCGATCTCGTCCTCAGGGCAAGCGAAGAGCTTGCCCACGCCCTCGTCGAGTGTGAAGTAGGTGCCGGTGCGCTCCGCATCACGGCGGAGGACGTTCATCAGGAGCCCGTCCCACGTCGTGATCTGCCCGGTCGCCGACTGTGTCCAGTTCGAGTAGGGCAGATACCCGTTCTGCTCGTCGACGTACATCACGGTCGCGATGCCCAGCTGACGGAGGTTGCTTGCGCAGGCGATCAACCGTCCCTGCTGAAAGGCCCGGCCGAGCACAGGCAGCAGGATGGAGATGAGCAGCGCGATGATGGCGATGACGACCAGAAGCTCCACAAGGGTGAAGCCCGGGGTTTGGCGTGTACGGCGGGTGGGCATGAATCCTCCGGCTTCTCGAGTTCGCGACACGGGAGTTTAAGTGCGCACGCTTGCAGTTACAAGTCTTGGGCGTAGATTTATCTGGGGGATTGGGTTTTGGCACGCTGTGGAACGGCAGGTGCGGCGGCGGGTTCGGCCGTGGCGACACGCCGGCCGTTGCTCGCGACGAACCAAAGCCGGCGGACCAGCCCGATATAATTAAGTGCGCACGCTTGCACTTAAGCTCTCCCGGTGTTAACTTCCTGAAGAATGGCGACGCTGCAGGACATCGCTGAGGCCGCTGGCGTATCGCGGGAGACCGTCTCCCGCGTGCTCAACGGCGAGCACAAGGGCATGCGTCGCGACGCCGTCGCGCGGGCACGGGCCATCCAGGACATCGCCCGCCGGCTGGGGTACCGCCCCAACGCCGCGGCCACCGCACTCGCCCGCGGGCGGACACAGACGATCGGCCTGCTCTACAGCGGCGACAGCCCCCTGCTCGGCAACGCGTACGGTGCGTTGACCGACGGCATCGCCCGGCAACTCCGCACCTTCGGCTGCTCGCTGCAGCTCGTGGCCGTCGATGCCGACCAGCCGCCGGCCGACGACCACTTCCTTGACCGCCGGTTCGACGGCTGCCTGGTGCACCATGACGTATCGCCCGGCGTGGAGGCCGCGTTGCGGCGTGCGGGCCTGCCGGCGGTGCTGATCAACGCCACGGCCGCCACCCCGTGGCCGCGGGTGCTGCCGGACGACGCTCAGGGAATGCACATGGTGCTGGATCACCTGTTGGATCTTGGTCACCGGCACATCGTGCTGTTGGGCTACCAGATGACGGGGCGGCACTTCAGCAGCGACGTGCGTGAGGCCGCCTTCCGCCGCGGGACCGCCAAGGCCGGCGTGAACGGGGAAGTGATCACGCTGACCGCGAAGCACGACAACGAGGAGATCGACCTGCCGCGGCTGGCGATGTCGCTGGCGCGGCGCGCCGACCGGCCGACGGCGATGATCGTCGGCAACGAGCACAAGCTGCCGACGCTGTTGCGGGCGTTGCGTCACGCGAAGCTGGACGTGCCGCGCGACTTGAGCCTGGCCGTCTTTAACGACGCCCCGTTGCAGCAGGCGCTGGAGATCACCGCGGTGGACGTGCCGTTTCGCCTCCTGGGCGATCGGGGCGCATCCCTGCTGCTCGAATCGATCGATTTGAACGCTCGCGTGGAAGAGGACAACGGAGCCTCGCCGCGTGTGCTGCTCGTGCCGGAGCAATTGCTGCGGCGCAGTTCGACGGGCCTGCCGCGTGGCAAGGCCTGAAAGAGGAGAAGCGTACCCGGCCCGCCGATTCGGCGGGCGGATTTGGAGGAATTGTGATGAACACCGCCCGTTTCGCGGCCATGGCCGCCGTTCTGTCAATCGTTCCGGCCGCGACCGCGGCCATCAGTCTGCCGTTCTTCGACGACTTTGACGACGGCTCGACCGTCGACGCACCGACCAGCGGGCTGAACCTCGCCGTCGGCGGGGGTGCCGATGCGGGTACCACCCTCACGCTCGAGGAGTCAGGCGGCTCGCTGAATTTCACCGACACCTCCAACAGCGGCAACCTCACCGCGACCGGCCAGTTCGACCCCCGCAACGACGTGGTGCTGACGGCCAACATCACCACCACGGCCGTCAACAAGGCCGCACTCCGCGTGCGCAGCGGCACGACCGACGCCGCCTTCATCCAACTGATCAACAATCAGAAGACCGTGAGCGTGTTTCACGAGGACGCGGGCGGCACCGATACCACCACGTCATTCACCAATCAGTTCGTTGACGGTACGCCGTTCGACGTCTCCCTCCGCCTCGACGCGGCCGCGGACACGTTTGAGGTGCTGGTCGGCGGTTCATCGCTCGGCAGCTTCCCGCTGCGCAACGGCGTCGCGAGCATCGACCGCATCCAGATCGACACGTTGAGCGGCAACTCGACGTTCTCTGTGAACAGCCTCGAGGTCACGGCGATCCCGGAACCGGCTTCGGTCGGTGCCGTCATGGCCGCCGGGCTTTTGCTTACACGAAGGCGGTCGGTCTGACCGCCTGGCACGCTCACCGCTTCCATGGAGAGCTCCCATGCGCCTGTTGATGAGTCTGTGCGGCCTGCTCTGGTTCGCCTTGTTCGCGTCGGCGGAAAGCAAGTGGTCGCTGCACCAGGTGGCCGTCGATGGCGCGACCGTTGCCGACGGCACGGTCACCAAGGCGACGGCGGTGCCGGCCGAGGGCGGTGTGACGCTCTCGGCCACCGGGACCATGGCCAAGCAGGCCGACGGCATGGCGTTCTACGCCACGCCGGTCGAGGGCGACTTCGTGCTGACGGCCCGCGTCGCGGCGTCGTCGGCCGACGACGCCGGGTCACGCCTCGGACTCGTCGCGCGGGCGGGCGAAGCGGCCGACGCCGAGTTCGTGGTGCTGATGCGCCGCGAGGCGAAGGACTGGTTCGCCACTCTCTCCCGAACGCCCGCCGGGTGGCAGTCGAGTGACCGGTTCGTCGGCGCCGGCAACGCGCACGACTGGCTCCGGCTCGAACGCCACGGCGACGTGTTTACCTCGTACCACTCGCCAGAGGGTCTGTACTGGCAGCAGCTCGGCCGCGTCGAGGCCGAGCTGCCGCCGCAGTTGCTGGTGGGGGTGACGGCCGTCGGGCCGGAGCGTCAGACGGTGACGTTCAATGCGTTGACCGTGGGCGAAGCCGGGCCGCGGGAGCCGGTGATGTTCCAACAACTCGAACCGACCGCACCGTCCGCCCGGCCGTTCTGGAACACGATGCGACTCAACGAGCGTATTCTGCAGCCGCGCTCGCCGGACAACCCGCGCGGTTACCACCGCCAAGGCCCGCCGTTCGACCCGGTTTACAAGTCGCCCGATCCGCCAATCGACGGCGTCGATGTCCTCGGGCCCGACGGCCGGTACTACCCGAACTTCACGTGGGCTGGCGTCCGCGGCGGCATCCCGGATGACCTGCCGGTTGTCGCCACGATCGCCGCCGACACCGCCGATTTCGCCGGCGACCTGGAGCGGGCCGTGCAGGAGGCGGCGGCGGCGGGGGGCGGCGTGGTGCAGATCCCGCCGGGCACCTTCGTGCTCGACCGGCCGTTCGTCCTAAGCAAGGACCGCGTGGTCATTCGCGGCAGCGGTGACGTCGGGCCGGAGGCAACGACCATCGAGTTCCGCTACGGCCTGCGGCCCGGCCAACTGCGGTGGTTCACGCTCACCGACCCGCAGCAGACGCACGTCGTCGGCCTGGGCGACCTGATCGAGGTGCATGCGGACCTGGACCTTCCCGCCGAGGCGCCGGGCAAGGCGGAGCTTCGCCTGACGATCGGCCAGAAGCAGATCGCGCGGTTCGCGTACCGCTCCGACGAAGCCGGCCGCTTCGCCGCGTCGGCCAACGGCCGGCAGTTGCGCAGCCAGGGCGTCGAGGCCGGCGTGCATACCGTGACGGCGACCGTGACGTGGAAGGACGGCACGACGACGACCGAAACCCGACAGATCGACTTCCGGCCCGACGTGCAAGGTCCGCTGTCCGACCCTGGCGCGGAGGCGGCGATTACCCTGTTCGGCCGTCGACACCCCGGCCGCACGCCGCTGACGCAGGGCCTGCCACGCGGCGGCCGCGAGCTGCACGTGGCGAGCAACCCGGGCATTCGGCCGGGCGACTACGTCGAAATCTTCGCCGGCGCAGACCCGGCCTGGATCGAACGCATCAAGGCCGTGCCGATGAGCCAGGGGGGCGCCGCCTTCTTCCGCAAGGTCATCCTCCGAATCGACCGTGTGGAGGGGAACAGGCTCATCGCCGAGCAGCCGGTCCGCATCGAGCTGCCGATGACCGTCGATGCCGTAAAGTTCGGCCCGCGGATCGAGCGGATCACGCCGGTGCAGTTCAGCGGCATCGAGGACCTTCGCCTCGTCACGACCGAGAAAATCTGGACGCACGGCATCCTGCTGCGTGATGCGGCCAACTGCTGGGTGAAGAACGTGACGATCGAAAAGGCCGGCCGCAACGGCTTCTGGACGCGCGACGCCAAGTGGTGCGAGGCCCGTGACATCGAGGTGCACGACGCCTGGTTCAAGCAGGGCGGCGGCACGGCGTACGTCGGTTGGGAGTCGGCGTACGACTGCCTCATGGACGGCGTCGTCTCCAGCAAGCTCCGCCACGGCCCGAACATCCAGTGGGCCAGCAGCGGCTGCGTCATCCGCAACGGCGTCTTCGAAGATTCCGACGCCCAATTCCACGCCGGCTGGGTGGCGGAGAACCTCCTGGAAAACTGCACCGTCGTCAGCCGCGTCGGCCACGGCAGCTACGGGTACGGCCTGTTCGTCAACGGGCCCGAGTCCCACATCCACGGCCCGCAGGGCCCGCGGAACGTACTCTGGAACAACGACATCCGCTCCAGCTACGCCACCGTCTGGATGGGCGGCATGAACGAGGCGTATCTCGTCATGCACAACCGCCTCGAGGCTGACATCGGCCCGGCCGTGCTGCTGAAGCAGGGGGCGTTCGACAACACCTTCGCCGGCAACGTTTTCGTAACCCACCAGCCGGAGCCCGCGGCCGTCTACCTCGTCACGCCCGACTGTGTGGGCAACACGTTCGTCGACAACACGTTCTACGGCGTGGTCGCCAACGAGAAGGCCCCCAGCGCCGCCGTCGTCGCCGGCGCGGTGAAACCCGCGGAGGCGTCGAACAACCAGCTTCGCCCGCCAGGGCAAGACGTGCCGCGGCCACAGCCCCGAGTACCGAGCCTTTACGAGTGGCAGTTGCATCAGCCGTGGGCGGCAACGCCGACGAGGTGACTTCGACCGGCGGGGCGACCGGCCGGTTAGGCATCAGGCAGCGGGCAAGTCATCAGTAGCAGGGTGCAGTAGCAGGGTGCAGGGTTAGGCAACAGGCGGCCGGCGGGATAGGCAGCGGGCAACAGGCAGCGGGCAACAGCGGGCAACAGGCAGGGGGCAACAGGCAGGGGGTAGCGGGAGAGGCATTGACGCCCGGGCGGGAACTGGTCGGGGGGGTTGGCGGGGTTCTTGAGGGGTTTCTTGCGTTGGGTGGGTTGGGTTGATGGGGTGCGGGTTTGGGAACGGGAACAGGCCGCAGGCTTTGGGCTTGCGGCTTGGTCGGGTATGGGCTGGGGTTTGAGGGCTAGGCGGCGGCTTCGGCGGGCTTGTAGTTGCGCTTGGTGGGCTTGGTGATCAGGCCGTTGCGGATTGCCTTGGCGGACACCTTGATGCGGACGACGCGGCCGTCGATGACAGCGCGGACCTTCTGGATGTTCGGCTTGAACTTCCGGTTGCTGATGCCGGTGACCTTCGTGCCGACGCCGCCGAGGTACTTGGCCTTGCCGCGGTGCGTGTAGCTGCGGCCCATGCGGGTCTTTTTGCCGGTGATGGCACACTGTCGGGGCATGACGTTGATCCTTCGCGTCTTCGGGCGTTACGAGTGTCTTTAGGGTAAAGCGAACCGGGAAGATTAGCGGCGGCCCGGCATGCTTTCAAGGCCGGGGCGAGCAGTTTTTGCGGCGGAGCGACGCATTGTCCTGCCCGGCAGGTGTTGCTTGCGGGGGCATCGGCTTGAGAAGGCTGCGGGCACCGCCTAGCATTGGCGGCGTTGCCGCTGGGGCACCGCGCCCTTGAGCAGCCCGCCTGATGTTGCACCGTTTCTTCTCATTTCGCGCCTCGGACCAGCCGTACATGGTCCGGCGGAACTTCGTTTACGAGCTGCGGAGCACGCTGACGTTCCCCCTGGCGGCCGGGTTGGCGGAGGGGGCGTTCGCCGGCATTGTCGCTCAGAAATACTTCGGCGGCGGGGGTCTGCTGGTGGCCGTGATCATTGCGGCACCGATGTTCGGCAACATTCTGGCGTTGGTGTGGGCGGAGATGGCGACGCCCCGGCCGAAGGTGCAGTTTGTGAACCGGCTTCAGGTGGGCGTGGTGGCGGCGTTGCTGGCCGTGCCGCTTACGGCCCTGCCGCCGGCGGAGCTTGGCGGGTGGCTGTTCGCGTTGCTGATCATCGTCGCACGGGTTCTGGCCAGCGGCATCGTGACGGTGCGGAGCACCATCTGGCGGGTGAACTACCCGGACCACATCCGCGGGCAGGTGATCGGGCGCATCCAGGTGATTCAGTCGGTGGTGCTGCTGGGCACGACGATGGCCGGGGCGGCGTTGATCGACTTCAGGCCGGCGGCGTTGCTGTTCGTTTACCCTGTGGCGGCGTTGGCGGGACTGTTCGGGGTGCAGCAGTTTGCCAAGGTGCGTGTTCGGCAGGAACGGGCTGCGCTCGTTCGGGCCAGGCGTGCGGCGCCGCCGCGGGCACGGGCCTTCCACCCCGACGCCGAGAACCTTGCCGAGACGGACGAGTCGAACGTGGAAACGAGCGTGCTGAGCGTGGGTGTCAGGCCGTTGGGAGCGGCGGCGAAGCTCGGGCGGACGTTCGCCGACAGCATCCGGCTGCTCCGCGAGGATCGTGATTTTCGCGTGTACCAGCGGTGCCAGTTCCTGATGGGTGCCAGCTTCATGGCGATGGTGCCGGTGCTGAACACGATCGTCGGCAGCGAGCTGACAGACCAGGGGGGCGATTACGCGGTGGCGAATTTCGTGGTTCACGCCTTGCCGCTGGCGACGACGATCTTCTTCACGCCGTTGTGGGCGCCGCTGTTCGACCGGCTGCACATCATCAGCTACCGGGTGACGCACGGTTTCCTGGTGATCGCGACGCACGTGATGCTGATGATCGGGGTAATGGCCGGGGATTTGTGGCTGGTGGGGGTGGGCACGTTCATGCAGGGTGCGAGCTTCGCCGGCGGGGCGCTGGCGTGGAACCTGGGTCAAAACGACTTTGCGACGCCGGAGACGGTGAACCGCTACATGGGCGTTCACGTGATGCTGACCGGCGCGCGGGGTGCGGTGATGCCGTTCGTGGGGATCGCCCTTTACAAGGGGCTGGACCTGGGGCTGTTCAGTGTGCCGAGCCTGGGCAAATGGATGTTCGCGGTGAGCATCGGGCTGGCGGTGCTCTCGCAGGTGGGTTTCGTGCAGGAGGCGCGTCGGCGGCGGCGGGCGAACCTGCCGAGGCGGAAAGATCAGGCGGCCTCGAACGGCACAGGCCCGGCGCGGGCGGCGTGAGGGCCTCGGCGTGCGCACGGACGTGCGGACGGGGGTGCCAACCGACGCGCGCAGCAGAAAAGCCGGCGGGTCGAGCCGCCGGCTTCATGTCTTGTTCAATGGGCGAGGGTGCCCGTTACTTGTTGCGGTTCTTCGGGCTCTTGGCGCCGCCCTGGCGAACCTTGAACTTCGGGTTCGACTTGCAGATCACGTAGATGCGACCCTTGCGACGAACGACCTGACAGTCTTCGTGCCGGGCTTTGAGTGTTCCGATGCTGCTGACGACTTTCATCTGACTTACCTTTCGAGCCGGTTGAATGAAGTCGGAGAGTGTAAGCGAGGAGTCGGGCGCTGTCCAACGGCCACGGCGGGGGAAATTTGCGAACCCGAACGGCCGCGACGGCCTGCCCGACGTGCCGGCCAGACGCTGCCGGAGCCAAAGGCCACAACGGGCGTTCGAGGGCTCTTAGGGCCTTCACGAACACCCGCCGCGGCAACAGAACAACAGAGGTGCCCTGTCAGTCGGCCGTATGCGGCCTGTTTCAGCGGCGGCGACACAGCGCCAACCCGCCGAGGGCCAGCAGCGAAGCCGAGACCGGCTCCGGCACGATCGGCGTGATCAGCAGGCTGAACAGAACGCCCGTCGGCTGCTCAATCTGGAAGAAAAACTCGTCGGCGAGCAGCCCCGTGTCCGCGATGGCCGGGTTGAAGTTGAACCGCAGCTTTGTCGCGGAGATGACGTCTACGCCGACGAACGTGCCCGTCGGCGAGGTGGCGGTCGGCGGGACGAACGAGGCATCGTCGCCGGCGTCGAACACCGTATCGAAGACCACGGCCGAGTCGTCCGAGATGATCTCGAACTCCATCGCGATAAGCGATGCGGACGTGAAGTTGAGGGTGGCGATGCGGGTGTCACGCTCGAGGAGCGTCGGGCCGGACAGCGGGACAGTCGCCCCGGTGGGCTGTAGCCAGCCGTCGCTGTCGACGATTGTGTTCAACATGGGATCGCTGTCCGGTGTCACAGGCCAGATCGCCTTCGGATTTGAGGTCGGCTCAGCGCCAGTACCCGTCGGGTACCAAAAGGCGGCAGAGGAAACGGCCGGTGCGACGAGCACCATGGCCGAGGCAAGAGTCAACATTGAGCTTCGCAGCAATTTGGGTTCTCCCAGACATGTGCATTTTCCGTCGGCAAAGTAGCCGACTGCGAAAAACTACGCCGGATATGTTCGAGCCGCTTAAAGCAGGACCTCGTAAGTCCGTTAAGTGTTACTGTTCGTTTCGTTCGACGTGCGGATTGCGCTCAAATGTGGGGTATTCGGGCGGAATGGGTATTCAGACGATTGTAGATGGGTTCAAGTCCACCGGCACCGGCAGGTTTCTCGCGGCCGCCAGGAAGCTCTCGTAGTTCGCCGTCATTTCCGCCATCGAATCCCCGCCGAACTTTTCCCTCAGGGCCACCGCCACCTCGAACGCCACCACCGCCT
>JBHJOM010000110.1:0-2663 GCA_050329715.1 Phycisphaerae bacterium
CACCCGTTCGACCCGAACGCGGACGACCCGGCACCCCCGCCCGTGGCGACGCCGCCGGTATCCCCGCCGCCGGTATCCCCGCCGCCTGCACCCGCGCCGCCTGCATCCCCGCCGCCGGCACCGGCGCCGCCGGTCGTACCCCCGCCGCCACCCCCGGCCCCGGGCGGCGGCACGCCGGGTGTGCCGACACTGCCCGGCGGTGGAGTCCCCGCTTTCCCCGTCCCCCCATCGGTGCCGCCAATTCCGGGCCAGCCCGGCGGTGGCGGTGGTGGCGGGGGTGGTATCGGCGGCGGCATGGGGCCGCTGTTCAGCACCACCTCGCCTTTCTCACGCGAGCTACTGGCCTGACGTTCGGCATACCAATCCCGTTGCCGCACGCAGCAACCGCTGCCGGCCCGGCCGAGTTACTCGGCCGGGCCGGTGCCGTTGTGGCCTTCGCCTTCCAGCCCGTACACTCCGCCCGTGCAGCCTAACGAGCCATGGACGGTCAAACGCATCCTCGACTGGACCGCCGGTTACTTCGACCGCCGACGCCTCGAGGCCCCGCGGCTCTCGGCCGAACTGTTGCTCGGCCACGTGCTGGGCAAAAGCCGCATCATGCTCTACGCCGAGCACGACAAGCCCCTTGAGCCCATGCAACTGGAGACCTACCGCAGACTTGTCGCCCGGGCCGCCGAGCACGAGCCGATCGCCTACCTCACTGGCACTGCGCACTTCTTCAACCTGGAGCTGGCCGTCTCCCCGGCCGTGCTGATACCTCGCCCGGAAACCGAAACGCTGGTCGAGCACGTCCTGCAGGACGCCCGCAGCCTGCCGCCCGAGGCGCAGCCGGGCGTGCTGGACGTCTGCACCGGTTCCGGCTGCATCGCGCTGGCCGTCACGCGACACCTCAAGGGGGCCCGCACGACGGCCGTCGATCTCAGCCCGGCGGCCCTCGATGTCGCAGCCGGCAACGCAAGCCGACTCGGCCTGACTGAGAGAGTAACCTTCGCGGAGGGCGACCTCTTCGAGGCCGTCGACGCCGAGGCACGGTTCGACATCATCACGGCTAACCCGCCGTACATTCCTTCGCCGCAGATCGCCGGTCTGGACCGGAATGTTCGCGACTTCGAGCCGCACCTGGCTTTAGACGGCGGGCCGGACGGGCTGGCCGTCTTCCGCCGGATTGTGGAGGCACTGCCGACGTACCTGAACCCCGGCGGGCGTTTTTACATCGAGATCGCCTTCGACCAGGCCGACGCCGCGGCCGAAGTCGTCGCAGGCACGCCGGGGCTGGTTCAGCCGCGTGTCATCAAGGACCTGCAGGGCCACCCGCGCGTCGTCGCCGGCGCGGCCGAGGGTGCGGCGGCCGCCCCCGTCGTACCCGTCGTCCCTGTCGTCCCCGTCGCCCCCGACATGCCCGAGGCGTCTGAACCCGCTTCGGACGCCTGACGTCCCTGTGCTACGCTGGAAGCATGATCGACGACCTGATCGGCAACGCCGAGGCCTTCCCCGTGCTGCGGGAGTGGAACTACTTCAACCACGCCGGCATGAGCCCGTTGCCGGCCGTGGTCGCGCAGGCCGTGGCGGGGTATGCGAAGCACGCAGCCGCCAACGCCTACCTGAACGAGACATGGTTCCCGAAGATCGACGAGGTCCGGCGACTCGCCGCCCGGCTGATCAACGCCGACGCCGACGAACTCGCGCTCATGACGAATACGAGCGTCGGCATCGCGACGGTCGCGCGCGGGCTGAGCTGGTCTGCCGGCCAGCGCATCGTAACCGCCGCCGTCGAGTACCCGGCGAACCTGTACCCGTGGTTGGACATCGAGCGCAAGTTCGGCGTCGAGGTCATTCGCGTGCCCGAGCGACGCCAGCCCGACGGGACCGTCACGGTAGACGAGGGCGAGCTTATCAAAGCGGCCGAGCACCCCCGCACGCGGCTTCTGAGCGTCAGCCACGTTCAATGGGCCAGCGGCCAGCGGACGGACCTCCGGCGGCTCGGCACGTTCTGCCGGGACCGGGGGATTTTGTTCGGCGTCGACGCGATCCAGACGGCCGGGGTCGTACCGATCGACGTGCAGGCGGACTTCATCGACTTCCTGTGGTCCGGCAGCCACAAGTGGCTGCTGGCCCCGGCCGGTGGTGGTATGTTCTACATTCGAAAGGAACATTTCGACGTCGTTGAGCCGTCGGCCGTCGGGTGGAAGAACTTCGTCAACCCGATGGACTGGGGCACGATCGACTTCACGTACCTGCCCAACGCCCAGCGGTACGAGCCGGGCACGCCGCCGATCGCGACACTGCTGGGGATGCACGCGGCCCTGACGCTGCTTCTGGACGTCGGCGTCGAGCGGATTCACGAGCGGGTGACGGCACTGGGGGACGTGATCGTGCAGGGGGCGAGCCGGCGCGGGTGGCGGGTCGTCTCGCCAAGGCCTGCCGGCCGGTGCGGCGGGGCCGTCTGCCTCGAGCACGACACCCACAAGCCCCAGGCCGTGCTCGATGCACTGCGTGCCTCGCACAAGGTCGAAGGTGCGGCACGGGAGGGCCGGCTGCGGCTCGCGCCGCACTTCTACAACACGCAGCAGCAGTTGGAGCAGGTGGTCGACGCACTGCCGGCATAGCCGGCGGCGGCTTACGCGCGGCGGCGGGTCGGCACCAGGTTCAGAAGCCGACGCACG
>JBHJOM010000111.1:0-9492 GCA_050329715.1 Phycisphaerae bacterium
CGAACGGGTCGGCCTTCGGGTTATGGCCGACCTTATGATCCTCATGATCCTCGCCGCCGACGATGAGGACCTCCGTGCCGTCGTCGTGCGTCATGACGCGGGCATAGTGGTAGGGGTCCAGGTCGTCCCAGTAGAGGGCCGGCTCGACGGCGCCGGCCGGCACCCGCAGGCCGACCATGTACGTGCGGTAGGACGGCTGCTTCGTGTAGATGCCCTGCCAGTCCGTGATCGGGCCGGGCGTGTTGGTGGCCACGACGACGGCCGCGCTGCGGACGGTCAGGCCCGCTGCCGTGTGCGTGAGGCACGGGGTGCCGTCCTGGGTGCCCTGGGTCTTCGACACCCGGCTGTCGGAATGGATCGTCACGTTCAGCCTGCGGCACGCCTCGGCCAGGCCGACGAGGTACTTGCCGGCGTGGAACTGCCCCTGGCGGGGGAACTTCAGGCAAGGCCCGCCGGCAAAGCCGCGGGTGCCGGGGTCGTCCACCAGTTCCACGTCGGTGAAGCCGGCCCGATGGGCGGCGTCGCGCTCCTTCTCCAGTTCACCGAGGTGGTTCGGGGTGCTCGGCATGAGGTAGCCGTTCACGCGGGCGTAGTTGCAGTCGATGTGCTCATCGGCGGCGATCTGACCGATTCTCGTGACGGCCGCGTCATTCGAGGCGTACTGCACGGCCGCCGCCTCCGGGCTGACCTTCTTCTCCACGACGCTGAAGCGGTCGTCGATGGCGCTGGACAAGTGCGCGCTGGTGCGGAGGGTCTGGGTGTCGGCCAGCCCGCCGTCGCTGAGGACGATGACGCGTTTGCCCTCGCGTGCGAGCAGATATGCAGTGGTCAGCCCGGTGATGCCGGCACCGATGACGCATACGTCGGTCTGTGCGTCGCCGGGTAGCCGGGGGAAGGTCTGCGGGGCGATGCCGGCCGCCCAGACGCCGTCGGTGGCTCCGTCCGTGTTGTTCATGGTGCACGCCCGGCGAGCGGCGTGCCAGCCGGCGAATGGCGGGGAGTCGGCAAAGCGGCGGCGTAGAATTTTGGGCGTTCCGGATGACGTCCGGCGGGACGCACGCCTATACTTTCAAGCAGTTCTGAAACATGGAGGCACCGTATGACCGTCACTGAGACCACCCAGGCCAACTCACGCACCGCCGGCAAGCCGGTCGACCCGGCCCGCAAGCTCCGCGACGTGCAGGACCTGTTCATCCGCCGGTGGGGCGAGATGGGGCAGGTCTGGGGCATCAACCGCACCATGGCCGAGATCCACGCCTTCCTCTACATCACCGGGCAGCCGCTTTGCACCGACGACGTGATGGAACGGCTGAACATCTCCCGCGGCAACGCCAGCATGAGCCTGCGTGCCCTGGTCGACTGGGGCATCATCCGCCGGTTCCACAAGCGCGGCGAACGGCGGGAGTACTTCGAGAGCCTCTCGGACGTGTGGGAGATGTTCTCGATCATCGCCGCGGAGCGTAAGCGCCGTGAGATGGACCCGGTGCTCGAGACCATCAAACAGTGCCAGGCGATGCTCGCCGAGAAGGACCTCTCGGGTGCCCCGAATGCCGAACACATCTCCATCACCCGCAAGCGGCTGGAGGGCATGGAGGAGTTCATGTCGGTCACCAACAAGATCTTCCAGCAGTTCGTCAGCAACGCCAAGAGTGGCCTGAACCGCGTGGCGAGGGTGCTCCTGCAGGCGTTTTGAGGTCGGGCCGGGTTGGGGCGGGCCGGGTTGGGGCGGGTTGTTCGGCGGGTCGGCTCGGGTCGTTCAGGGCTGCGGCGTCTTGGCGCTCGGGTGGCAGCGGGGGCAGGCGGTATCGCCGCAGGGTTCGATGTGTGCGGTCGCGTTGCCGGTTTCCAGGGCGTCTTCGATTTCGTATTCGATGACGCTGGCGGCCCGGTGGCCCTGATCGACATTCCAGCCTGCCGGGACGCGCAGATGGAAGTCCACCCAGTGGAACCGCCCGGCATGACGGTGTCGGAGCTTGTGGTAGCTGCAAATGACCGGGGCGGCCGGGTCCTCGCCGGCGGCGAGGTGGCCGTCGAGGATGCGGCGGATGACGATGTCGTCGGTGGCGTCCTGTTCGTCGAGCAGCCCCGCCGAGCTGCGCCGAAGCAGTCGCGTGGCCGTGAAGGCGAGGTAGGCGGCGACCAGCAGCGCCGTAAGTGGGTCGAGCATCGGCCAGCCGGTGACCTTTACGGCTGCCAGCGCGACGATGATGAAGACGCTGGTGACGAAGTCGCTGAGCAGGTGTCGGCCGTCTGCCTCGAGCACGAGTGAGCCGGTCCGCCTGCCCCGGTTCAGCAGGAACACTCCCATGCCGCCGTTGATGAGCCCCGCGACGCCGATGAGCAAGAGCCCGGCCGTGAGGCGCTGCACCTCCGGCCCGTCGATTATGGCGACGAAGGCGTTGAACGCGATGACGACCGCGGCCAGGAGGATCATGCCGCCTTCGAAGAGCGCCGAGAGGAACTCCGCTTTGCCGTGGCCGTACGGGTGCGAGCTGTCGGCCGGCTGGTGGGCGAAGACGAGCGACCAGAGCGCAAAGCCCGAGGCCAGCACGTTGACGATGCTCTCCAGCGCGTCGGAGAAGACGGCCGAGGAGTTCGTCAGGTAGTAGGCGACGAACTTGATGAGCAGCAGCACCACGCCGACGACCAGCGCCAAGAGGGCGGCGTTCAGCTCGCGTCGGGGAACGTGGCGAATATGGAGCATGGTTGGACGGGGGTGATCAGGTGGGGGCAGAGGCCGTTCTCAATGGGCGTAGCCAGCCAGGCCTGCTTGTATGAAGATTACGTTAAAAATATTGCAGTAATGTTTGAGGCGGGATAGCCTCCCGTCACCAAACGCGACCCATGGACGAAGGCCTCCAACAGTGGGGCCTCTCAATATCAACAAGGATTGTCCATGCTTCGCACCAGTCTCTCGGGCGGCGTTCTTCTTGCCGCATGCTCCCTCCCGGCGTTCGCCGGCGTTCCGACGGCCATTCTTCAGAACTCCGGCGTCGGTGACAACAGCTTCGTCGACAACAGCGCGCTGCAGAGCCTGCAGTTCGACCGCTTCGACCGGCCGGTGAAATCCGGTAACGGCACGTACTGGATCATGCTCGCCAGGAACACCTCGGGCTCCAGTTCGGAAGTCATGTACATCACCGGCTCCGGCACGACCTACAACCTCGTCGCACAGGAGGGGTTCACAGAGTTCGAGCCGGGCCGAACCTTTGACACGCTTGATCGGTACGTCGATATCAACGAGTCGGGCGACTGGGTCGGCATCGGCAACCTCGTTGGGGGGCCGACGAACGACGACGAGGTCGTCTACGCCGGCAACTTCACCGGAACCAGCCTGTCTCTCCCGCTCCGCGAAGGTCAAGTCGTCGGCACCGGGGACACCCTCGGTTCAAGCAACTTCGGCCCGAGCATCTCGGACGCCGGTGCCGTCAGCGCCGGCTTCAGCACAACCACGACGACGAGCATTGCCTACTTTACAAACAACGGCAACACCGTCGTTCTTCGCAACGGCGACTCGGTCGTCGGCAGCGCCACGCCGTTCAGCACCCTTAACTTCGGCGGGCGTAACGCATTCCAGACGACGCCGGACGGCAACAGCTATGTCGTCCGCGGCACGCTGGGCGCGTCCAACGGGCCGCAGGTGCTCATCAAGGACGGCGTGATCGTCCTGCAGCAGGGCGACGCCTACGCCGGCTCCACCATCGACAGCATTCTGGGCGAGCAGAACATCCTCGAAGCCAACGGCGACTGGCTGACCCGCGCCCGCCTGGCCGACGGCCGGGGCGTGGCCATCAAGAACGGCGTCGCGATCGCCGCCAGTGGCGACCTTGTCGGCGGCAGCGTGGCCGGGGAAACTTGGTCGGAAGTGCCGTGGACTGCCAGCTCCGACACCACGTTCTTCATCGTGACGGGCGACTCGGCCGGGAATGTCGTCCTCGGCGGCTTTACCGACAACCCGACAGCCAAACAGAACTTCGTCTGGACCTACAACGGCAGCGAGTTCCTCCGCGCCGGCGACCAGATCGACCTCGACGGCGACGGGACCCTCGACGACGCCTTCATCATCTTCGAGGACACCTTCAGTGCCTCGCCAGATATGCTCGGCGGTTTCCTGGCAGACGACGGGTTTTTCTACTCGAACATCGTCTGGTCCAACGCGGCGGGTGATACCGAGGGCAACGCTTTCATCCGCGTGGCCGTGCCCGAGCCGACCTCGGCCCTGGCGCTCGCCGGCGTAGCCCTGGCCGGCCTGCGTCGCCGCCGCTGATCGCTCCCCCCGCCCCCGCAGGCTGCTTCAGACGGCGGTCTGCCCGCAAGACCATTCGCCCTCCCGGCCCGCTGGCTTTGATAAGCCCGCGGCCGGGAGGGCGTTGTTTCGGCCTGCGATGCGTCAGCGAACGCCGCTTCCAGTGAGGGCACGCCGACGTTGACACGCCGTACCGCCCTCGGCCCGCGGCTCGGCCGTGCACAGGCTGGCGTCTCGCCCTCCCGGGCCGCTAAAGAATCGTTCGCACGGCTGTAGGAGTGGACACTACCTACATCCAGTAAGTCTTGACCCACGAGTAGATCAGGCTGAAGGCACCCAGCACAAGGCTGACCCAAAGCGTGATTTTCAGGATGCGGATGCGGTTTGCGATTTCCTTGTCGCGCCACTCGGCCAGCCGGCGGTCGATCTCGTCGAGCTTGCGGTCGATGCGGGCTTCCACCTCGTCGAGCTTCTGATTGAGGTAGGCGTCGGCGGTCTTCTTGATGCGGTTTGTCAGCCCGCCGAAGACGCCCGACTCTTCGACGTCGTGCTTGAGTCTCGAAGGGCTCGGCTCACGTCGACTCCGGTCGCCTGTGCGGTCGGCACCTGTGCGGTCGGCGGCTGTACGGTTTGCTGCGCGGTTCGAAGCGGCTCTTTCGGCGGCGGTGCGGTCTGAGGCGGTCGGTCGGCCTTGGTCGGGGCGGGGGTCGCCGGCGGGATGTTCTTCGGGCAGGTAGGCGTAGGGCTCGGGTTGGTCGCCGTTGCCCAGGGCGCGTTCGAGCAGCCCGCCCATCCAGGCGCGGCGTTTCCTGCCGAGACGGCTTATCAGGCCCTCGCGCTTGTAGAGCAGCTTGGTCAGCTTGCTGCGGGACTCTGCCCCGCGCAACTCGCAGCCGCGGAGCAGGGCGAGGATGCGAACGGCCGGGTCGGAGAGGTCGTCGAAGCGCATCCGCTTGACGCGTGCGATCTCCCCGGCGAGGTGTTGCTTGGAAGCATTTGCCGGGACGGGCCGGCGGCCCCAGCGGACGACTTCCAGCATCGCCTCGCGGTCGAGCGACTCGATGAGCTGCTTTCGGTCGGCCACGGCCGTCGCCAGTTCGCGGACGGACTTGTGACGGGTCGGGTCCAGGCCCAGGTCCTCGGCGAGCGAGGAGATTTCGTCCCACGGCAGGGCGGCGAGGTCGGCCTCGGGGGCGGCCACGACGGCCTGTGCCGGCCGGACCACGACGGCCTGCGGGCCCTGGGCGTCGGTGTGGCCCGGCTCGGGGAGGGCTTTTTGCTCCGGTCGGTCGGTCATGGCGGCAGTTCGTCTCAAAAGATCAGGGCGTGCAGCCACATCATCAGACCAAAGGCGACGCACTGCAGGGTGATAACCGCCACGTCCGGGCCGAACTTGAACATGCGAATACGCAACCCCTGCACGAGGATGTACCGCCGGGCCATGGACAGGTATCGGTCCGGCGTGTTCAGGTAGACGTACCAGCCCCAGAGAAATTGCAGCGTGATGACCGTCGCGTAGACGGTAACGAACGTCGCGAGCATCCACCGGAAGGCATGGAACAGGTCCAGGTCGGGCATCGCCGGCATTGTAGCTTGAGCCGTGCCATCGACCACACCGCCAGGACATCGCCGGCAGGACATCAACGGCAGGAGCTTTGCCGGCCGGAGCCGGGCGACCCGCTAGAGCGGACCCGCTCGATCTCCAGCGTGTCATGCTGAGCGAGCGCAGCGAGTCGCGGCGAGCGAAACCCCTGGTGGCCGGCCCCCATTGTGCGAAGCCCCTCCGGGGCGACAGGATCGGCCGAGGTTTCTGTCGCCCTTCCGGGGCTTGTCTCATATTGGGCGGCGTCTCCAGGGGTTGCGTTCGCGGCCGCTGCGCGGCTCGGCTCGCTCCACCCCTGGCTACATCCCGCCGGCCCCTCCGGGGCGAGGAGACTGGTGCCCATTCGGGGCGAGGGAGGAGGCGTTTGGCCGGGGCGAGCAACATTGATCTGGCCGGCGTCTCGGCGTCTCGGCGTCTCGACGTCTCGGCGTTTCGGCCGATGCCTGCTGTCTGTCACACGCTTCTCCGCCGGCGGTCTGTTGATCCCGCGCGAGTGTGCCGAAGGTACGTGACAACTCACAATGACATGCTGGAAGCTGATTTGAACCGCTCTAATGGCCGAGCAGCACGCCCGGAAGCCCCACCGCCATGAGCAGGTAGCCGAAGTAGCCCGCCAGCAGCAAAGCCGCCTCGGGCAGGCCCGGCCGGGTTCGGCCAAGCGCTACGGGTAGCAGCAGCAGCCCCCCGGCGAGGATGCCGGGCACGGCCAGCTGCCAACTCGTCAGGTCAAAGGGCATGCCCGACGCAGGCACAGGTGCGGCGCCGTCCGCGACGGGCAGGCCGGGCAGGCCGGCGGGGGCTGTCGTCGGCACCGTCGTCGCAGTCGTTGTCGTCGTTGTCGTCGTCGGCGGCGACGCAATTGTCGGGGCCTGGGCTGTGGGGGCGTGTTCGGCCAGGCGGTCGGCGGCCAGGTACGTCAGGCTGGCGGCCGGGAGCACGATCAGCAGGTTCAGCAGGACGAACGTGACGACGACGTGCAACCCCGCCACCCGCCCGGCACGACCTGCAAGGGCGGCGTTCGCGCCGATCATCGGCAGCACCGCCGCGGGTGCCAGGAGCACCGTCGCCAGCTCCCCGGCGACGGCCCGGCCGAACTGAAACTCGTCCAGCGTGATGCCCGCCACGCCGAGCCAGCAGCCGCCGGCGACGGCCACCGCCGCGAGCACCAGTTGCAGCACCGCCACATTCGACCGACGGCCAGCCCCCGCTGCCGAGATACCCGCGGAGCCTGCCCCGCCCCAGTACGCGGACGCCGCGACGAGCGTCGTGACGCCCAGCAGCAGCAGCCCGACGGCCGCAACCGGACCGATGACGCCCTCGAAGCCGATCAGCAGCAGCGCGACCGCCGCCGGCACGACGAAGGCGAAGTAAGCCGGCGGCCGCCCGACGGGCCCGCGGGGTGCCGTGCCGACGAGGTCGGCCGGGTCGTCTGCGGCGTCTGCGGCGTCTGCGCCTGCGTGCTTGTCACGAAAGCCGATGAGCAACAACGGCAGCGCCAGGAACAACGCCGCGACGCAGGCACCAAAGACCATGCCCGTGGCCACGTCCGCCCGGCCCCGGGCCCCGGCCAACATGGCGACGCCCAGCACCGGCAACGCGTGGGCAACTCCCCGCAAACCCAGCCCGCCGAGCGACAAACCGGCCGCCGCACCGCCACGAACCGCCACGTACCAGACGACAGCGGCGGCGGCGACGAGCAGGGGGGCGAGAGACGGCACGACCGGCACCTTACCCGCTCAGCCTACCGGCAGCACGCTGCGCAGCCGCTCGATCACGCCGGGCAGCGTCGCGACGGCGATGTCCAGCTCCGAATCCGTCGTGAAGCGGCCCAGGGAGAAGCGGATCGCGCCGTGGGCGAACACCTCCGGCACCGCCATTGCCTTGAGCACGTGGCTCGGCTCGAGGCTGCCGGAACTGCACGCCGCCCCGGCACTGGCGCAGATGCCCTGCTCGGAAAGCAGCATGAGAATCGCCTCGGCCTCGAGGTGGGCAAAGCCGATGCTCGCGGTGTTCGGCAGGCGGTTGCTGCGGTTGCCGATGACCATGGTGTCGGGGATCAGCTCCGTGACCTCCTCCTCAAAGCGGTCGCGCTGCTCGGCGACGCGTTGCATCTGCGGCAGGTGGGCCAACGCCAGCTCGGCCGCCTTCCCCATGCCGACAATGCCCGCCACGTTTTCCGTGCCGCCACGTTTACCGCGCTCCTGCGGCCCGCCGATGAGCCACGGGCGAATCCGAAGCCCTCGACGTACGTACAACGCACCGATGCCCTTGGGCCCGTGGAACTTATGCGCGGCGATCGTCGCGGCATCCACGCCGAGTGCCGAAAGATCCACCGGGATCTTGCCGACGGCCTGCGTCGCGTCCACGTGATAGGGCACGCCCTTGTCCCGGCAGATTCTGGCGATCTCGGCGACGTCAAAAAGCACGCCCGTCTCGTTGTTCGCCCAGAGGGTGCTGACGAAGGCGACGTCGTCGCTCAAGGCCTCGGCGACGGCGGCCGGGTCCAAGTCGCCCTCGGGCGAAACGGGCAGCAGAACGACCTCGGCACCCTCTTTGGCCAACTGCTGGCACATCTCCCGCGTGGCCGAGTGCTCGACGGCAGTCGTAATGATCTTCGTTCGCGGCGCACGGCCGGCCAGCAGGCCACGCAGGGCGGTGTTCGTCGCCTCGGTGCCGCTGCCGGTGAAGGTGAGTTCCGAATCACGAACGCTGAGAAGGGCGGCGAGCTGCGCGCGGGCCTCGTCGATGCCCTGGCGGCAACGCTGCCCGAACCGGTGGGCACTGGAGGGATTGCCCCAGTACTGGCTCAGGTAGAGCGACATGGCCTGCACGACCTGCGGGTCCGGGCGGGTGGTGGCGTTGTTGTCGAGGTAGACCAGTTCCATATAGGAGACTCTAGCCGCCCCGCCCGGTTTTGCCACGGTAAGCGCGTCGCGGACATACCCGGCCGTGGGGCGTACGCCGCAGTGTGATGCGTACGGCGGTACGAAGCACGGCGGGAGAATGCGCGCCGCTACGATGCGTGCAGTTCGGCCGCCGTCGCCCTACTGCGGGAACGCGATCGCCTGCATCGCCTGTCCGGCCGGGGAGTCGTCGGCCCAGGGCACCAGGCTCAGGCGGCTTTCCCACTGGTCGGCCTCGGCCTGTGGCTGGTCCATGTCGTTCACGCGGAGGTCCAGGTTCAGGAATGCCGGCGGGGCCTGCAGCCCGAGCATCGACCAGGGCACCGTGAGCCTGTAGCGGGTGGTCGAACCCTCGCGCGTGATCGTCGTCTCTACGCCGGCGGCCCGCTCGAGTCCGCCGGGCGTCCGTCGGGCGACCTGCGCCGCACCCCCGGTGCCCTCCGCGGCGACGAGCAGAAGGGGCGTGCCGTCTTTGGCGGCCAGGGCCAGCTCGATCGAGTCGCCGCGGTCAAGTTCTGCGATGTCGAACCCGGCGCGGGTCTGCTCGTCGGTCACTTCGACCTGCACCAGCAGCCCGCCCGCCTGCCGCTCCAGCCAGAGGCGGGCCGACAGGTCCTCCGGGCCGGACCACATCAGCGACGCCGTGTTGGGGTCGTGCTGGAAGCGGTCGTACACGTGCTCCGTGGTGTCGATTTCGAAGTCCGGGCTCCGGCCTTGCGGCGGCGTACCGCGCAGCGTCA
>JBHJOM010000112.1:0-28479 GCA_050329715.1 Phycisphaerae bacterium
CCACGGCGGCCACGGCGGGGCCGACACGCTCATCGTCCAGGAGTTCATCCGCTACGTGCGGGAAGACGCCCCGATCTCCACCTCCCCCGTCGGTGCGAGATATGCCGTGGCGGCGGCGTGCTGCGCGACAGAGTCCCTCCGCGCCGGCGGCCGCCCCGTCGACGTCCCGGCCGTCGACCCGGAGCTGGCGGCGTACATCGACCAGGCCGCCAGGCAAGCCACGCCGGCGTGAGTCTCCCGGCCTATAGCGTGCGGGCGTAAGTGATGTACGCCGCCAGGCCGGCGGCCAGGTCGGTCTGCGGGGCAAAGCTCAGGTGCTCCCGGGCGCGGGAGATGTCCGCCAGGCTGTCGCGGACCTCGCCGGGGCGGGGCGGGGCGTATTCCGGTTCGAGGTCGGCGCCGATGAGGCGGGTGGCGTGGCGGACCAGGTCGTTCACCGAGATGCGCTCGCCCGTGCCGATGTTGAAGACGCCCCCGGCCGCGGCGGGGCGTTCGGCGGCCAGCAGGTTCGCCCGCACGACGTCCTGCACGAAGACGAAGTCGCGCGTCTGTTCGCCGTCGCCGTAGACGGTGGGGCGCTGGTTGGCCAGCAGGCGGCTGACGATCGCCGGGACGGCCGCACCGTACTGGCTTTTGGGGTTCTGGTTCGGCCCGTAGACGTTGAAGTACCGCAGCCCCACCGCGTGCAGGCCGTGCAGGCGGGCGTAGGCCAGCACGTACCGCTCGGCGGCGTACTTGCTGACGGCGTAGGGGCTCAGCGGGTTGGGGAGCATGCCCTCGTGCTTGGGCTGGGCCGGGTCGTCGCCGTAGGCGGCGCTGGTGCCGCTGAAGACGAACGCCCGCACGCCCGCGGCCCGTGCCGCCTCCAACAGCGTGAGCGTGCCGCCGGTGTTCACCGCGTGGTAGGCGAACGGCTC
Organism: Phycisphaerae bacterium; assembly: GCA_050329715.1. GTDB lineage: Bacteria > Planctomycetota > Phycisphaerae > Tepidisphaerales > Tepidisphaeraceae > DAIOTR01. Next base: position 918 of record JBHJOM010000112.1, read on the forward strand.
GGCCATAGATTCCACCACGCTCACCTTCGCCGCCAGGTGAAACACGACATCACAACCGGCGACGGCTTGGGCGCACGCGGCGGCGTCGGTCACGCTCGCGGCGAGCACGTCCTGTGGATCGACGACGTCGGCCAGGCGCGACGCGTCGCCGCCGGAGAGGTCGTCCAGCACGCGGACACGCCAACCCTGGTCGCAAAGGTGGCGCACGAGGTTGGAGCCGATGAACCCCGCCCCGCCGGTTACGAGTGCGGTACGCTGCTCAGCCACTTGTGACCTCCTGTCGATCGGGCGACTGCCAGCCGCCGTAGTAAAGCCCGGCCAGTGCCAGCCATCCGGCGGACTCGGCGGTGCTGCTGTTTGAATGGTCCCACTGGTCGATCGTCAGGCGGTCGAGCAACACGTCGAGCACCTCCCGCCGCACGCCGGCCAGCAGTGCGTCCATGACGCGGCGGTGCCGGGCCAACGGGCTGACGACGACGAGCCGGTGCGGCCGGGCGAAGTTCGTGACGTTGGCGATGCCCCGGGCCAGGTGCGAAAGGATCTGGTTCAGCGCCTCGTCCGAGCCGTCGTAAGCCTCCGCGGCGGCGAAGAGCGTGGCCGAGCGTCGGCCGGTAAGCTTGCGGTAGTAGGCCGTGCTGAAGACGCGCTCCAGGCAGCCCGTGTGGCCGCAGTAGCAGCGTGGCGTGGGGGCCTGGCAGCGCATGTGGCCGATCTCATTGCCGCTGAGGACGCTTCCGCGGTTGGGCCGACCGTTGACGATCAGCGCGCCGCCGACGGACCCGTCGTCGACTTTCACGAGCAGTGCTTCCTGCTCGGCCGTGACTCGGCGGGAGAGCAGCCATTGGGCGGCCAGCGCGTGCATGTCGTTCTGCACGACGACGGCGGCCGGGGCGGCGTCGAACAACGGCTGAAGGCTCACCGGGCGTGCCCCGGGCATCGCGGAACTGAAGAGCAGCCTGCGGGCCTCGACGTCGACGAAACCGGTGACGGAGACGCCGACGGCGACGGTCTCGTCGTCGCACACCTGGCGCAGTGCCGCGGCCGCGGAGGAAACCAGCCGGCCGGGCGTGGCCACCTTCCGGCGGTGTGTCTTGCCCGCGGCCTCGCCCAGCAGGTTCAGGCGCACCGCCAGCACTTCCCCCGGGGCGACGGCCACGCCGACGACGTGCCGTGTGGTCGGATCGAGCAGCAGGGGCACCCTGGGCCGCCCGCCGGCTGAAGGTACCGGCTCACCCTCATGCACGAGTTGGTGCCCGCGAAGAACTTCGACGAGCTTGCCCACCTCGTTGGGGCGCAGGTGCAGGCCGCGGGCGATTTCGATGCGGCTGGCCGGGCCGGACTCCCACAGCCGGCGCAGCACCCGACGCTGGCCGGCCTCGAGATGACAGGCGGCGTTGGCGGCGGAACCGGAAGAAGGCAGGAGGCTTTGTTCTGGCAAGGAAAAAACTCCGGCTCCAGACTATGCAAGTCCGTTGACACCTACAACAGCGGCGTTTACCTTTTTTCTTGAACTGAATTAATTCCGAGCCTGGCCCTCCCGAAAGACTTCAAGCATGACCCTGGCCACATCCGAACAGCCCGCCGGCATCAGCCGCACCTGCGTCTTCCGCGACCCGCATGAAGTCTCCGCGGCCGTCGCAAGACAGATCGCCGAACTCGTACGCGCCAAACAGGCCGCCGGCGAAACATGCGTGCTGGGCCTGGCTACAGGCTCAACCCCCACCGGCGTCTACGCGGAACTCATCCGCATGCACCGCAACGAGGGGCTTTCTTTCGGAAACGTCGTCACGTTCAACCTCGACGAGTACTGGCCCATGCGGCCCGACAGCCTGCAGAGCTACCGCCGCTTCATGGACGAGCACCTGTTCGACCACATCGACATCGACAAGGCCAACACCCACGTGCCCGACGGCACGCTGGCGCTGGAAGCGGTCGGGCCGTTCTGTGCCGCGTACGAGCAGCAGATCGTCGACGCCGGCGGGCTGGACCTGCAGCTGCTGGGCATCGGGCGGACCGGCCACGTCGGCTTCAACGAGCCGGGCTCCGGCCGCGACAGCCGCACCCGGCTGATCTGGCTCGACCGCCTCACCCGGCTGGACGCCGCCAGTGACTTCTTCGGCATTGAGAACGTCCCGCTCCGAGCGATCACGATGGGCGTCGGCACGATCCTTGCCGCCCGGCGGGTGGTGCTGGTGGCTTTCGGCGAGAACAAAGCGCCGATCATCCGCGAGGCGATCGAAGGGCCGGTCACGCCGACGGTCGCCGCCAGCTTCCTGCAGGAGCACGCCCAGGCGAGCTTCTACCTCGACGCCGCCGCCGCCGCCGAGCTGAGCTGGATCAAGACGCCCTGGCTCCACGGCGAGGTCGCGTGGGACGAGGCGATGATCCGCCGGGCCGCCATCTGGCTCGGCCGCAAGGTCGGCAAGCCGCTGTTGAAGCTGACGGACGAGCACTACAACGAGCATGGCCTGCAGAGCCTGGTGGCGGAGCGCGGCCCGGTCTACAACGTCAACCTGCAGGTCTTCCGCGCGATGCAGCGGACCATCACCGGCTGGCCCGGCGGCAAGCCGAGCGAGGAGAAGCTCCCCGGCGACATCGACCGCCCCGCCGACGAAGTCTTTCCCAAGCGGGTCGTCATCTTCAGCCCGCACCCGGACGACGACGTCATCAGCATGGGCGGCACACTCATCCGCCTTGTCGACCAGGGTCACGACGTGCACGTGGCCTACCAGACGAGCGGCAACATCGCCGTCTTCGATGAAGACTGCATCCGCTTCGCCGACTTCGCCGCGGACTTCAACCGCATGTTCGGCATCGACCAGAAGGCCGCCACCGAGATCGAGCAGCACATCGAGCAGTTCCTCAAGAACAAGCAGCCGGGCATGATCGACTCGGGCGAGGTGCAGCAGCTCAAGGGCCTGATCCGTCGCGGCGAGGCGCGCGCCGCCTGCCGCAGTTGCGGCCTGGGCGAGGCGAGCCTGCACTTCCTGGACCTGCCCTTCTACGAAACGGGCAAGGTGCGCAAAAAGCCCCTCGGCCAGGAGGACATCGACATCACCGTGGACCTGCTCCGCCAGATCAAGCCGCACCAGGTCTACGCCGCCGGCGACCTGTCGGACCCGCACGGCACGCACCGCACGTGTCTTGCAGCCATCGTAGAAGCGCTCAAGGTCGTGGAGCAGGACGGCTGGTACAGGCAGTGCGAGGTATGGCTGTACCGCGGGGCGTGGCAGGAGTGGGAGCCGCACCAGATCGAGATGGCCGTGCCCCTCTCGCCCGAGGAGGTTGACCGCAAGCGTGTCGCGATCTTCAAGCACGAGAGCCAGAAGGACAAAGCCCTCTTCCCCGGTACGGACGAGCGCGAGTTCTGGAAGCGCGCCGAGGACCGCAACCGCGACACCGCCCGCCTGTACGACCAACTGGGCCTTGCCGAGTACGAGGCGATCGAAGGCTTCGTCCGCTGGAGCACGGTGGACGCGATGACGGCCCTGGGCACGGGGAAGCAGCCTTGAGTGAACGCACGATGCGTGAAACCACCCCACCGCCGTTGACCCCCGCCGAGGCGTGCGCCCGGCTGCACGCCGCCGGGCTGCCGGCTGCCTCGGCGCGGGTTAAGGCGCCGCTGTTCGAGCGCGCGCTGGCCAGCCTGACTGCGGGGCCGGAGCCGGTGCGGCTCTGGTGGGTCCCGGGCCGGCTGGAGTTCCTCGGCAAGCACACCGACTACGCCGGCGGGCCGAGCCTCGTCTGCCCGGTGGAGCGGGGTTTCGTCTTCGCCGCACGCCGACGGGCGGACCGGCGCATCCGCTTCATCGACGTCGCGGGCGGGCGTGAGGCCACGTTCGACTTCAGCTCCGAGCTGACGCCCGAGGCCGGCTGGGCTAACTACCCGATGACGGTCGCACGCCGGCTTGCACGCAACTTCGCCGGGCCGCTGGTCGGGGCGGACGTCGCCTTCGCCAGCGACCTGCCTCAGGCGGCCGGCATGAGTTCCTCCAGCGCGCTGGTCGTCGGCACGTACCTCGTGCTGGCCGCGGCGAATGACCTGCCCTCCCGCCCGGCGTTCCGCGACGCGATCGCCTCGCCCGAGGCGCTGGCGGAGTATCTGGGCACGCTGGAGAACGGCCGGAGCTTCGGCCCCCTCGCCGGGGACCGCGGCGTGGGCACCTTCGGCGGCAGTGAAGACCACACGGCCATCCTCCTGGGCAAGCCGGGCACGCTGAGCCTGTACGACTTCGCGCCCGTTCGCCTCCGTCGGCACGTGGCGCGCCCGGCCGGGTGGTGCGTGGCGATCGCCTCCAGCGGCGTACTGGCGGAGAAGACGGGCGAGGCCCGCGCGCTCTACAACAACGCCGCGGAGTTGGCCGGGCGGCTCTCGGGGCTCTGGCGGGAACAAACGGGCGAGGCACTGAGCCTGGCGGACGTGCTGGCCGAGGGGCCCTCGGCCGTTGCGGCGCTGCGTCGGTACATCGGGAACGCCGGGGCGGACGCGCCCGCGCTGCATGCCCGGCTGGACCACTTTCTGCTCGAGTCGGCCGCGGTGGAGTCGGCGGCGGCGGCGTTGCTCGCGGGCGACGTGCCGCGACTGGCCGAGGCCGTGAACGCCTCGCAGGCCGGGGCCGAACGGCTGCTGCGCAACCAGGTGCCCGAGACGGTCTACCTCGCCGAGGCCGCCCGTCGGCTGGGTGCCCCGGCCGCCACGAGCTTCGGTGCCGGCTTCGGCGGCAGCGTCTGGGCGCTCGTGCGTGAGGAGGCCGCCGGGCCGTTCCTGGCGGCGTGGCATGAAGCCTACGCCGCGGCCTTCCCCGAGCCGGCGACCCGCTGCCAGACCTTCACGACGGTGTGCGGGCCAGGGGTGGTGGAGCTAGGCATTCGCGATTAGCGATGAGGCATTAGATGGTGCGAATGGTCATCCGTCGCGGGCCTGAAGCCTGTTGCTCATTGCTCATTGCCCCTTACTCATTAACCCTTACTCATCCTCCCCGCCGTTCTTCGTCGTCGGGCGGGCTACGGGGTAGTACTCGCCTTTGAAGTCGCGCGGGCGTTCCGGCTGGGCGGGTGGCTGGGGGGTAGATTGTGGCCGGCGGGTGTCGAGTGGGCGCGGGCCGGGTTGGCCGGTGCCGGCCGGGGTTGCGGCGTCTTCACCCGGTTCCTTACCTGCGTTCATGACGGCGGTGGCGGGTGTGCTGCCGGCGGTGCCGGGGGTGTCGTACGCGGCGATGACGTCCTGAAGTTGGGCGGTCTCCTCGGCCGTGGGGCCTCGGCGGGCGGTGATGCCGGGGCTGGTGCTCTTGCTCCTGCTCTTACTGGGCCGGCGGTCGGCGGGGGTTGCGTCGGGCTCGCGCTCCGGCTTGCCGCCCAGAAGCCGCAGGCCCGCCGGGACCAGCAAACCCAGGCATAGCACGCCCACGCCCACGCTCAGCCCGTACGCCTCGGCCGGCCTGGCCTGCCAGGCGCGGGCCCAGGCCACCGGCTCCCGCCCCGGGCGGTCGGCCAGCGCGTCCATCAACGCCGGGAAGCCGTCGAACGTCTGTGCCGCCCCGCCGAGGTTCAACTCCACCGGAAGCACCACCGGAAGCACGCGCGGTTCGTATACCGGTGCGTTCGTCTCGGCGGCCCAGCCGACGAGCCGGCCGTAAACGACCGGCTCGACCTCTTTCTTCTGCGGGTCGATTCTGCGGGGCATCAGGCGGACGTCGGCGATGCGTGGCGCGGTCGTCTGCCCGTCCGGTGCCGTCTCGACCCGGCCGACGTCGCGGAGGAAGACCGTTAAGCTGTCGGACTTCACCGGCAGCCCGCGGCTGTTCGTCCAGGCATATCCAACGCCCGCGCCCAACAGCACGCCGGCCAGCAGCCACTGCCACCACTTGATGTGAAACAAAGACATGAACCCGCCTGAGGGTTAAACCGCACGATCAAGCGTTAGGTTAGTCATTTCTGCTCCGTCGGCCAGTCTTTCTTCGTCGCAGGCGGCGCCGTGCCGGATGAGCCGAACTGCCCCGCATTGAACCTGGCGATGCCGGCACCGCAAGGGCGCAGAGGACGCAGCGACTCGAAGGCCGTGAAGGAACACCGTTCGCGCAGAACGCCGTTTCTCGTCTTCTCTGTCTGCGGCCTCCCCTGCTCGGCGGTCTTGGCGTTGACCCGATGTACCCGGCGGCGGCGTGTCTACCCTCCGGCGGGCGATGGCCGTACTATCCGACGCGTGGCCACTGCGACTGACAACCTCGACGACCTGAAGACCGCCGCCCTGGACGCCCTGCAGGCCGCCCAGCGGCCGGGCGGTGACCTGTCCGCCTGGTACCGCGACCACCTTGGCCGCAAGGGGACGATCACGGAGCTGGTCAAGACGCTCAAGGACGTCGCGCCCGAGCAGCGGGCCGGGGTGGGCAAGAAGATCAATGAGTTGAAGCAGTCGCTCTCGGCGACGTTTGAGGACGTGCAGGCCGCCGCCGAGATGAAGAAGCTGACGGCCGAGGGTGCCGACCCGACGTTCGACGTGACGCTACCGGGCCGACGGCCGGCGGTCGGCACGGCCCACCCCGTCGTCGAAACCATCGAGCGCGTCTGCGACATCTTCCAGACCATGGGCTTCGTGAAGTACGTCTCGCCCGAGGTGGAGACGGACGAGATGAACTTCGGCCTGTTGAACATGCCCGAAGGCCACCCCGCCCGCGACATGTGGGACACGTTCTACACCACGACCCCCGGCGTCGTGCTCCGCACCCACACGAGCCCGGGCCAGATCCACGCAATGCGCCAGTTCGCGCCCGAGCCCGTGCGCGTGATATTGCCGGGGAAGGTCTACCGGTACGAAGAGGTGTCGGCCCGGTCCGAGAGCATGTTCCACCAGATCGAAGGGCTGGCGGTCGGGAAGGACATCACGTTCGCGAACCTGAAGGGCGTGATCCTGAGCTTCGCCCAGCAACTCTACGGCCCGGAGACGAAAATCCGCCTGCGCAAAAGCTACTTCCCCTTCACCGAGCCGAGCGTGGAAGCGGACGTAAGCTGCACGCTGTGCGGAGCGAAAGGCTGCCCGGTCTGCAAGTACACCGGCTGGCTGGAAATCATGGGTGCCGGCATGGTTCACCCGAAAGTCCTGAAAAACGGCGGCTACGACCCGGCCATCTATACCGGCTTCGCCTTCGGCATGGGCCCGGACCGCATGACCATGCTGAGGTACAGAATCGACGACATCCGGTACTTCTTCAGCAACGACGCCCGCTTCCTGAAGCAGTTCGGGTGAGTCTTATGTTTCTATGAAACATAAATGCACGGCGATACCCATCGATAGCTATGGCCGGTTGAATCAATCTTCATCGCCTTAGCCCTGGTCCTCGCGTACCTTCGGTACACCCGCGCGGGTGAATTGGGTGCCGGTCGCGGGGCACGTGACGGGCGCGGTACGGGGCGGTGGCAGACGCTTCTTTCGCCCGCGGCCCCGCCTTTACCCTCCGTGTCTTCCCCCCACCACTTTCTCCGGCACGAAATTCCCCGTGCTGATGAGCATCTTGAATGCGTCTTCCACGCTCACGTCCAGAAAGCTCAGGTGTTCGTCGGGCACCAGGTGCAGGCGGCCGACGACCGGGTTCGGCGTCGCCGGGACGAAGACGCACGTGACGCCCTGCCGGCTTACGCCGTCGGTGAAGCCCAGCAGCCGCGTGCCCGAGGCCTCGCCCGGCACGAGCACGACCCTGGCGTACATCCCCTCGCCGCCGCCGGGGGCGTAGCTGATCTGCTTCCACGCCTTGTATAGCTCGTTCACCAGTGGCAGCCGGTTCAGCACGCGGTCCATGCCAGAGGCACAAACCCGCCCGACTATACTCCGGCTCGCCAGCCCGATGAGGTAGATCACCAGCACGCCCATCAGGATGCCCAGCCCGAAGATGTGCACGCCGAACAGCGACTCCGTGACGAACCGCGTCGCGTCGTCGATCATCCAGATGAGGTAGAGCGTCACGCCGATCGGTACCGCCGCGAACGCACCGGCCAACATGGTCCCACGAAAGTGATCCTTCATACCGGCCCAGTCTCCCCGGCCTGACGCCGGTTGTCGATGACCCACCGACAACCCGTGCGCGAAGACGCAAAAGGAACGACACCATTGCCCTGAGCGCTTCAGGCAACAGAGGAGCGCATGACTATAGAACAGGCCGAGACTAGAAGATCAACGATGTTAAACCGTGAACGCCTGGCAACGGGTGAATATACTGCCACTTCATAGTCTCGATGATCCCTACGGGCCTGCCTTGCATCGAGCGCCTGATACACCTCCGAGGGCCCTGGCGTCTTATACTTTCGGTACAGCGCCCATGCCGTCGTCGGCGAAGAGAATGACGTCGGTCCGGTTTTCGTAGGCTTCGTGGTACTCGGCCTGGCTGTAGCTGCTTTCGGCGCTCAGCCGCCCGCCGACCCACGGGCGGCCTTCGGGGATCACGAACGTGTAGCTGAACCTGTCCCCCGCACTGTCGAACTCGATGGTGTAGACGCCCGGCGCGACCGGCCCGAGGTCCAGCGTGTACCGCTCGGCTTCGAGGGCCGGCGTCGAAGTGCCGTTGAACGATTCGGTAACCACACTGAACCGCAGGACGTCCGGGTCGAGGCTGCTGGCAGCCTTGGCGAAGGCCAGGCGGACGCCGCCGCTCGGCAGCACCGCCCGCACGTCGAGCTTGATGCGCCCGGCGTCGGCGAACGCGCTGGCGGCCGCGACGAGGTTCAGCCCGCCGGTGCCGGTGCTGTACCGGTTCGCTTCGCTGCCCAGCGGCCAGTTGAAGTGCCAGGTGAACGCCTGCTCGCCGGTGTAGAGCGTCAGGCTTTCGCTGTCGGGTGATGCAGAGACGGGGGCGAGGTCGGTCTCGACGACCCAACGGTCCGGCCCACGGTCGGGGCCGAACCATCCGATGTCGGAGAAGTTCGACTCCGAAGCAAAGACGTCAAATACGCGCTCGCCCGGGGCGGGCGTGTAGCGATGGCTGGTGGACGGCTGAATGACCGGCTCGCGGGTCGGCCCGCGGAAGTCCGGCCCGGTGAACGTCCAGCGGACTTGCCACCCGGCCGTCTCGTCGTGGAGGACCTCGCCCTCCAGCGACGTCAGTTCGTCTTTGAGCCAGCCGATGGCGATGCCGGTCGAATCGACCTGGCGGGTTTCTATGTCGTTGTAGAGCAGAATTCCCCGCACCTCGGCTGTGTCGGCACCGCTGCCGCCGAAGAGGACGTCCCGGCCTTCGGTGCTGACGAGGATGTCGTCGCCGGCTTCGCCGTTGAGGTGGTCGTTGCCGCCCCGGCCGTTGAGGACGTCGTGGCCGTCGCCGCCGACGAGGGTGTCGTCGCCGAGGGAGCCGGAGAGCGTGTCGTCGCCGGTGCCGCCGACGAGGCTGGCCGGCACCTCGAGCCGCCGGCCGAGCACGACCAGGTCGTCGCCGGCCAAGGCATTCACGTACACCCGCTTCACGTCCGCCACGCCAAACCTGCTGGCGGTGCCGTTCACAAAGACGGTCAGCTCGTCCCGCCCTACGGCGAAGGTAATGGTGTCGTCGCCGTCCGTCCCGAAGACCGTCAGCAGGCCTTGGGTATCCAGTGCGGCGGCCAGCAGGCGACGAGCTTCCAGTTGCTCGATCATCGGTCTCCCTGTTCGGTGTGTGGCATCAACATACGCCAATCTGAGGCGAGTGCGCTAAGTTTCCATTCTTCTTCAGCGGGGGCGGGTTTGTAGCGGGCCTCGGCATGGAAATGGCAAGCTTGCCGGCGAAGCCAGCCCGGGCGGGCAGGCGGGGCGGCTTTACCTTGCCGGCCGCTTCGCGTCCGGGTGAGGCAAAGAGCCGCGGCGGCGGTGGCTTGTGACGGCCGGCGGCTTGCCCTAGTCTTTCGAGGTACGTTTCGGCCGCGCCGCAACCGTAAGCGGCCCTCTTTCAGACTGAACTGCTACTGGAGATATGAACCATGCCCCTGATGACGACCAAACCGATGTTCGACCTCGCCTATGAAGGCGGTTTTGCCGTCGGCGCATTCAACGTTAACAACATGGAGCTCGCCCAGGCCATCATCGACGCCTGCGCCTCGGAGCAGAGCCCGCTGATCCTGCAGATCTCCAAGGGGGCCCGCGCCTACGCCAACATGCGGTACCTCAAGCACATCATCGACGCCGCCGTCGAGGAGCACCCGGAACTGCCCATCGCCATCCACCTGGACCACGGCGACACCGTCGAACTCGTGCAGACCTGCATCGACGACGGCTTCACCAGCGTGATGATCGACGGCAGCCACCACTCGTTCGAGGAGAACATCGCAGTCTCCAAGGCCGCGGTTGATGTGGCCCATGCCGCCGGCGTGGTCGTCGAGGCGGAACTCGGCATGCTCGGCGGGATTGAGGAAGACGTCGTCGGCCTCGACGCCGAGGAGTACCAGAAGAACCTGCACAAGTTCCTCACCGACCCGAACGAGGCGAAGGAATTCTACGAAAAGACCGGCATCGACTCGCTGGCCGTCGCCATCGGCACGAGCCACGGCGCGTTCAAGTTCAAGCACGAGGCCGTGCTGGCCTTCGACCGCATCGAGCAGATCATGAAGACCTGCCCCGGCCTGCCGCTGGTCATGCACGGCTCCAGCAGCGTGCCGCAGGAGTTCGTCGACCTGGTGAACAAGTACGGCGGCAAGATGCCCAACGCCAAGGGCGTGCCTGAGGAACAGATCGCCAAGGCCGTCCGCACCTACGGCGTCTGCAAGGTGAACATCGACACCGACCTCCGCCTGGCGATGACCGCCAAGATCCGCGAAGTCTTCGTCAACGACCCGGCCGAGTTCGACCCGCGCAAGTACCTGGGCCCGGCCCGCAAGGCCATTACCGAGATGGTGAAACGCAAGCTGCACATGCTCAACTCGGCCGGCAAGGCCGAGGCCGTCGTGAACAAGTGGAAAGCCGACGGCAAGCCGCTGCCGGCGTTCTACACTGCCAAGGAAGCCGTCACCGCCTGAGGCGTTTACACATCGTTTGAGCAAAACTTAGCCGCAGGGCGAAGGCCGCGCTTCTTCTGGGACGGAGAAGCGCGGCCTTTGTCGTTTCCGGGCGAATCTTCACCGTCACCCGCCGGCCGTACTACGCACTGTAGTCGCACCACGTCTTGGGGGTTTCATAGACGCGGACGTTATCAAGCCGAACCGGGGCTTCGAACGCACTTGCCAGCCGTTGGAAGATCGCCGCGGCGATGTTCTCCACACTCGGGATCGTCACTTCGAAATCCGCCACCTGCGTGTTGAGGTGCTTGTGATCGAAGTCGTCTATCACCACGGCCTGCACGGTCTCCTCGAACCGCCGCACCGGCATCAGCTGTCCGTCCGCGCCCGGCGGACCCTTGAGCGTCACCTCGACGACGTAGTTGTGCCCGTGGCCCTGGGCGTTGTTGCACTTGCCGTACATGCGCCGGTTGTCTTCATCACTGAAGCGGTCGTTGTGGAGGCGATGGCTCGCGGAGAACTCGAACGTCTGTGTCAGGCGGATCATGTCGGTCCCGTCGGTTTCCAGGTGCAACTGCGGGCTCAGGCGTAGCTTCAGGTTTGCCAGCCGCACGTCGGCGAAGGCCCCGGCCAGGCGGTCGAAGGCGGTCTGCAGCATCCGCCCGCCGGCGTCGGCCGAGCCGGAACGCCCGGCCGCCAAGGCCGCCTGCACCACCGGCAACACCCGCTCGCCGACGGCAGTGTCAATGGCTTTGATGTCCTTGACATACTGGCTGGCCACATCCGGCTCGCCGACGAAAGTCGCTTCAAGCTCAAGGTAGATTCCCAGCCCCAACAGCGGCGGCCGGGCCGCAAAGCCGTTCGTCCCCCCGTCGGCAAGCGTGCCGTCCGGCGAAATGCCAAACCGAACCTGACGCGTGAGGCGATGCATTTTTGATGATGAGCAATGAGAAATAAGCAACGAATAATAATTAAGAAGCAATAACGATCGTCCACCGCCTCCCGGATCACGTACAGTGTTGTCTATTACTCATTACTGATTACTCAACCCCCCTCACCCTGCCAACGCCGACTCCCGCGCCGGCGATTGCTTTCCGGATCGCGGCTCCACGGCCGTCGGGGGGCTTTCCGGGCGGACGAGGTCTTTCGGGGCGATGACCTTGTCATTCTCGTCGCGTTCGATCACGCGGTAGAGCGTGTCGCGTTCCACCGGCGTTCGGCGGGCTTCACGCACGAGCCGTTTGATCGTCTCCACGTGCAGTTCCTGGTGCTGGGCGTCCCCCTGCCGCTTGGTGATGTCGTACCAGACGACGGTGCCGTCCAGGTCGTCGCAGCCGTAATCCAATGCCACCTGCGAGAGGTGCACGCTCTGCATGATCCAGAACGCTTTGATGTGCGCGACGTTATCGACCATCAGCCGCGTGACGGCCAGCGTCCTCAAGTCATTCAACCCCGTCGGCCCCGGCAGGTGCCCCAACTCGCTGTCCTCGGGGATGAAGGAGAGGGGGATGATGCAGTTGAAGAATGCTCGGGAAGGGATCGAGGGATCGAGGGATCGAGGGATCGAGGACGGTTGTCCCGGCTGCCCCTTGATCCCTTGATCCCTTGATCCCTTGATCCCTGCCGCATCCAGCGATTCCGCCTGATGTTCCCGCAGTTTGATCAGGTGGGTGACGCGTTCGGCGACGCCTTCGATGTGGCCGTAGAGCATTGTTGCATTCGTGAAGAGGCCTTGGGCATGGGCGGCGCGGTGGACTTCGAACCACTTGTCCGCCCGGACCTTGCCCTTGAACGCCTCGTCGTGAACGCGGTCGTCGAAGATCTCCGCCCCGCCGCCGGGGAGGCTGCCCAGGCCGGCTTCCTTCAATGCGGCCAGCACCTCCGGGATGCCCATCCGGGCGATGCGGGAGAAGTGGACGATCTCGATGGCGGTGAAGGCCTTGACGTGCAGGCCTGGGCAGGTGGCACGGATGCCGCGGAGGAAGTCCAGGTAGTAGTCGAACTTCAGCCAGGGGTGCAGGCCGCCGACGATGTGCACTTCGGTCGCACCGCCGTCCCAGGCCTTCTTCGCGGCCGCGACGACCTGCTCCACCGGCATCTCATAAGCCCCTTCTTCGCCGCGTTTGCGGTAAAAGCTGCAGAACTTGCAGGAGAGGGCGCAGACGTTGGAGTAGTTGATGTGCCGGTTGCGGTTGTAGTAAGCGGCATCGCCGTTGATGCATTCGCGCACGAGGTTGGCGAGCCTGCCGACGCCGTGAACATCGGGGGTTGCAAAGAGCGTCAGCCCGTCGGCGTGGGAAAGGGAGGTGCCGGCGATGACCTTCTCGGCTACCGGCCAGAGGGCCGGGTCACGAACGAGGCGGTCAGGGCGTGTTTCGGTCGTCCGGGATGGGTCTCGTACGTCGGCCGTTCGATGCATACCCGGAGTTTATACGGCGGCGGCATGCCGGGGGGCGGTTCGGAGGTTTTCGTACGAATTGAAATGATGCTGTGGTCGTGAAAGACCTGGTCACGCAGGCTGGCAAGTGGATTTTGGGAGTCAACGCCCTGAGTCGCGCCGCGGCGTCGACTGGTGCGACGCCGCGGCGGATGCCAGAGCTCGTCCTGCTCGATTACCCGTCCCGAATCGGGCCCTACGTGGCCCGGACGCTGGCGCGGTCGCCGAGTTTCTGGCGGGCTTTCTTGTTCACGCGTTTTCCAAGGGCGTTTTGCAGGCGGACGCTCAGCTTCTCTCCCGCGGCGTAGACGGTCTCTTCCGTCTGCTGCACGAGGATGGTGCCCAGGTCCGGGCTGTCGATGCGGACCTGCACCTGCATGTCCACCCCGCCGCGAGCGGCATTCACGTCCTTCACGCGGACCGTCGCACGGGTGATGCGGTCGGCGAACTCCCCCAATGCCCGCTCGACTTTCTCGTGCAGGAACGTGTTCTCGTCGGCGGTCAGGTCGTGGTTGATGCCTCGAATTTCCAGCCACATGGGATGCCTCCTTGGCGAAAGGGTCTGTTCACTCGCTTCGATTATCGATTCGACTTGACTCTGCGACTATAACGAAGGAACAATGCGACACTTCGGAAAGGCCGCATTATGGAATGGCTCAACTACCACCACCTTCTGTACTTCTGGATGGTCGCCAAGCACGGCAGCGTCTCGCAGGCGAGCGATGCGCTGATGGTTTCGCAGCCGACGATTTCCGGGCAGATCCGCAAGCTGGAGCAGGCGCTGGGGCAGCGGCTGTTCCGCAAGCAGGGCCGGGGGCTCGTGCTCACGGACGTCGGGCGGACGTGCTTCGACTACGCCGAGAGCATCTTCCCCATCGGGCAGGAGCTGCTGGACGTGGTTCGGCGTCGGCCCACCGGCCGGGCAAGGACGCTGCGCGTCGGCGTGACTGAGCACATGCCCAAGCTGGTGACGCACGACCTGCTGCTGCCGGCGACAATGGCCGAGCCGGAACACGAGCCGACGCGGCTGGTGGTTTACGAGGACGCGATCGAGCGGCTGCTGACGGACCTGTCGAGCCACAAGCTGGACCTGATCCTGGCCGACGCCCCGCCGCCGGCCAGCCACCCGGTACGCTGCTTCAGCCACCTGCTGGGCGAGTGCGGGGTGATGTTCTTCGCCCCCGCGAAGGTCGCCGCCAAGCTCCGCAAGGACTTCCCGCGCAGCCTCCATGGCACGCCGGTCATGCTGCCGACGGACGACAACACGCTCCGGCGGAACATTGACCGGTGGTTCGCCGGGCAGGAGATTCGGCCGCTGGTGGTCGGGGAGTTCGTCGACTCTGCACTGCTCAAGACCTTCGCGAGCCGGTCCGGCGCTGCATTCCCGGCTTGCCAGAACGTCGAGAAGGCGGTCGTCGAGGAGTTCGGCGTGAAGCCGATCGGGCCGATCACCGGCGTCCGTGAGCGGTTCTATGCCGTGACCGTCGAGCGGAAGATCGAGCACCCCGGCGTCCTGAAGGTGTGCGACGCGGCCCGCGACAGCCTGGCCCGGCAGGCCCAGGTGGCCTAGGCGGACCGACGGCGGGAGGGCAGGCAGAAAAAAACCAGCCGCCGGGCGAAAACCCGGCGGCCGGTCGCATTATCTACCCTTGTGTCGCTCGTCGGGCGGTCGAACCGCCGACGCACGAAACTCTGCCCGAAGGAGATTGAAAACGGTTATGCGCGGCTTCAATGCTTCGACAGGTTTCGTTCAGCGTCCGGTTACCTGCCCGGCCAGATAGCGGTCCGGGCGGGCATCGCCGGGCTTAGCGGCGACGACGGACGAGGCCCATCGCCCCCAGGCCCAGCAGCGAGAGGCTGGCCGGCTCGGGAATGAGGGTGCCTGTCAGGTTACCGGTGCCCGAGGCGTTGAATCCGGTCAGGAAGCCGTCGGCACTCGTGACGTTGCTCAGGTTCGAGGAGCTGAAGACCAGCGAGATGCCCAGGTCTTCGTCGAACTCCAGGTCGAACGGCGTGTCGAACTGGACGAACACCTCGACCGGTGCGACCGTCGCCACGCCCAGCTGACCGCCTGCGTAGAAGACGCTGATCGGCGCGATCAGGTCCACTGCGATGAGTTGGGAGAACGTCGGCCCGAACGTCAGGTCGAAGAAGGCGAGGTTCGGGGTCGTCGGGATGGTGACGAGCCCGCCGGTCGCCGGGATGTCCTGGACCGGCAGGAACAGGTTCGCATAGACGTCGGTGGTGAGCGACCCGACCAAGGCCCCGTCGACGTAGAAGTCTGCGGAGGCGAGTTGGTCGTAGCCGACACCGAAATCGACCACGGTGCCCGAATCAACGAGTTCGTCCCCGGTGTAAATGAAGTCGAACCCGCTGAACTGAATCTCGAGCTGGGCCGCGTGCGAGGACGCGGCGACCGCCAGGCTGGCGGCGGCGCAAATGGCAATGCGATGCATGATTTCCCTCTCGGGCGAAAACGACTCCTGATGCAACCACAAGTGCCGACCGTCGCGTTGCGACGAACGGGGTGGTGAGGGAGGATGTCGTACCGTCGGAGCTTAAAGAGTGGAGATCATGCAGACAGTTGGTCCGAGGAGTCTGCCGCTAACTGCTTCTAAACGCAACAGAGAACTGGCAAAAATATCACTGACATGTTCCTTGCCGTAAACATGGGAAGTCTGTACCGCCATTTGCCCCCGGTTGACCCCGTAAGCGGGCGCTTTGGCCTCCTTCGCGGTTCCGCCGCAACGTCGTCGAGTCGCCCTGAGGCACTACAATGCCGCGCATGGACTTCCTCCTGGTCACCCTCGGCAGCTTCGGCGATGTGCACCCGTTCGTCGGCCTCGGGCAGGTGCTGGCGGCACGGGGGCATCGGGTTCGGCTGCTGGTGAACGAGCACTTTCACCCGCTCGTCCGCGGGGCGGGGCTCGAGGCCGTCTCGTCCGGCACGGCCGCGGAGTACGCCCGCTGGGCCGGGCACCCGGACATCTGGCACCCGCGTAAGGGGACGGAGGTCATCTTCAAGGGCGTCGCCCAGACGCTGCGGCAGTTGTTCGACGCCGTCGACGACGCCGCCGGGCCGGGGACGATTCCCGTCGCCAGCACCATCTCGGCGGGGGCGCGCATCTGGGCGGAGGTTCACGACAGGCCGTTCGCCACGGTGCACCTGGCCCCGATGTGCCTCCGCACCGTGCACGACATGCCCGCCCTGCCGGGCATGCCGTTCTCGTTCAACTGGATGCCGATGTGGATGCGCAAGAAGTTCTGGGAAGGTGCCGATCGGTTCTTCATCGACCCCCTTCTGGCCAAGCCGGTGAATGAGTTGCGGGCCCAGTTCGGCCTGGAGGCCGTCGACCGCCTGTTCTCCGCGTGGTGGCAGAGCCCGCACCTGGTGCTGGGCCTCTGGCCTGAGTGGTACGGCCCGGTCCAGCCGGACTGGCCCGAGCCTGTCACGCTTTGCGGCTTCCCGATGTACGACGAGGCGGACGTGACACCGATGTCGCCGGAGTTGCTCGCCTTCCTCGACGCCGGTGAGCCGCCGGTGGCCTTCACGCCGGGCAGTGCTAACGTCATCGGGCATCGCTTCTTCGCCGCCGCGGCCGACGCCTGCCGCCGGCTCGGCCGCCGCGGGCTGCTGCTGACGCGCCACCCGGAGCAACTCCCCGCCGCACTGCCGCCGGGCGTGATTCACGTGCCGTACGCGCCGTTCAGCCGGCTTTTGCCGCGGACGGCGGCGCTGGTACACCACGGCGGGGTGGGGACGATGAGCCAGGCCCTGGCCGCGGGCGTGCCGCAGTTGATCATGCCGATGGCCCACGACCAGGCGGACAACGCCGTGCGTCTCAAGCGGCTGGGTTGCGCCGAGTCGCTGGGCCCCCGCCGTTTCCGCGGCCGGGCTCTGGCGGGCAAACTCGCGACCCTGCTGAACAACCCCGCCTACGTCGCCGCCGCGAGAAAAGCCGCCAAGCTGGTCAGCCGCGACGGCCTGCGGCGTGCGGCCGAGGCGCTGGAAGCCCTCGAGCCAGAAGCCGTCCCGCAGTCGGCGTAGCGCGTGCGATGTCGATCAGCCGGCGGTTGCGGTTTCGGGGTCGAACTCGGGCACCAGTTCCTGGCGAAGCTGCTCGAACTGCACCCGCCACTTCGTGCCGCCGACGCGGTCGCCCCAGGTGACGTACTGCCGCTTGAGGAACGTCTTCATCTCGTTGACGTTGTTGTCCAGCGCAACGTTCGAGCGGATGAACTTGTAGATCGCCTCCCAATAGTCGTCGTTGTCCACCTCGCGCTGCTGGCCGGCTTCCGTGCGGATCATCACGGGGCGGCCGAGTTGCCGGTCGGCCAGGAGCCGGCTGAAGCGGGCGCGGGCGGCGGCGTAGTCCTCAAGTGCATACTGCACCCGGCCGACGCCCATCACGATCTGCGGGTCGTAGTTCACGACCTCGAGTTGCTCGGGAGTCAGCCCGGCAAAGAAGCGGCGTTCGTTCTCCGGCTGCTCCAGTTCCTCGAACCGCTCCAACGCCGTGCGGAGCATGCGGGTGCGGGCCTCGCCGGTCTGCAGCATGGCGGCCTGGCGCTGGGTTTCGGCGTCGAAGACCTGGTAGCGGTAGGTGTACTTGCGGATGTCCTCGTCCGGGTGGCTGCTGGCCCAGGCGACGAGCTCCGGCGTGAGCATGGCCCGGGCCGAGGCGATCTCGCGCATGTCCTCGGCGTCGTTGCGGGCCTGGGCGGCGTCGAACTCGTCGTTCAGGCGGGTGAGCAGGTTGTAGACGATCTGCGCGCCGCGCTGGCCGCCGGTCTTCTCGAGCAGTGCCTTAAGCTCGCGTGTAGCGCGGGTGTTCTGGCCGAGTGCCATGAGGCTCTGCACGCGGATTTCCAATGCCTCGCCGAGCAGGCGGTCGACCTCGGCCTGGGCGGCTTCTGCCTCGGCGGCGGCGGCACCCTCGGGCACGAGCCCGGCGGCGGCCTCCTCGAAGCCCTGGAGCAGGTCCACCGCACGGGCCGGCTCGTCCTGCGCACGTCGGGCGATGTCGGCGGCCAGCAGCGTCGTGCGGACCAGCCGGCTGCGGTGAATCGCCGCCTGCGTCGCATCCTCGGCGGAACCAAGTGCGGCCTGGGCACGGCTGCGGACGCCGTCGGCAAGCTGCTGGATGCGCGTGAGAATCGCCGGGCGTTCGGCTTCGGCGGCGGTGTCCAGCACCTCGGCCAAGGCGACCATCTGGAAGTACCTCGCGGCCGAGAAGTTCGGGCTCTCCTCCGGCACGCGGTCATAAACCTCCACGGCCTGTGCCGGCTCACCCTTGCGCTGCAGGCGGAAGGCGTACTGGAAGGCCAGGTCACTCCGCTCGAACGGCGGCTCGATGGCGATGCCCAGGAAGCGGTCGTACGCCTGGGCGACGGCCGGGTCCGTCGGGCGGCTTTCCCGCAGCCGGCCGATGAGCGCCTGGGCGTTGTTCAATGCCACGGCGGCGTTCTGGGGTTCTTCCTGTTCGGTCGCGGCGTAGTCGAGGTAGGCGTTGGCGGCGGCGGCGAGGTCCGCCTCCCCGCCGCGCTCTTCGAGCATGAACGGAAGCAGCAGCTTGGCGGCGCGGGCTGTGGCCTCGGGAACGCCCTCCTGCCCGCCGCGGCGGACCAGCTCCCGGGCCGCCTCGATCGCCCGGCCGAGCAGCGCGGCGTCGAGTTCCTCGCCTTCTTCCCGGCGGATCTGTGCCTCGCCGTCGGCCAGCAACGCGGTGAGCACCAGCGGGTCCAGGGCCGAGACGTCCGGGTCGTCCGGCATGCTGTTACGCAACTGCTCGAAGATGATTGAGCGGAGGGCCGGCTGGTCCTGTGCGAGTTGGGCGAGTGCGGCGATCGCTTCGTCGCGGGCACGGGCCTGGGCCGGGCCGCTGGCCTGCTGGGCGCGGGCGTCGAGGATGCGCCAGTCGAGCATGCCCAGTCGGGCCTGCATGCCGGGCAGGTCCATGGCGTTGGCGGATTCGAGGTAGGCACGCAGCGCGGTCAGCGCCTCGCCCGCGGCCGGGGGCTTGCCGGCACGCAACTGCACGATGACGGGCGTCACGTACGCCTCGATCGCCAGGTCCCGGTTGTTCACCTGGCCGGCGAGCGTGCGGGCTTCTTCAAGCAGGGTCATGGCTTCCTGCGACGCGGCCTCGTCGCCGACGAGGCTCTTGAGCTTGGCGATCTGCGTCTTGAGCTGTGCGCGGAATGCAGGGTCCTGCGCGTCGGTGTCGAACTGCGAGAGGTACTCGGCGGCGCCGGCGGCGACCTCCGCCCGGCGGGGCGAGGCAGGGTCCAACGCTAAAGCCAGGTAGTACTCCGCGTTGTGCTTCGTGTACTCGGCCGTCACCATCATGGCGTTGGCCTGCTCCCACCTTGGCACGAGGCGGCCGCGGTTCTGCTGGGTCAGCTCCTGCTCGATGCGGGCCTTCTCGGCGGCGGCGGCCTCGACGGTATTGCCCAGGATCTTGATGCTCGTCTCGACGACCGGCTTGAGGCGTGCCTGTGTGCGGGGGTTTCGGCCCCAGTATTCCAGAATCTGCACGTCGAACTGCGCGCCCTGCGCGATCAGCACATTCGCCCAGTTCATGAGCATGCCCGGGTCGCTCGTTTCGGGCAGCACCTGCTCGATCCCGGCGATGGCCTGCTGCACCAGTTGCCGGCGGGCCTCCAGCGGCATCTGATCAGCCTGCTGGGAGAGCTGGGCCAATGCCTGCGTCGTCAGGAGGGCTTTGCGCTGGCCTTGGGGCACCTGGTTGACGTCGAACGCGCGGTCCAGCAGCACGTCCAGGTTGCGGGCGGCTAACTCGGTGAGCAGGCGGTCGTCCGAGAGGGCATCCAGACCCTGCCCCGACCCGGCCGACTGCCCGAAGGCGGCCACCGGCGACAGAACGAGCAACGCGGTGAGGGCATGACGCTTCATGGGCAACACTAGGCTAGGGGTCAGGATGAATGCGGCCTTACCGCGACGTCGTGAAGGTGACTTTCGAGAAGCCCACCTCCAGTGCGGCCGAGTAGACGGCGATGAGGTGCTCCATGTGAACGCCCTTCTCCGGGCTGATGAGCACCTGGATCTCCGCCAGATCGCTGTTGATCTGGCCGAACTCCGCGGCCTTCTGCGCCAGGATCTGCCGGACACCCGGGACGGTGTTCGCCTGCTGGTTGCCGATTCGGGCGATGAACTCGTTCTGCACCGGCGCATCCACCGCGACTTCCAGCGGCTCATCCGGCACGAAGTCCTCGGGCGTGGCCACCTGCCCCTCCCCGGTGGCCTTGAACGGCACGTTCGACTGCAGGAACCGGTCGGCCTCGGTGAAGCTTACCGTGATCATGAACACCACCAGGATGACCATGGCGATGTTCACCAGCGGCGTCACGTCCGGCCCGGTGTCGACCCTGTCCAACCTGGTTTTGATCACCGCCATCGCTAACTCGATTCCGTCTGGGTGCTTTCGCGCCTACTTGGGTTATTGCCCGCCGACGGCCGTCTTCGGCACGTCGACCGCGTAGTTCACTTTCCCCACGCCGGCCTCACTGGCATAGACCAGGATCGGCTCGATGTCGCTGTACGGCGTCGTCCGGGCCGTGCGGAGCAGCAGGTGGGTTTCGGACCGCAGCTCGGGGTTGCTCGGCGTCCAGGCCTTGAGGAAGTCCAGCAGCGGCTTGGTGCCCGTCTGGTCGTTGCGGACGGCGAAGGTCGCCAGCTCGTTGTCCTTCGGGTCCAGCAGGGTCACGGTCGGGTTCTGGCGGTTCAGCGGGTCCGGGTAGATGTTCAGCGTCAGCGAGCGGATGTTGGACCGCTGCAGCTTGTTCCCCTGCGTCGCGGCCGGGAGGTCCAGGCTCATGTCCGAGCCGTCGCTCACGCCGGCCTTGCTCACGAGCATGAAGAAGATCAGCAGCGACAACATGATGTCGCACAGCGGCGTCACGTTGGGCTTGGCTGCGCCTTGGAGGAGTTTGCGTCTCTTCATGGTACGGCTCGTCTACGTGGCGGCGGGTTCAGGCGGGCGTGGCCGCCCGGGTGCTGCTCTTGGCGGCCGGGGGCGTGCCGGTGCTGCTGCTGCTCCGGCTGCTGCTCTTCCCGCCCGCGTCCGGCTTGAGTTCCAGGAGCATGTCCTCGGCCTGGAGCGCGCCGTCGGCCGTGATGCGGTCGACCTTATTCCGCAGGATGCCGTATGCCGCCAGGCACGGAATGGCCAGCAGCAGCCCCAGCATCGTCGTCGTCAGTGCGACGGAGATACCCGTGGCCAACTCGGCCGGGTTGGCCCCTTCGTCCCCGGCCTGCTGAAGCCCAACGAACGCCTGCATGATGCCGATGACCGTCCCCAGCAGCCCCAGCAGCGGGCCGACGTTCGCCAGGATGTTGATGTACTCGATCTTTCGGAACTCCTCGGCCGTGTTCTCGGCAACGGCGTTCTCCAGCGCCTCCCGCATGCTCGTGAAGCTCGGTGCGCGCTTCAACGCCGGGTTCAGGCAGCGCGACAGGAAGCTGGGGTCCTGCTCCGTGTACGCGAGCAGGTCATTGAGCTTGCGGTTTTCGATCATCTCGGCGATCTGCCCGGCTGACTCGTCCGGCAGCAGCACCGTCTTGCGCACCCGAAGGAACGCCTGTACGATGAGCGTCACCGCCAGGATCGAGCAGAGGATGATGACGATCGTCGTCGGGTCCGAGAAGCTGACGAGCCCGAAGACGGCAAACGGGCCGGCCCCGTCGCCCCCGGCAGCCTCGGCTTCGTCGGCGGCCTGGCCCATCGTCTGGCCGGCCATCAGCAGCATCGACAGCACGAACGCACTGAACAGCAGTACACGAGACTTCCACATCGTGAGGTTTCCTTCGCCACCCGCCGAGGCATCGCCTCATCGGGCCTGGGTCTGACACTTGCACCGGCTGAAGCACGAGCGTTGCGTCAACGTCGCGGCCGGCTCCTGAACATTTTCGCTAAACACCCGCCGACACCCGTCGGCCCGGCCGGCAACCATACCGGCGCTAGAACCTGAACAACTCCGCCTCGGGCACGAACCTGAAGTTGCCGCCCGTCCGCTCGGCAATCGTCTTGAGCGTGTCCTTCGACTGCTGACGGTCGAGTACCAGCAGGATGGTATTCACAGCAACCTTCCCCTCCGGGTCCAGCCGCTTGAATTCGTTCGCCAACTCCTCGTAACCCACCACGCCTACGAAGTCGCCGTCGGTAATGAAGAAGATCAACTCCGGGTTCAGTTCATAAGCCTTTCGCAGCGCCGGGCGGGGGTCGGTGCCGGCCTGAAAGACGACCTTGTCCGCGAAATCGTAAGCCCGCTGCTGCACCTGCGGCGAGACGCCCATGAGCCGCCCGCCGAAGGCGGTATTGTCCGCCCGGAACGTCTGGTCGGGCCCGAAAAAGATGATCTCAAACTCCTGCACAGGGCTCAGCTTGTTGATCGTCTCGCGCAACTGCTGCTTGATGAGCACCTCGGCGTTGCCGATCATCGAGCCGGAGCGGTCTGAAAGGAAAACGATCCGCCTGGCGTTGCCGCTCATGCCGAACGGCCCGTCGACCTTCGGCCCCATCCCCCCGCCGCCGCCGGGCATGCCGAAGGGCAGCCCGCTGCCGACCGGCCCGCCGCCCACGCTCGTGCTGACGTCCCCGACGCTCTTGGCCCCGAACGGGTTCGCGGCCGACGTGTTCTCGCTCGCCGCGGAACTCAGCAGCGCGGTCTGCAGGCTTTCGGTCTTGGCGGCCGAGGTGTCGTTGGCAACCTGCTCTTCGATGTTGGTGGCCATGGCGCGGTCGGAATCTTCACCCATGCCCGGGTTGGGGATGCCGCCGACGGGTGCGTTGTCGACGATGGTGACGTCGGGAATGATGATCTGTTCCTGCTGCACGCCTTCGATGACCTGCTTGGCCCCCCAGCCGATCGCCAGGATGCCCAGAATCGCCGCCGAGTGCAGCAGCAGGCTCATGGCGAACGGCAGGACGTTCTGCACCCAGGGCTTTTGCCAGAAGGTGAGCGGCACGACCTCGCCGGGGCGGTAGGGCTGGCCGTTGACCTGCGGCACGGGCTTGGGCCTGGGCAGTGGCCGGGCACCGGGCTGAGCACCGGGCTGAGCACCGGGCTGAGCGGGGTCTGCGCCGAGGCTCGTCTGCTCGTCCTGGGTCGGGGTCTGGGCCATATGCAGTCCTTACGTCAACGAAGGCCTGGGCGTTCGGGCGGAGTCAGGTGGGAACGGCACAAGCGCCGGCCAGACCGGCACGGTTCCCCGCCGCGCGCGGCAAGCACAGTGCCATATTTACCGACAGGAATCAACGCGAGTTCAATCCCGCATTCAACATCCTCCTCCCGAACCCCGGCTATTCAGAACGCCTCACGGCAGAACGGCTGCGGGCCGACGGCCAGGGCGTCCAGCACGGCCGCCTTGGCCACGTCGGCTTCGATGAGCCCGAACGCCGCGGCACGGCTCGCGGGGATGTGCCCGCAGGCCACCGCCGCGAATGCGGCCTCGGTGCAGGCGACGTCAGCCACGCCGACATGGGGCTTGGCCTCGATTCGCCCGGCTTCCAGCGACAGCGACAGCCGCGTGACCTGCCCCTCGGGCGCGTGCACGGCAAGGGACACCTGCCCGGCGGCCTCGGCCGGGAGGTGCAACGCCTCCAGAAACCGCCGGTGGTCCAGCACGCGGACCTGCAGCCGGTTAACAACCGCGCACGTCGCCACCGGGTGGGTTCCGGGGCGGTGTGGGAGTTGCTTTTCGCGCAGGAGGTAGTGCACCGGCCAGTCGGCCGGCAGGTGCCAGTCCACGGCCATGTGCTGGTCCTTCATGCTGCCCAGCAGGCCCAGCAGCCGCAGGAACGACGCCGTGTCGGCCGCTGCCCAGTCCGTCACCACCAGCCGCGTGTCGCCGTAACGCCCCTCCTCCGCCACGACCACGTACCCGCGCACGCCCTGGCCGGCCGGCTCGTCCAGAAAGCACCAGCAGTCCTTCCACCCCTCGGCGTGGCTTTGCCAGAGCCGGCCGCTGCGGTGCATGTCCAGTTGCCCTGCCTCGACCTGCGCCTGGTGCGCCCCGGCCAGCTTCGGCAGATCGGCCGGCTCGTAAAACCGTGCCCCGGCGAAGTCCGTCCGCGGCAGGATGCTCAGCGGAATCCGCCAGCGATGGTAGCTCTCCACCAGCCCGTACCCGAAGTGCTCGTAGTAGCTGGTGCGGAACGGCATGAGGGCCGAGATGACGTCGCCACGCTCGCGGCCGAGGTTCAACGCGGCGTGCATGCACTGGCTGGCGACACCGGGCTCCGCACCTTCGCCCCGCCGGCGAGCCGTCTTGATCGTGCCGACGTACGCGATGCCCTGGCAGGGCATTTCGCTGCCGCGGACGTAGGTGGTGAGCCGCAGGCTGGTGACGGTGCCTACGGCCTGCCCGTCGCGTTCGGCCAGGAGGTAGTCGCCGACGCGGCCACGCGCGTCGTGGTGGATGCGGTCGCGGTGAACGTCCTGAGCGGCATACCCGCCGCCGTAACAGCGTGCCCGGCATTCGGCGACGCGGTCCAGATCGGCCTCGGTTGCGGTGCGGATCGAAAGGGCCATGAGGCGTGCAAGAATCGTACACCCGCCCGAAGGATGCAAGCGAGCGTGCTGTGCCATCGGCCTCGGCGGCTTCAGCCGCCAGGGTTGCCGCGTTTACGCAGAGATCGCAGAGATGGAGAGACCGGCGAGGGATGGAGCAAAGCCCCCAACCGTGTAGCGCCACAAAACTGCTTGTGTCGAGAGGCCGAGACGCCAGCCGAGCCGCTTTACGGGAGGCCGAGACGCCAGCCGAGCCGGCTTTCGGGAGGCCGAGACGCCAGCCGAGCCGGTCTTCGGGAGGACGACGCTCCAGCCGAGCCGGCATTCGGGAGGGCGAGGCAGGATTGTGTGCAGAAGAAGGCACATGTTAGCGCGGGGCGAAAAATTCTTATTGAAAAATTCGCGAGGGAGTGGCCGACGAATAGACGGCAGTCCTACTATTGCCCGCATGCAGTAATCACTGCACGTGGGAACCAAAACCGAGATCCGGCCGACGGAGAGCTGAAGCCTCAGAGGCTTACCACTCCGCCTGCCGGATTTTTTTTTACCCGCCTGTTCAGGACGCCCCCACCACACGGTGGCCCCCCCCTTCCGCCCCTTCCACCGAGGTAGAACTCGCCGCGCCGGGCCCGTGCTTCCCCTTCGGCCTCCGCCGGCGTCCGTCGAGAAGAGCAGCCGCGGAAAACCCTGACCACGCCCCGGGCCATGCCGCGGACGAACACGCCGTTTCGCGAGCCGACGATGCCGTTACCACGCGCGACGACCCTGCCCGCACTCGCATGACAACGACCAACCCGTGACCGGCGAGACGGACAGGGTTTGCCCCAAGGCGTACCGATGCGTGAAGGCGCGCCGACAGACGCGTCCCGATGACCATCGAACAGTCGTCTGAAGCGCACCGGCCGCTCGGCGAAGCAAAGGGAAGCGGATCACGCAAGAACAATGCGTCTGATGAACGAGGGAAAACAGATGCACTGCGCGCCGATATCAGGCTTGACCCTCGACGGGATTCACAGTTGCTTGGTTATATGGTGCCGCCGACACCCGGATAGTACCCTCGCTTGACGAAGTTGCTCGGCTTTCTAAACAAACCATCAAACTCCTGCGTCCCCTGATGCACGTTGCAGACGTAGAGCCAGATGTCTGCAGTGGCATCATACAATTCTCGAAGCCGATTGAACGTGAGTTCAGGAAAGATCACCGCGCGTTCGAGCGAAAAGTGCTTTGAGAGTTTATTGTATAGATCGTTCAGTGCCTCTAGTTTGGCGTATAAGTCTGCCCGATCCTGCTTCAGCTTGAACGGAGTCCCATCGTACAGTCTCAAAAGCGGAGGAACCTGGCCCGAGCCACGCCAGTTGACTCCCCCAAGCGTGAGAAGGCTGTTTGCAAGCAGATTGACGATGAGAATGCCCTCTTCGAGCGTATCAATGTCGTACTCCGACTCTGGCAGGTTGTTGAACTTCTCGACAGCTTCAATCCAGTAGCGGATTTGCATGTTCACAACGCGCGTACCAGAAGCGTCCGAGTAAAAGTCCTCGATGTAACGCCTGTAGCCTGAGCCGGAGATGGCCGTGTAGAGGTTGGCAAGTTCGCGTGGCATTAGTACCAAACAACGTGATGCCGATTATTCGCCGATCTGGCGCCGCGCCGGCACCCGAACTACAAGAAGCTTATCCGCCGGCTCCGGTCCGATGCAATGGCGGGTGATCCCTTGCCCCGCGGCTCTCTCAGATGAGGAAGATGTCGAGCAACGCGAGCCCGGCCAGTGGACCGAGAAGTCCGAAACCAAGCGCCAGGAGCGGCGAGCGTGTGCGTACGGGGAAGGCGGTGTGAATTGCCAGCAGCAGCACCCCGAACACCACGAGGGACAGACACGCCAGAATGAAGACGCCGCCATCGGGCGAACGGACGTGGTACCAGGAATTGATGACCCAATCGCCGAAGATCACGCCGACGAAACCGGATGACGCGAATGTCCCCCAGAACGCCGCACGCCCATTGGATCGGCTCGGAGGCGGGGGCGTCTGGTAGTCGAGCGTGGTCGGCATATGTCAGTTGCTGGCGAGGGATAACGTAAGGCCGTTGAGCGGCCGCGGCCGCGGCGGCGGACGCGCGACGCTCGACCGCAAGCGAAGTATACCACCGCCGCGATCCGCTCCAGCGGCGGGTCAGCTCGCCGCCGTACCGCGGCGACGAGTCTGAAGCCAATGCCGAATCAGCCAGTACGAGACGCCGACCGCCAGCATCTTCAAGACAACCAGCGGTATCCATCCCAGACAGGCCGGACCACTGCTGGGACCAATCTC
The DNA here is from genome assembly GCA_050329715.1 of Phycisphaerae bacterium. Taxonomy (GTDB): domain Bacteria; phylum Planctomycetota; class Phycisphaerae; order Tepidisphaerales; family Tepidisphaeraceae; genus DAIOTR01. The sequence continues at coordinate 28,140 of JBHJOM010000112.1, forward strand.
CAACCCTTGAACATCGATTGCGACAAGCCACTGCGGATTACGACCGAGATACCAGATGCCCTCTGGATGCGGCACCGCAAAGGCAGCGAAGCAAAGAGCCACCGGCAGCGCGACACGAAGACTGGCGGCCCTCGCACGCGTCGCGAATCGCGACGGCTCGGACGGCGTTGCATAGTTCAACGCCTTGGGATGGTGGTCCGAGGGCGATCCCATGGGGAGTTAACGTAATGCCGATCAGTGGCCGAGCCGGCACCATGCCGGCTCTCGAACCACAAGGAACTTACCCGCCGGCTCGATCCACTGCATTGGCGGGTTGTACCTGCCGCCGGACGGCCTCGGC
>JBHJOM010000113.1:0-26914 GCA_050329715.1 Phycisphaerae bacterium
GCTGGACGCCAACACCCAGGCCTGGCAACGGCTGACGCCGGAGGTGCTCAAGAGCGTCTGCCGGTGCAGCTATCTCAGCGGCGAGGCGATCGAGCGCGCGCATTGAGCAGGAGCCGTATCAGAAGGCAAACAAGATCGGCCCGGCGTCCTGCGGACGCCGGGCCTTTGGGTTAGCGACTGCTTCTAAAGCAGCTGCGTTCACCGCGGGAATCGCACCCGCGGCGGCTGCCTCAGTGCAGCACACTCACATTAAAAAGATTCACGGATCACCTCCTTACGCAAGGGGCCGTCGCCGAGCCCGCAGGCTGCCGGTCCTACCCGGCGATGGGCGACTCAACCCTGGACACGCCAAGCCGTCACGCCGCTGAGCGTCGCCTGGCTTTCCCGCCCGGCGGACGCCTCCGCCGGGCACGCTGCCGAGACCGGGAGGTGCCCGATATCGACGTGAAAAATGTAGCTTTCGTCACACGCCGCGTCCACAAGAATTGCATTATGCGACACACTTTCTTACGACACCTCTGACGGAGGTCCCCATGACGTCAAAAGCCAAGTCCGTGCTGGACGAGCAGTTCCTGGAGATGCGGTGGCGACTGCTGAGCCTCGCCGCGGATTTTGACCGCATCCAGCGGGCCGGCGACGGTGCCCTGCCCGACGACCCGCGCATCGCCGCGCTCCGACATGCCGCCGCCCTGCTCCAGGACGATGCCCCCGGCCGGGCCGAGCGACTGCAGATGCTGCTGTCCGATGGATGAGTAATGGGTAACAAGCAATAAGTAGCAAGCAAAAGCGTCGAGCCGCAATCGCGCGGGTTTTTTTCCTACCATCGATTGCTCATTGCTCATTACTCATTACTCATCCGGCCGTACCAAAGACACCTCCCATGCGCTTCATCGACCCCCACATCCATTGCGTTTCACGCACCACCGACGACTACCGGTACATGGCCCGCGCCGGCGTCGTGGCCGTCAGTGAGCCGGCGTTCTGGGCGGGGTTTGACCGTACGTCCGCGGCCAGTTTCTACGACTACTTCCGGCATCTCGTCGACGTCGAGCCGAAGCGTGCCGCGGCGTACGGCATCGAGCACTTCTCCTGGCTCTGCATCAACGCCAAGGAGGCCGAGAACGTCGAGCTGTCGCGCGAGGTCATCAAGCTCATCCCGCCGCTGCTCGGCCACCCGCGGGTGCTGGGCGTCGGCGAGATCGGGCTGAACAAGAACACCCGCAACGAGATCACGATTTTCGAGGAGCAGGTGAACCTCGCGGCCGAGCACGACCAGCTGATCCTGATCCACACGCCCCACCTGGCGGACAAGCACAAGGGCACCGCCATCATCACCGACATCCTGAGGAACGACCCGCGCATCAAGCCCGAGCGGGTGCTGATCGACCATTGCGAGGAGCACACGATTCGTATCGCACGCGAGAACGGCTTCTGGGCGGGGCTGACGATCTACCCCGTGAGCAAGGTGACGCCGGCACGCGGGGCGGACATTCTCGAGCAGTTCGGCCCGGAGATGATCATGGTCAACTCCGCGGCCGACTGGGGCGAAAGCAGCCCGAGCATGCTCACGGACACGTACCTGGCCTACCGCCGCCGCGGGTACGACGAGCAGGCGTGTCTGAAGATCTTCCACGACAATCCGTGTCGGTTCTTCGGGCAGAGCCCCAAGTGGACCGTCCGGCCTGTACTTTCGGCATAACCGGATCTTTTCCTGCCGCCCGGTCGGGTCTTCTGCCTATGCCGCCGCGTGCCGATGAGTAGAATAGCGGCGGCACGTCTGTTCGGTTCGCCGAGGGTTCTTTGACCGGGAGAGACGCATGAAGCGATGGCTTCCTGCCGTGATTTCATGTCTGGCGCTGGCCGTTTCGGTGGTGCCCCAGCAGGCCCGGGGTCAGCAGGCTCCCGCCCTGCCGCCGCCGGTGGACCGCGCCGCCTCCACCGAGGCCTCGGCGGAGGTGCGTGACGCCCGAGCGGCGTTGGCCCGGGCCAAGCGGGTCATGGCCAGCAACTGGCGAATGGTCGAGCGGGAGTATGAGGGGTCCGAGGAGTACCAACTCGCGTTGAACCGGATGCGCGTGGCCCAGGACGACTACAACCGCATGCGAAAGTTCGTCCGCGAGCACCTGGAGCAGGAGGAGGCATACGTGTCGGCACAGCGCCGTCGCGACGAGATACAGAACAAGATTCGGGACTTGTGGAAGACCGAGAAGTGGACGATGCCTCGGATCCAGCCGCTGGCCGAGGAGGCGCTGAACCAGAACGTCCGCCTGACGCGGATGGAGATCATCGCCATCGCGACGGAGCCCGCGCTGGAGGGTGCCCGGCAGGAGTTGTACCGCGCCGCCGAGGAGGTTCGGGTGCTTCGACAGGCGTTCCGCGAGGCGGTGCCGCTGGACCCGATGGTGCGTGCGGCGCAGGAGGAGGTTGCGTTTCAGGAGGAGCGACTTGCCGTTGCCCGCGAGCGGCTCGCCGAGGCCGAGCGACGCGAACGGATCGAGGCCGCCGCACGTGCCGCGGTGATTCGCGAGATGCAGGCGACGGGCCAACTGCCCGGCGGCGGCTGAGGGTGGCGGCTGAGGGCGGCGGCCTTTGCGGGCTTGTCAGGCTCCGCTCCGGGCGTTCAACTAGGTGCATGGGCTCTCTCCAGGGACATTTCCTGCTCGCGCACCCGGCCATGGCGGACCCGAACTTTGCGCAGACCGTCGTACTGATCGTCCAGCACGGCGTCGACGGCGCGGTGGGCCTGGTGATGAACCGGCCGATGGAGGTGACCGTCGCCGAGGCCGTCGGCGAGGCGGTCGCCGGCGGGATCGACGAGCCACTTTTCAACGGCGGGCCGTGCCAGGGCGAGGGGCAGTTGATGGTCGTTCACGGCGACGCGAGCCTCGGCGGCGTGGCGGTGCTCGACGACGTGCGGTTCACCACCGAACGCGTGGAGATCGAAACCGTGATGATGCACCCGGACGTGGAGCGCCGCTTCTTCGCCGGCTACGCCGGCTGGGGGCCGTCGCAACTCGAGGATGAGATCGCCTCCGGCGGCTGGCTCACCCTCCCGGCGGCGCGGCGGGACGTCTTCTGCCCGACCGACAACTGGGAACAGCTCAAAGTCCGCGCGACGTTCGGCCGATTCATCGACCCGGACCGCATCCCCGACGACCCGAGCCTGAACTGACCGAACCATACCCGCCCATGGTGACAGCCCACGGCTTTGCGCCGATGATGCACCAGTCATGGCTATTGAGACCTCGTTCGTACCCGTTCAGACGCTCGGCCCCTGCACGTACCCCTCACCGCTGGCGTTGAGCCACACGCCCGGCGACGGCATCGGCAACTTCATCCCCGACGGCACGCCCGTCCCCTTCAACACCGACGTTTACGCGGACTTTTCGATCTCCGTGCCACGCAGCTTCCAGCGGGCCGGGCCAAGGGGCAGCATCTACTTCGACCCGGCGGGCGTTCATGCAGCGATAGTCACCTGCGGCGGGCTTTGCCCCGGGCTTAACAACGTCATCCGGTCGATCGTGCTGGAACTGTGGCACGCGTACGGCGTGCGGCAGATCTCGGGGTTGCGGTACGGCTACAGAGGCTTGAACCCCGCCTACGACGGCGAGCCGCTGCACCTGACCCCCGACCTGGTCGACCCGATCCACGAGTTCGGCGGCACGATCCTGGGCTCATCCCGCGGGCCGCAACCGTTCGACGTGATGGCGAACTTCATCGAGCGTAATGCCATCGACATGCTCTTCTGCGTAGGCGGGGACGGCACGATGCGCGGCGCGCACGCACTTCACAAGGAGCTTCACCGCCGCGGGCGGGCGACGGCCGTAGTCGGCGTGCCCAAGACGATCGACAACGACATCCGCTTCGTACGGAACAGCTTCGGTTTCGTCACGGCGGTTCAGCGTGCGCGTGACGCGGTGCGGACGGCACACGTCGAGGCGCACGGCGCGCCGCGCGGGGTCGGCGTGGTGAAGCTCATGGGCCGAGATTCCGGCTTCATCGCCGCGATGGCCAGCGTGACGGAGCCCGTCGCGGACTTCACGCTCGTGCCGGAGGTGCCCTTCGGGCTCGAAGGCGAGAACGGCCTGCTGGCGTGCGTCGGGCGGAAGCTGGCGGCGAGCCGGCACGCGGTGGTCGTGGTCGCCGAGGGTGCCGGGCAGGACCTGTTCACGCCCGCCGACCCCTTCCGTGACGCCTCGGGGAATGTGAAGCATCACGACATCGGCACGTTCCTGTGTGAACGGATCGCGGCCCACTTTCAGGCGGCCGGCGACCCGGTTTCGATCAAGTACATCGACCCCAGCTACCTCATCCGCTCGGCCCCGGCGAACACGACGGACTCGCAACTCGCCGACGCCTTTGCACGCCGGGCCGTACACGCCGCGATGGCCGGGAAGACGAACGTCGTCATCGGCACGGACCACGGCATCTTCTTCCACGTGCCGATCGAGTTGGCCGTGGAGAAAAAACAGTACCTCAGCCCCGAGGCGGACCTTTGGTCGAGCGTGCTGTCGGCGACGGGCCAGCCGCGGCGGATGATGTGAGGCCTCAGGCGGTCGGCTCGAACGGCCGGCCGGTCATGCGTTCAAAGACGTCGTCCATCGTCGGCGGGCCGACGCTGATCGCGTCATCCGGCCGGCGGGCCTGCATCAGCCGCGACAGCACGGCCTCGGGCACCAGCCCGTCGACCACCAGCCGCCCATTTTCGCCGCGAACGGCCGCTTCGGGGGCGTCGCTGAGGATTTCCCGCAGGCTCGACGAGTCGCCGGCGTGCAGCCGCAGCACCTGCCGGCCGACCTGTCGCTTGAGTTCCTCCGGCGTGCCGCAGGCGACGACGCGCCCGCCGTCCAGCAGCGCCACGCGGTCGAACCGCTCGGCTTCGTCCATGAGGTGCGTGCTGGCGAAGACGCTCAGGCCGCGGCTTTGAACCAGGCCGGCCAGCAGGCTCCACAACTCGCGGCGGGCGTTGGGGTCCAGGCCGGTGCTCGGCTCGTCCATCAGCAGGATTGCCGGCTCGGGCAGCGGGGCCTTGGCGATCTCCACGCGGCGGCGGAGCCCGCCGGACAAGCTCTTGACGTACTCCCCGGCCCGGTCGGCGACGGCCAAGTCCTTGAGGCGGGCTTCGATGCGTTCGGCCAGGTCGGCACCGGTCATGCCGTACAGGTGGCCGTGGTGCTTGAGGTTCTCCCGCACGGTCAGGAAGGGGTCCAGCGCCGGGTGCTGGAAGACGACGCCGATCCGCCTGCGCACGGCGTTGGCGTCCGCCATGACGTCAACGCCTGCGACGCGAACGGTCCCGGCCTGAACAGGGAGGGTCGTGGTGAGCAGCTTGAAGAGGGTGCTCTTGCCGCTGCCGTTGGGCCCGAGCAGGCCGAAGGTCTCTCCGGCGGGGACGGCGAAGGTCACGTCCTGCAGGGCGGCCCGCTCGCCGTAGCTGTGGCGGACGGCTTGGATGTCGATCATCGGTTCAGACAAGAGTGACTCCGCCCGGGAAGGTTGGCTCGGGTGCCGGACGGCTTGCGGCGCGACCGCCTACATGCCCCGGCCGAGCATCATAAAGGCGAGCAGCAACGGCAGGTAGACGAGCGACGCGAAGAACAACCGCCGGGCCGCCGGCCGGCTCGGCTCCCGGGCCAAACCCACCGCGTAAAACAGGAAGTAACCCCCCAGGACCACCGCCGACGCCAGGTAGAGCCAGCCGGCCATGCCGAGCGCGAACGGCCAAAGACTCGCGGCGATGAGCAGGAGCGTAAAGCCCACGGCCTGCCGGCCGGTGCGCTTCCCGCCGGCGTCCACTACAGGCAGCATTCGATAGCCGCCGGCGGCGTAGTCGTCACGGAACATCACGGCCAGGCCGTAAAAATGCGGCATCTGCCAGAAGAACAGAATCGCAAACAGCGCCGCCGCCTCGAACGAGAGCGCGTTCTGGGCGGCCGTGAAACCCATCACCGGCGGGATGGCACCGGGGATCGCACCGATCGGCGTGCACCACCACGTGCGCCGCTTCGCCGGGGTGTAAACGAATACGTACAGCAGCAACGTCAGCAGGCCCAGCCCTGCGGTGAGCAGGTTGACGAGCCCCGCCAGCACGGCCACGCCCGCGACGGACAGCACCACGCCGAACGCCAGGGCCGCCGCCGGCGGAAGCTGCCTGGCCGGCAACGGCCGACGGGCCGTCCGGGGCATCAGCCCGTCCAGGTCGCGCTCGACGTACTGGTTCATCACGCTCGCGCCCGCGGCAGTGAGTGCGGTGCCGAGGATCGTCGCCAGAATCAGCCAGGGACTTTGCCCTAGGCCGCCCGCCATGTACAGGCCGACGGCGGTCGTCACCACCACCAGGAAGTTCATCCGCGGCTTGGTGAGTTCGTAGTAGAGCGCAAGCTGCGCCGCCGCCGCCGCCGGGCGGGCCGGGCGGTGCAGCACGGCCGGGGCGCGGGTGAGTTCGGGCGTATCGGAGGTAAGTCGGCCGGCCTCGGCGGAGTCCATGGTCGAGTGTAGGGTCATGCCCGCACCGCCGCCGTCATGCGTGCCGGATTCTCGCTCGGCGAACCTGCCCCGAGGCGGGTTTCAACCTGTGCCGGCTGCCGCCGCGTCGCGTACAGCCCGTAGGCCCGTGTCAGCGTCACCGCCAGCGTCACCAGCAGCAGGCTGCCGACGGCCTGGTGCAGCGTTGCGATGTCCGCCGGCTTCCGCCAGAGCACCGTGAGCACGCCGAGCGTAAGTTGTGCCAGCAAGAGCACCACCAGCCCCCCCGCCGCCAGCTTGAACAGCCCGTCGTGACGCCGGCGACGCCAGAGCATGACCGCCAGTGCGACCACGACCGCCGAGACGACGACCGCCCCGATGCGGTGCCCCATGTGCAGGTGAATCTGACGGAACGTAACCGGCGGCAGGTCGTACGCCTCGGCCCTGAGCATGTTGATGGCCGGGAGCATGTCAGGGTCCATCGGCGGCATGACTCGGCCGTAGTGCAGCGGGAAGTCCGGAATCGCCAGGCCCGCGCCGCTGCCAAGGTGGTGGTTGCGTGTCGGGTCGTGACGCATGGCCGCACCGAGCGCGAGTTGGATGACGACCAGCACCAGGGCCGCCGCCGCCACGGCCAGCACGCGTCGGCCGCCGGGGGCGTCGGGGAGGCGCTTCCGCGTCGTCCAGGGCTTGCTCGTAAGCACGACGCATACGCCGGCGAATGCCAGGATGCACTGCCCGAAGATGCCGTGCGCCCAGCCGAAGTAGTTGTTCAATTCCGTGACGCGCAGGCCGCCCATGAGGCCCTGGAAGATGATCGCCCCGAGCAGGCCGGCGGTGACCCACCGCATCTGCAGGCTGCGCCGCGGGCCGTACCAAGTCTCCAGGTGCAGCCAGATCGCAACAATGCCCAGCAGCGAACCCAGCAGCCGGTGGCTGTGCTCGTAAAAGACGCCGTTGTCGATGGCATGTCGGCCGATCCAGTGCTCCCACGGCAGCGCGAACATGTTGTAGCCGAAGCTGTTGGGCCAGTCCGGCACGGCCAGGCCCGCGCCGGTGCTGGTGACGAGCCCGCCCATCCAGACGAGCGGAAACGCGAACAAAAACGCCGCCCACGCCGCGATGTGAATGCGGCGGTTGAAGGCCGGCACGTGTGCGCCGGCGACTTGACGTCGTGGTTCGTAGTTGGGTGCTTCCATGGCGGGAATTCAGGCGACGCAGGAGTGTACGGGCTGCGGCAAACAGCCGCCATGTTAGGGTGCGACAATCGACCGCATCGCCGCCGGCTCGGCGGCTCGTCACGTTTCCAAACGTCTTGCCTTCACAACCGCTTCTGCCCGACCAACTCCACCACCACGCTCCCGCCGGCGGGTTCCGGTTGCACGTCGTACGTCGGGTTGGTCAGGCGGACACGTTCGCCGGCGTCCTGCACGCCCAGGTCCTGCAATACGGCCCGCACTGCCTCGAGCCGCCGCCGGGCAATCTCCAGCGCCGCCTGCCGGGTTCGGCGGTCGGCCTGGCGGTCGGCACCGGGGCGGAGCAGCTTGTACAGCTCGTCCATCCCCGCCTCGGTGAGGGCCAGGTCCGCCTCCACCTGCCGGAGCCGCGCCAGCGACGGCGGCTGTCCCCCGGCCGGGTAGAAACCGGTCAGCAGTTCGCTGCTCACCCGGCTCACCAACTCGGCGCGGCTGCCTTGCAGGTCAATGCGGCGCTGGCGGAGCTCGCCGGCCATCCGCTCCAGGTCCGGCAGAGGCGGGTTGGCACGCCGGGCGGCAAGCTCCACGTCCGGCAAGGTGAGCGTGTGCCGAAGCGTGGCCTGCGCGTCCTGCTGGCTGCGCAGGTAGTCGGCCAGCGGCGCGAGCGCCGCCCTGTCTGCGGCGCTGGGCGCGGAGCCGCCGACGGGAAATACAACAGCCGCCGGGTCGGGAATTGCACGGTTGGGGAAAAGCCCGCCCAGGCCGACGACGTTGCCCACCCCCTGCACCGCCTTGACCGGCGCCGACGCCACCGCCCGCGCCAGCACCCCGCCGACCGCGCCTGTTGCCGAGCCGATGATCTGCCCGGTGTCGATCGCGTTGCCGCGGACTTCGACGGTCACGGGCAGGGTGATCGCGCCGCTGGCATCCTGCACGATGTCGATGACGGCGTCGAGCGGTGCCGGCAGCGGGATGTGCCGTGCGACCGGGCCGCCGGGGGGCTCTTCGTACATCAGGTCGGTCAGGACGGTTCGGGTTTTGAGGTCGATGCCTTCTTCGATGAAGCGGGCGTCCAAGTCGAAGTCGAGGATGCCCGCGGTGATGGCCGCCCCGGCCTCGGCGGCGTTGCCGGCGAACCCGGCCAGTTCCAGCCCGCTGACGTTGAGCTTCACGAACCCGTCCGGCCGGGGGTAAAGCCGCAGCCGCCCGCCCGCGGTGATCTGCGAGAACAGCTCGCGCTGCTCGGTCTCCGTCATCGCGTCCGCCTCGGACACGCCGCCACCGCCGCCGCCGCCGAGTATGGCACCGATTGCCCCCGGCACGCCGCGGCCGCGCTCGAACCTGGGCAGCGGCACATCACCCGAGCCGACCACCGCCGTGAACCGCAACGTGCTCTCCTCGGACAGCAGCCGGCTGCTGATACCACGTGCCTCGACGTCCAGCGACGTGAGCGGCAACAGCAGCGGCGGGCTGACGGTGCCGTCCTCGATCGTCAAGTCCAGGCCGGTGACGAGCAGGCGGTCTATTCGAAACTCCCCGGCGGGCGGCGCGGCGGGCTCCGAGCTGGCAGGCTCAACGGGCGTGACGGGCTCGGCGGATGCCACAACGACTGTCTCTGTCGGCTCAGCCTCCCAGGGGGCGTCCACCGCCGGCTCCGGCAGCTTCAGCACCAGGCCCAGCGCGTGTACGCCGGCCTCATCCCGCCAGAGCCGCCCCACCGGCTTGTTCACCTCCAGTGTGCGGACGGTGAACGTGCCCGTCCGCGGCGCGACGCGAAACCCGTCGGCCACGAGCGACTCCAGCCCGAGCAGTACCGGGCCGTTTTCCTGGGCGCGGAGGTACAGGTCCGAGAGGCTCAACTCCCCTTCCACACCCGCCGCGAAGTCGATGGCGTACAGCCCGCGCTTCTGAAATGCCGGGCGGCTGTTGAGCGTGCCGCGGAAGCTGCCGTCTCGCATCGTCGGCTCGCCCAGGTACGCGGCCACCTCAGGCAATACCTGCTGTACCGCGGCCATGTCGATGCCCGTGACCGCCAGCGACCCGTTGATGAAAGCCTCGTCTGCCAGCGGTGCCGCTTCGAGCGACGCCTCGACGCTCCGAGCCAACGGGCTGATTCCGCCGGCCAGCGACAGCTTCATGGGCGGTAACGTCGCCGGGTTGCCCCCGCCGAACGCCAGCGGGCTGCCGCTTTTGAGCGTGAAGTCTTCGAGCACCACCGGCACGGCCCCCTCCACGCCGATGCGGGCGACGGAGAGCCGGTCGAGTTTCAGGTCGAGCTGCCCGAGCGTCATCAGCGGCAGTGCCTGGCGTGCCGCGGCGACGAGTGCCGCGGCGTCCCCGGCCTGCTCGCCCTCGACGATCTGGGCCTTCTGCTTCGGCAGGCGTTTCTCGGCGGCTTCGAGCTGCAATTGCGTCGGCGTACCGACCCGCAGGCCCGGTACGCGCAGCGCGCCGTCCGGTTCGAGCTTGACCTCGACGCTCAAGCCGGCGGAGGTGACGGAGGCGAAGTCGAGCGCACCGCCGGCCGGGTCGATACGCGGAGCGTCGATCACGAACGAGCCGAGGACGAACGCAGGCGCATCATTGCCGGGGCTGAGCAGGACGTCGCGCAGGTCGAGTGATGCGCTGACACCGCCGGCGTGGTTCAAGGCGGCGCTGGCGTCGAGCGTGGCCCGGGCGGTGCCGTCGGCGAAGTCGGCCGTGACGCCGGCGGGCAGGTAGGCTTCCAGCGGCGCGCCGTCGATGCCGCCCGCCTCGGCCTGAAGCGTGACGGAAGGCGCCGCCGGCGAGAGCCCGAGCGTGCCGGATAAGCGGGCCTGCTGCACGATGCCCTCGAGCGACAAATCAACCAAAAACCGTGCAGGATCCGCCGGTTCGTTCAGCACGAGGCCGGTTACCGCCGCGACGACGTCCACGTTCGTCGTGAGGCCGCCGGGGATCCACGCGTCCCGCAGTGCAAGCTTCGTGTCCTCGATGCGGACCGACGCGACGCGGACAGGGGGCCCGACGACCGGCAGAATAGTTGTGACCTCCGCGGGCACCGCGGCGGCCGCGACCGGCGCTTTGGCGGCGTCGGCACCGACCGTCGCCGACTCGACCGGCGGCGCGATGCGCAGGCCGAGCGCTTCCACATAGCCGTCCGACGCCCGCGCCACGGCCAGCCGGCCGCCGGCGACGGTGATCGCGCCGACGCTAACGCCGCCGTCGGCGAACCGGACGTCGGAGACGGACAACGCCTGCAAGGCGGCCAGTTGCTCCCCGCCGTCGGCGAGCAGGCCGTCGCGGAGCGACAGGTTCGCGCTGACGCCCGTTTCGTCCCGCAGCAGCGACGCCGTGAGCGACAGCCCGAACGACCCGTCGCGCAGCATCGGCTCGATGCCCAAGGGTGCCAGGTACGGCGCGAAGAGGGTCGGCACGACGTTCCGGCCGCTGAGGGTCAGGTCCAGCTTCGGGTTGTTCGCCGAGGGCGTGACCGTGCCGGCCACCTCCACGCGCGACGCGAGGCCCGGGGACGACAGCCACGCGCGAACGCTCCCCACCGGCGCGTCGGCCTCGGCGTCGAGGTCCAGCAGGATGTCGGCCAGTTCCACCCCGGCTTCGGTCGTTTCGATCGTCAGCGGCGGGTCGAACGCCTCATCCTGCAGGCGGAGGCGGATCTCGCCCCAGGTGAGCCTGCCGATTTCGATCCGCGGCACGGCCGTCGACACCACCCCGCCGTCGGCGGAAGGCGACGCGACCGGCTGTGCAGAGAGCGAGGCCATCGGCTGCTCGCCGCGTGGGGCCGGGGCGGGCAACTTGGCCACGTCCAGCCGGAAGCCGGCGGCGTGCAGCAGCCCGTTTACGTCGCGGCGCACGTCGATGCCGGGGCCGCGTATGGTCACCTCGCCGAGCCGCACGCGCGAGGCGTCGGCGGCGAGTTCGATGCCGTCGAGAGAAAGCTGTGCGAGTTCGAAGAGGGACGTCTCGGCTGTGCCGTCGGTCAGGCGGAGGTCTTCGAGCCCGGCCGCGAGTGCGAGCGTGCCGTCGGGCAACTGCTCGAAGGCGGCCTGCACCTTGCCGGTGAGCCTGCCGTCGGTGAGCGACGAGGTGACGCCCAGCGGCGCGAGGTAAGGCCCGGCCGCGTCGGGCCGAATGCCGGTGACCGTGAACCCGGCGTCGAACGCCTGCTTACCGGCCAGCGGCGTGAGTGAGCCCGCCAGTGAAAATTCACGCCAGAGCCCCGGTGCCGCGACAAGGGCTTCAACCGGTACCGGCTGCTGCGGCGAAGCCAGGTCGATCGGCCCGACGACGAGCCGCTCGACGGCGAACGTCAACTCACCCGCAGGCGAGACGGCCACGTCGGCGAAACGGGCTTCGGCGTCTTCGATCGTCACGGCTCCGATGCGGACGGCGACGGGCGCCGTCGGCGTGGCCGGTGATGTGCCGGCCGAACCAACGGCCGCGGGCACCGGCGCGGCCGGCGGCGGTGCATCCTGGGCCGACCCCAGCTCGATGCCCGCGAACGTCAGCCGCCCTTCCGCCGAGCGCGACGCGGCCAGCCGCGGACCGGCGACGAGCACCTCGGCCACGTCGATCTCCGTGAAGTCCAGGCGGTTGAAGACGAGCTTCATCGAGGGTACTGCCAGCGACTCCTCGGCGTCGGCGCGCAGGGAGAAGTCCGTCAACTCCACCTGTGCGCTGATCCCCGAGCCGCCGTCGGCCGGGGCGTCGGTCTGGATGCTCAGCGTGCCGTTGGCGGCCAGGTTGCGGGCGACGGGCACCAGGCCCAACGGGCGAAGGTAGCTCTGGGCGCCGCTCGGCTGCAGGCCCGAGACGAAAACGTTCAGCCGCGCGTCGAGCTTCTTGCCCTCGCTTCTCACGGTGCCTTCGGCGCGGAGCAGGTCCAGCAGCTTGTCCGACCAGACTTCGGCGGCGAGTCGGATCGGCCGTTGCTGCATGCCGATGTCGTTCATCCGCAGGTTGAGGTTCAACGCCGTCGCCTGCTCCGGCGTGACGGATTTGTCGTTCAGCCGCACCTTCATGCCGTTGACGCGCAGCGCCTCGACCTGCAGCGGCGAGGTGAAGTCGATGTCGGCGTCCGGGTCGGGCTCCTGACCGTCGGTGATTGCGGCCAGCACCTTCTCCACCGCCGGGAAGCGGCCGGTCTCGTCGCGGTCCAGTTGAATCTCCACGCCGTCGGCCTCGGCCCGCAGCACGTCGAGCCGGCCGGCGAAGAGCGCCAGCACGTCCAGGTTGCCGCGGACGTACTCGGCGCGGATCAGCGGCTGCGTCTCGCCGGTCGGCGTGAGCGTGACGTACCAGAGGCCTGCATCGCCGGCGAGCACCGTCAGCTCCTGTCGCTCGTACGCAAGCTCCAGCTCGTAGAGCGCCGCCACGTTCCGCAGCACCGTCGGCAACGCGAAGAACACCGCGAACCGCAAGGCGATCAGCAGCACAAACACCACGATGCCGAGCCGCATCAACCGGCGACGCCACCGGCGCGGCTCTTTCGGCTTGCGCTGCTTCCCGCTCGCCGGCGGGTGCGCGGCCGCGTCCGTTTCGGGCTTGTCGGGCTCGGGCTCCTGCGCTGGGGTCGTCGGGGTTTCGCTCATTCTCGCTCCTCATTGTCGACGGTCGTTTGTGCCATGCGCTCGAGGTGGTCGGCCAAGGCCCGCCGACGCTCACGCGCCGGGCCGAGGGGGTCGTAGTCAGTCGGTGCCGCGTCGTGGGCGCGGAGCCAGTCGTACGCCCGTACGCGGGCGGCCGGCTCGGCGTCCTCCAGGTAGATCGTGTTCTCGGCGACGAGCCGCTGCTTCAGATCCGCCCGGCCGGCGAGGTTCCGCAGCACCTCCTCCAGCGACGCAGCACTTCGGCCGGCCTGGCCCGCGTGGAACCCCAACGCCACCGTCAACGAGTCTGGCGTGCTGTCGCGCGACATCGCCTCGGCCGCCAGCCGAATGGTCGCGACCTCCATCACGAAACCGAGCGTCTCGGGCGTCCGCTCCACGTCCACCCGCGACGCCTCGTCGAGCACGGCGTCGGCAAGCTGCCCGAGCAAAGCCTCGTCGGCAGTCAACGCCACGTCGTGGCAGACCGGGGCGTCGACCTTGCCGGCGAGGTAGACCAGCGCCCGGCGGCGCGTCGCGGCCTCGGCCACTGCCGCCAGGGACTGCTCGTAGCCCGGCCAGCTCGGCACCTGACGGGGGTGCACGACGGGCCTGGCCTGTTGCGTTTCATGTGCCTGTCGGGCCTCGGCCACGGCTCGGTCCGCCGCCTCAAGGTGGTGGGGCTCGCCCGCGTCGGGCAGTACAGACATCACGTAGACGACGCCCGCCGCCTTCGGCCGGCGAGGCGTACGGCCGTCCGGCAGCGGCGCGTGGTCCAGGTCGAAGGGCACGGCCAGCACAACCCGCACGCCCTGCTCCACCGCGATCGGCTCGAACAATGCGAATGCGGATTCCGGTGCGGCCTTCTGCGTCGCGTCGTCGGCCAGCAGGTCGGCCGGGGCCTCGGCGGGCGTGGCGGTTACCTCCAGCGCGAGCTGGACGGTCGGTGCGTCTTCTTCGTCGGCGGTCGGCCGGCGGAGTCGAACGCTTACGCGCTCGCCGGCCGCCTCGCCGTCGCCGGCGGCGTCCGCCCGGACCGTCAGCTCGGTGAACATGCCCGGCACCAGGGCCGTGGCGAACTGCGAGAGCTCCGCCGAGGCCCCGTGCGCCGCCTCGGGCTCGCCGGGGGAGGCGGGTTTGCGGTCCACGCCCAGCAGCACACCGCCGGCCACGCCCAGGTCGGCACGTACCGGGAAGGCGCCACCTGTCGTTCCGGCCAGCCGGACCGATGGGCTCGCCGGCAGCAGTTCCAGGTCGCTCATCCGCGGGGGCCAATCGGTCACTGCGAAGACGGCGGCGTCGACCGCCCAGACCGAGGCGTCGGCGGCACGTTCGGCCGGAGGTTGCGTGGCCCCCAGGAGGTTCCCGGCGGCGTGCGTGAGCGACGCGGCGGCCGCGGGGCGAAGCGCCGGCGGCTCCGACCGCGTGCAGCCGGCGGACGACAGCAGCACGACGGCAGGCCAGAGCGCAAGGTGTCGATGGGCGGTTCGGAATCTCATCTTGCCGCATGCTATCAAGATCTCGCGGCAATACCGGGCGGCGGGCGGGCCCGGCGTCAGATGAGAGCGGCAAGATATGACGGGCGGGCCGACAACGTGCTGTTCTTGAGGTATCTTCCGCCGTCATGAACCCGCAGGAAGCTTACGACGAACTCATCGGCATCACGCGTGAAGCCGCCACGCTCGGCTCGGCCGCGTCGGTCCTCCATTGGGACGAGCAAACCTACATGCCCGAGGCGGCCGGGGCGTTTCGCTCCAGCCAGCTTGCGGTCCTGGCACGGCTGACGCACGAGCGGTTCACCGCACCGCGCGTCGGCGAACTGCTGGCCGCGTGCGAAGGGTCGGACCTCGTCGCCGACGCCACGTCGGACGCGGCCGTGGTCGTCCGCGAGACCCGCCGCGACTACGACCTGAAGACCAAGCTCCCCACCAGCCTCGTCGAGGAGATGGCCCGCACCGACAGCCTGGCGCAGGCCGCTTGGGCCAAGGCCCGCAAGCGAAACGCCTTCACGGAGTTCAGCCCGTGGCTCGAGAAGCAGTACGAGCTTAAGCGGCAGGAGGCCGACTGCTACGGCCACGACGGCACGCGGTACAACGCCCTGCTCGACCAGTACGAGCCGGGCGCGAAGGTGTCGGACATCGAAGCGGTGTTCGAGTCGCTTCGCGGGCCGCTGGTGGACCTCGTCGGCAAGATCACCGGCAGCGCGAAGAAGGCACCCGGCGTCTTCCACGGGCACTTCCCGGCGGAGCAGCAGAAGGCCTTCAGCGAGGTGGCCGCGAAGAAGATCGGCTACGACTTTGCCGCCGGCCGGCTCGACGGCACGGTCCACCCCTTCTGCACGGGGCTGGGGCCGGGTGACACGCGCATCACGACGCGGTACCAGGAGGACTTCTTCGGCGACTGCTTCTTCAGCGTGCTGCACGAAGCCGGCCACGCCATGTACGAGCAGGGCCTGCCCAAGGCGACACACTTCGGCACCCCCTTGGCCGAGGCCGACGGGCTCGGCATGCATGAGAGCCAGAGCCGCATGTGGGAGAACCTGATGGGCCGCTCCGCGGCGTTCTGGCAGCACTTCACGCCGGATGCGAAAAAGACGTTCGCGGCCTTCAAGGACGTGTCGGCCGAGCAGATCGTCTTCGCCGCCAACGACATTCAGCCGACGTTCATCCGCACCGAGAGCGACGAGGCGACTTACAACCTGCACATCCTGATCCGCTTCGAGCTGGAGCAGGCGTTGCTGAACAAGGACCTGTCCGTGGCCGATTTGCCGGGGGCGTGGAACGAGAAGATGCAGACGTATTTGGGCATCACGCCGCCGGACGACGCCCGGGGCTGCCTGCAGGACGTGCACTGGTCGGCCGGGCTCGTGGGTTACTTTCCGACGTACACGCTGGGGAACCTGTACGCCGCCCAGTTGTTCGAAGCCGCCCGCCGACAGCTCGGCGACCTGGACGCGATGTTCGCCGCCGGGGAGTTCTCGCCGTTGCTGACGTGGCTGCGCGAGAACATCCACCATCACGGCCGGCGGTACGCGCCCAAGGCGCTGATCAAGCGCGTGACAGGCACCGAGCCGTCGGCCGAGCCGCTGCTGAAGCACCTGCGGGCCATCGGCGAGCGGTACTACGGGGTGAAGAGCGATTAGCGGTTAGGCATTAGCGGCTTGCGATTAGGGGTCCATGCTTGCGGTCGCCCCCCGCCCCCCCCTGCACCCTGCTACTGCACCCTACCACTGATTCACCTCACCTCACCTCCCACACGCCCGCATGAGTGTGTCGTGGGCGAAGGTGAGTTTCTGTCGTACGGGCTCTGCGTACTGGCCCGTCAGCACTTCCGGCAGACCGATGTCCCGGTTTACTTCGTTCAGGAAGACGCACAGGTCAGCAAACTGGGTCAGTGCCGTGGAGAACGCGTCGGCCGTCAAGTCGATCATCGCGTAGCCGTGGTGGCGGGCGGTCTCAAGCAGGCCGTGGATTTCAAGTAGCGCGGCGGTGGTCTCGGCCCAGTCTTCAAGTGGGTGCATCGAGGCGTAAGCGCTGACATACCGGTTCGGCCAGTCGTAGGAGGGGCCCTGCTGGTAGTACCTGTTGAGCGCATCGCCGTAGGGCGGGCTGTTGGGGTCGCCAAAGGTAATGTCGAACCGGTTTCGCCTGTCGGAGCCGGCGACGCACGTGTCGTAGAGGTAGTGTGCCAGTTCGTGGCGGAAGTGCCCTGCCAGCGTGCGGTGACTCTCGCCGAAGGCGACGCGAAGCTTCTCCCGCTCGACACTGTCGGCCTCACGCACGTTAATCGTTACGCGGCCTTCGGCATGGCCGGTGTAGACGGTCTCCTGACCCATCGGCCGCCAGCCCTGGTCCGTCGGGATCGCGTCGGCCTTGAAGTCGAATCGCAGCGGCGGCCCGGAGCCTGCACCGAAGTAGGGCGGCAGCCTCAACAGCTGAAACTGTCGCAGTACACGCCGCTTGGCCGCCTCGAGCCGTTGCCAGCGGACCTGGTTGCCCGGCACCGAAAGGTCGGGGATGGTCGAGTTGAACTGGCACATGTCGCAAAGCGGCCTGTCGATCGTGCCGCCGGGCGGCGGCTGGTCGGCCACGACGCACCGGTTGCACACGTCGTAATCGGCAGAATTCTGGCAGACGCGAACATTCGAGTGGCACCGGGTGCAGACGTACCGCCACGCCATTCCGGTTGCGTCGAGCCCGGCAATCGTCCGGCAGCACGGGCACCAGCCGACCGTCCGCCAGCACCTGAGGCACTGGGTGTTATCGAAGAATAGGCGCTGGCCGCACGCACATGAGTAAGTCTGCATTAAAAGGGCTCCAATCCTGCGCGATGGTATCACCGGCGGCGGATGAGAAACCGGGATTTGCACCGCACGGGCCAAGACGCCCGGCCGTCGGCCTGCTATGCTTCCTCCGTCAACTGCCCCGCCCGGACGTTTTTCACCTGGCACATTCAGTTGCATGCGCACTCGACCGGCCCCTTTGGGTTCCGCTTGAACCCGGCCTTCTTTTGGTCAGCGTGCGCTTCCTAGCCGCGCTACCAAACGCGAAGGACATTGCGCTTGAGTTCCATTCGTTTCGACTCGCTCTCTCTCATCCAGCCCATTCAAAAAGCCCTCAAGGAAGAGGGTTACGAAACCGCCACGCCCATCCAGGCGCAGGCGATACCCCACGGCATCGCCGGCAAGGATGTACTGGGCGTCGCCCAGACCGGCACCGGCAAGACGGCCGCTTTCGCCATCCCGATGATCCAGCGGTTTGCCGAGTCCCGTGGCAAGAACCGTGGCCCGCGCGGCCTGGTGCTCGCCCCCACCCGCGAACTCGCCCAGCAGATCGGCGACAGCTTTAACACCTACGGCCGACACACCGGCCTGCGCACGGCCGTCGTCTTCGGCGGCGTCGGCTTCGGCAACCAGACTTCCGCGTTGCGACGCGGCGTGGACGTGCTCGTCGCCTGCCCGGGCCGCCTGCTGGACCTGCTGAACCAGGGCCACGCCGACCTGTCGAACGTGGAGGTCCTGGTGCTCGATGAGGCCGACCGCATGCTCGACATGGGCTTCATCCACGACATCCGCCGGCTCGTCGCCAAGATGCCGACCGACCGCCAGACGCTCTTCTTCAGCGCCACGATGCCCGACGAGATCCGCCGCCTCTCGGCCACGCTGCTGAAGCACCCGGTGACCGTCACCGTCTCCCCCGTCGCCAGCACCGCCGAGCGGGTGGAGCAGTGCGTGTACCTCGTCTCGAAGGAGAACAAGCCGGCGCTGCTGGCCCACCTGGTACGCGAACTTCCGATGACACGTGCGATCGTCTTTACCCGCACCAAGCACGGGGCCGACAAGGTCGTCAAGAAGCTGACCGCCGCCGGCATCCGCAGTGAGGCGATACACGGCAACAAGCGACAGAACCACCGCGAGCGGGCGCTGTCGCTCTTCTCGGCGGGCAAGGTGCCGGTGCTCGTGGCGACGGACATCGCCAGCCGCGGCATTGACGTGGATGACGTGACCCACGTGGTGAACTACGACGTCACGCATGAGCCGGAGGTGTACGTGCACCGCATCGGCCGGACGGCCCGGGCCGGGGCCAGCGGCAACGCTGTCAGCTTCTGCGACACGGACGAGCGGTCGAACCTGCGTGCGATCGAACGGCTGACGAAGCAGCAGATTCCGGTCATCCCCACGCCGCCGCTGCCGCGGGCAGAGCCGTCCAGCGACGACCGCGACCGCGAGCGTGCGCCGCAGGGCCGGGACAACCGAGGCCAGCAAGGTGGAGGCCGGCGTTCTGCACAGCCTGCCGCCGGCGGAGGTCGTCAAGGCGCCCCGGCCGGCAAGCCGGCCCGCACCAAGGCCGTCGGCGGCGGCGTCCGCCCGACGGGTGCCGTACCCGCCGCCGCGGCCCGTGGCACCGCCGGTGCCGGCGCCGAGGCCACCCGCCCGGCACGCACCGGCCCGAAGAAGAAGCACCCCGGCGGCAAGCCGGCCCGCAATGCGCAGGGCCACGGCGGGCATGGCGGGCAAGCCCCGTCGCACCGCGGCAAGTCCGGGCGAAACCAGCGCGCCCCAAGCTTCGGCGGGCGATAACCCCGGCCGGAACAACGCCGACGCCAAGTTGCCCCCACACGTACCGCCCGTACACTCACGGCGATGCGGCGAGTGGTGGTGACTGGTGTCGGCGTTGTTTCCCCGGTCGGGCTGGGCAAGGAAGCCTTCTGGCAGAACCTGCTGGCGGGCCAGTGCGGCCTGCGCACCATCGACCTGTTCGACCCCGGCGGCTTCGGCTGCCACCTCGGCGGGCAGGTTCCCGACTACAAAATCAACGACTTCGTCCCCAAGACTTACCGCAAGGCGACGAAGGTCATGGCCCGCGACATTGAACTGGCCGTCATCGCCGCCGATGACGCGATGAAGGACGCCGGCCTTGCCACCAAGGCCTACGGCGAGAGCGGCATCACGCCCGAGCGGTTCGGCTGCAACATCGGCGCGGGGCTGATCTCGGCGGAACTCAACGAGCTGACGGCCGCGATGCACCACGCCCGCAGCGGCAACGATCTGGACCTCAAGGCCTGGGGCAGCGAAGGCATCAACCACCTGACGCCGTTGTGGCTTCTGAAATATTTGCCCAACATGCTGGCCTGCCACGTGACGATCATTCACGGGCTCATGGGGCCGAGCAACACGATCACGTGCGCGGACGCCAGCGGCCACCTGGCCGTCGGCGAGGCCTACCGGACTATTCAACGCAACGACGCCGACGTGGCCGTCTGCGGCGGCGCCGAGACGAAGCTCAACCCGATGGGCATGATGCGCCAGAACCTGCTGGGCCGCCTGAACCCCGACGACAACGACGCACCCGAACGCGCCGTGCGCCCCTTCGCCGACGACGCGACCGGCACGGTGCTCGGCGAGGGCGGCGGGCTGCTGGTGCTGGAGGAGTACGAGCACGCCAGGGCCCGAGGGGCGCGGGTTTACTGCGAGATCGTCGGCTTCGGGGCCAGCCAGGACGTCTACAGCGTGACCGAGCCGGACCCGACGGGCCGAAGCTACGCCGCCGCGGTGACGCGTGCGCTGATGGAAGCCCACGTGAAGCCGGCGGACGTCGGCGGGGTCGTGGCGCACGGACTGGGCATCAAGGCGCATGACGCGGCCGAGCTTGCCGGGCTGACGACGAGCTTCGGCGAGCATCTGGCGCGCATCCCGGTGAGCCTGCTCAAGCCGCAGGTGGGCAGCCTCGCCGCCGGCGACAGCATCTCGGCGGCCGCGGCCGTTCTGGCCCTGCACGAAGGCCAGATGCCCCCCGCCCGCAACGCCGGCAATGGCACGCTGAATACGAGCAATGACACGCGGCCGACGAACGCGGAGACGATGCTCACAACGGTCTACAGCCTTGGCGGGCAGAATGCGGCGTTGCTGTTCCGGCGGGTCTAGATGCCGTGCCGAGGCTGATACGTAGACTAAGGACTCAGCACATGGTCACGACGCTCCCACAACTCGCCTTCGACCCGCAAGCCCTCCGGGACGTCTGCCGGCGGTGCGGCATCCGCCGGCTCTGGGTTTTCGGCTCCGCCGCACGCTCAGACCTTCGCGAGGACAGCGACATTGATGTTGCAGTAGAGTACGTCCCCGGCCAGAAGCCCGACTTGTTCGAGTTCGTTGGTCACCAGGATGAGCTCGCCAACGTCCTGGGGCACAAGCTGGATCTCGCTACGCTGGAATCGATCCGCCCTGTGGTTCTTCGCCGGATCGAGCCGGACCTGAGACTCATCTACGAGGCGGACGATGACGCCTCTTGAGCCCGACCTTGATCGTGTTGGCCACATGTATGCCGCGGCACGCTCGCTGAGCAACCTTGCCGATGGCGTGAGCTTCTCCGACTTCAAGCAGGACGCCCAGAAACGCTACGCGTGGCTGTGGCTAGTCGTCTTGATCGGCGAGGCGGCGACGAAGGTGTCGCGGGAGACACGGGAGCGAGCCCCCGGCGTACCGTGGGCACAGGTCACAGGTACACGAAACCGCGTCGTGCACGGCTACCTCGACATCGACAAGGTGATCGTTTGCGCCGTCGCGACGCGTCACCTGGATGAACTGATCGGGCAATTGGCAGCACTGCTTCAAGCGCACGGCGTCGACCCGAAGCAGGCCGAGGAAGACTGGAAGCCATGAGCAACAGAGTTGTCATCACCGGGATGGGTTGGATCACGCCGCTGGGTCACGCCGTCGAGCCGGTATGGGCTCGGCTGCTGGCCGGGGAGAGTGGCGT
This sequence comes from Phycisphaerae bacterium, assembly GCA_050329715.1. Taxonomy (GTDB): domain Bacteria; phylum Planctomycetota; class Phycisphaerae; order Tepidisphaerales; family Tepidisphaeraceae; genus DAIOTR01. Next base: position 21,502 of record JBHJOM010000113.1, read on the forward strand.
GGGGCGCACGTCGCTCTTCGACGCCTCGACCTTCCCGACGAGCATCTCCGCACAAGTGAGGGACTTTGACCTGGCCGCCCATCTGGGTGACTTGGGCCCGCATGCCGGCGTGGGGCGGAACAGCGCCTTTGCCCTGGCGGCGGCAAAGCAGGCGTGGGACGCCAGCGGCCTTGCCGGCCCCGGGCCCGCCGCCGCCCCGCTCGACTTCGACCGCATCGGCGTCTACCTCGGCAGCGGTGAGGGGTCCCTCGACTTCTCCGCCTACACCACCGCCGCGCTCTCCGGCTGGGCCGACGGGGCCGAGCACCTGGACACCCGCCGTTGGGCCGAGGTCGCGCTGAACCTCATGAACGCCACCCGCGAGATCGAGCAGGAGCCGAACATGCCCCTGGCCCACGTCGCCCTGCTCACCGGCGCACGCGGCCCGGCGTTCAACTGCCTCACCGCCTGCGCCGCAAGCACCCAGGCCGTCGGCGAGGCGATGGAGATCCTCCGCCGTGGCGACGCGGACGTCATGCTCTCCGGCGGCACGCACTCCATGATCCACCCCTTCGGCGTCACCGGCTTCAACCGCCTGACCGCCCTCTCGCAACGCAACGACGAGCCGACGCGCGCCAGCCGCCCCTTCGAGGCCAACCGCGGCGGCTTCGTCCTGGGTGAAGGTGCCGGCATGGTCGTGCTCGAGACGCTCAAACACGCCACCCGCCGTGGGGCGAACGTTCTGGCGGAGGTCGTCGGTTACGGCTCGACCGCCGACGCATTCCGCATCACCGACCAGCACCCCGACGGCACCGGTGCTGTCATCGCCATGCGCGAAGCCCTTGCCGACGCAAAACTTCAACCGCAGGACATCCACTACATCAACGCTCACGGTACCGGCACTCGCGAGAACGACGGCAACGAGACGCGGGCCATCAAGCAGGTCTTCGGCGGGCACGCGAAGAACGTGCCGGTCAGCAGCATTAAGAGCATGATGGGCCACCTCATCGCCGCCGCCGGGGCCGTCGAGTTGATCACCTGCGTCCTGGCCATCCGCGACGGCATGCTGCCCCCCACCATCAACTACGACACCCCCGACCCGGACTGCGATCTGGACTACGTCCCGAATACCGCCCGCAAGCAGCGGTGCGACGTGGCCATGAGCAACGGCTTCGGCTTCGGCGGGCAGAACGACACGGTCATCGTCCGCCGGTTTGAAGCGTAGCCCGCGGAGGGAGCACCATGCAGCCGATCCAAACCGCACGACTTCTGATCCGTCGCATTGAGGATGCGGACCTGCCGTTCCTCGTCACCCTGCTGGGCGACGCCACGGCCATGGCCTACTGGCCGCGGCCCTACACGCCCGTGGAGGCCGGGCAGTGGGTCCAGCAGCAGCGTGAGCGGTACGCGAGTCACGGCTTCGGCTACTGGACGGCCGTGGAAGCCGCCGGCGGCGAGCCGGTCGGGCAGGTCGGCGTACTGCCGCACCACTTCAACGGGCGCGACGAGGTCGGCCTCGGCTGGATCATCGCACCGAGCCACTGGCGGCGCGGCCTGGCCGCCGAGGCGGGGGCGGCCTGCATCGGCTGGGCACTGGCCCACACGCAGGCGGAACGCATCGTCGCGCTTATCCGCCCCGAAAACACCCCCTCGGCCGGCGTGGCGCAGAAACTGGGTCTGGTCCGCGGGGAGCAGGTCGTGCACCACACGTTCCCGCACGACGTCTGGTATCACACGCGTCGGCCCGGTAGCCTCGCCTCGCCGCATGACGCCTGAAGACGCCACCAGCACCGACTCCGCGACCGAGGGCCCCGCGCCCGAGGCGGCCACCCCTTCCCTGCCGCTGCAGACGCCGCTGCCGCGCCTGCCCGGCGTCAACCCGAAGCTGGCGACAGCCTTGCGAGCGCAAGGCCTGGAGACGCTTCGAGACTTGCTGGAGTACCTCCCTCGCGACTACCGCTCCGAATCCGCCGAGAGGGACGTCGAGGCGCTGGTGATCGACGAAATCCAGTCCGCCCGGGGTGAGATCGTCGCGGTGGATTACGTCTCGGGCCGCCGGCCGAGCCGCTTCGAGGCGACCCTTCAGGACGCCACAGGGAAGCTGGCGATCGTCTGGTTCAACGCGTCTTACCTCCGCACGAAGCTCCGCCCCGGCATGCGGATCCGCGTGCGCGGCAAGGTGAAAACCTTCCGCAACATCCCCCAGATGGTCAACCCGAAGTACGAGAGCGTGGACGACGCCACGCCCAAGGACCTGACCAACCGCTTCCGCCCCGTCTACCCAGCGACCGCCGACCTGCCGAGTGAGCAGATCGAACAGCTCGTCGCCGGGCACCTCGACTCGGCGCTGCCCAACCTCGACGAGTGGTTTCCCGCCGGGCTGCTGCACCGCCACCGCCTGATGAGCCGCCGGGAGGCGTACGCGAAGATTCACCGGCCGGACAATGCCAAGCAGGCCGCCGAGGCCCGGCGTCGGCTGGTTTACGACGAGCTGATGCTGCTTCAACTCGCATTGAGCTTCTCACGCCGCCGTCGTGAGGGGCGGATCTCGGCACCGGTACTCCGGCTCGACAAGACGCTGGACGCGCGCATCAAGGCCCGGCTGGGTTTCGAGATGACGACGGCCCAGCAGCGCGCCGCCTGGCAGATTGCCGCGGACATGGCCACCGGCACCGGCATGAACCGCCTGCTGCAGGGGGACGTCGGCAGCGGCAAGACGGCCGTGGCGCTCTACGCCATGCTCGTGGCGGTGGCCAACAAGATGCAGGCCGCCCTGCTGGCCCCGACCGAGGTGCTGGCCGAGCAGCACGCCTTCAACCTGCGCAACATGCTGGGTGAAAGCAGTGTAAACATTGAACTCGTCACGGGCCGGACCCGCCGCGGTACGAAGCGGTCCGGCGAGGCGATGCTCGAGCGCCTCGAGGCCGGGCAGGTGGACATCGCCGTCGGCACGCAGGCACTCATTCAGAAGGGCATCGACTTTGCCAACCTCGGCCTGGTCGTGGTGGACGAGCAGCACCGCCTGGGCGTACGCCAGCGGGCCGTGCTCCGCGGCAAGGGGTACATGCCCCACTACCTGGTCATGACGGCAACGCCCATTCCGCGGACGCTCGCGCTCTCGTTCTTTGCGGACTTCGACGTCAGCATCATCGACGAGCTCCCGCCCGGCCGACAGCCGATTCGCACGCGGTGGTCGCCCTACAAGGACCTGGGCAAGGTCTACGGCTTCGTGGCGGCGGAGGTGGACAAGGGCCGCCGGGCGTACGTCGTCTTCCCGCAGATCGAAGGCAGCGGCATGACGGACAACCCGGACGACGTCCGCGGCCTCGTCGTCGAGCACCAGGCCCTGCAGGACCGCCACCTGCCCGGCGTGGCGGTCGGCATGATGCACGGCCGAATGACCTCCGAAGAGAAGCAGCAGGTCATGGCCGACTTCCGCTCCGGTGCCGTGCAGGTACTGGCGGCCACGACGGTGATCGAAGTCGGCGTGGACGTGCCCGAGGCGACGGTCATCGTCATCCACAACGCCGAGCGGTTCGGGCTGAGCCAACTTCACCAGCTGCGCGGGCGCGTCGGCCGGGGCGAGCATGCCTCGACGTGCATTCTGCTGTCGGACGCCACCGGCCGCGACGTGGAACAGCGGCTCGGGGCGATGGTCAAGACGAACGACGGCTTTGAAATCGCCGAGGCCGACCTGAAGCTCCGCGGCCCGGGCGACTTCTTCGGCACCCGCCAGAGCGGCCTGCCGCCGCTGAAGGTCGCCGACATCGGCCAGGAACTCGAGCTGCTCCACGTCGCCAAGGACGAAGCCCTGGCCCTGCTTGAACACGACCCGGACCTGGACAAGCTTCCAGTGCTCAGGCAAGCCCTTTTTGACCGCTTCGGCGAAACCCTGAACCTCGCGCAGGTCGGGTGAGCGTGTCCTATTTCCCTCTGACCATGTCATTTTTAGTATAAACAATGAAGCGGCGGACTTTTGCGTTCTAAGCCGCTGAGCCATCGGGTGAAGCGGACATGCCGTTGCACGCCGTCGTCGCGGCCATTTGCATTCGCCTCGGATTGCGCCGTACCCGGTCGGAGCGGCGGGCCGTCGGTGTTGTGAGGGAGAAGGCCGGCGTATGCGGGCCGGTAACTTATTGATTGCCCTGAATAAGGCTGTGGAAGCTTCGTCCACTCCGTCGTATCTTGCTTTTGACACGTCAATCGCCTGGCTTGGCGTCAGCATTTCTAAGAGGGAGCAGAGGCATGGTCGATAAGCCGAACGCGGACAAGACGGACGACGACATCTACGACCTGGCGGACGAGGACGAGGCCGCCGCGCGGGCGGCCGACTTCGCCCGGAGTGCCTCGGCCGTCCCGCCTCCGACGAGCAAAACGCCCTCCATGTATCACCGCCCGGCACCGGTGAAGATGAAGGAGCCGGACAAGAAGGCCGAGTTCACCAAGATCGGCATGATCATCGGCGTGGTGCTGCTTGCGGGTCTCGCCGTCTGGGGTGTCAGCTTTCTGGGCGGCGGCGCTTCCGAAGCCCGCGCGGACCTCAAGGGGGACGACGCCGAGGTTATCCGCAAGATCGACAGAGAGAGCGGCATGGAGGTCCGCGAGTGGCTTGGCAAGAGCCACAACTACTCCATCGGCAACGGCAATCTCAATGAACGCCAGACCGAGAAAGTCGTCGGCGACTGGTACGAAATGGGGGCCAAAAAGGTTTACGCCTTCGGCAGTGGCATCTCGATGAGCGTGGCGATCGAACTGCCCGACGCCGTCGAGCAACGGACCGCGATCTTCGACTGGTGCAACAAGCGGCTACCCCTTGGTGATCCGCCTAAGGCGGACGAAGGGCAGCAGTACATCCTGTTCCCGCTGGCCGGCATCCAACGGTAGGAGGCGGCCATGGAGGCGATCGACGATTACAGTGCGAAGCGCGACCTGCTGCTGCCGGTCCTGGCAGGGTCGACGGGGTTATTGCTTCGCGTCATTGACGCCCTGGGGTACCGATCGGCCGCCGGCGGCTCGCTCGTGGCCCAGGCTTTGGTGCTTCTGGCGGTGGAGACGCTGCTTACCACTCTGGCGCTGGCCCTGGGCGTGCTGGGGTTGATGAAGGCGACCGACTTCGAGCTCGGCCCGCCGCTGCCGGCGCTGGGGAAGGTCGCCGCGTTGTTCCTGCTGGCCTCAGGCTTCGGGCACTTCGCGGCCGGCCTAGACCCGGACCCCGCGGGTGTCAACGGCATGGTCGTGGCGTGGCACGTCGTGGCAATCGTCTATCCGGTGGGGCTGTGGGTGCTGTTCAAGGCGGACGTGCTTGAGGCCGCAGCAGGCGTGGTGTTCCTGGGAGTGCCGCACCTGTTCGTGGCGTGGCTGCTTGCCGCCCGGCTACCGCCGGAACTGGCCGGCGGGCTGATGTTCCAGTGACATAGCCAACCTGTTGCCACTG
>JBHJOM010000114.1:0-7801 GCA_050329715.1 Phycisphaerae bacterium
GCTGGCCACACGACCCGTCGCGCGAATGGCGTCGTGCCGGATTCGAAGCGGCGGAAGCTTCGTGGATCGCGCGGTTCGAAGGTTTCCCGAACTTCGGCCGGGGTTAACCCGCCGATGAAACCAACCGACCCGGCGGGTAGTGTGCTCGTGGAACCGGAGCCCGCGCGGCCGCTGGTCGCCACCAGGGTATGCTGCAGCGACGATGGACTTCTCAATGGGTGGCATCTTCTTTGCGCTTTTCCCCGTTCTCTTCGTTGGCATGTGGTGTGCCGCCTGCTTACTGCTTTCGCACACCGGCGGCTGGCATCGGCTCGCCGAGCAGTTTCCTTCGCCTGGTGAGCCGAGGGGGAGGCGGTTTGGCATGCAGCGTGGCAGGGTCGGCTGGGTTAACTACAACAACTGCCTGACCGTTCATGTGGCGTCGGACGGGATGTACCTGTTGTTGTGGGCTCCATTTCGCATCGGGCATCCGCCGCTCTTTCTGCCGTGGGAGGCAATGCACAGCGCGACGACGCGTCGGATCCTGTGGGTCGAGACGGTTTGCGTCGACATCGGATCGCCGACGGTTGCGAGGGTGGAGCTTCTGAGGAAGATCTTCGACGCGAGCCCTTTAACCGTTTGAGACGCGAGGGAATCGGAAAAGGGCGGTTCTACTTCCACTGTTCGATGCGGCAGTCGCCGAGTGGGACGGCGTGAAGGCAATTTCAGTTTGAGAACGACCCGCCGGAACCCGCACCCTCGGCCGGCGATTGCGTAGAATAGACGAAGAAGGCCGGCCTGCGGGAGGCGAAGCCCGCCGGGGCCGGCGGTTGGTAGGGGCGGCTTGAAAGGTCGTCGCGGGTATCGCCTTTCGGCGATCGGCTCAGCTGGAGCTTCGCCCTTCCGAAAACCTGCCGGCGATGGGTGGCCGACGACTGACGACTCCCGCTGCCCGGCCGCTCACTGCTCCGAAGGAGCTTGCGAAAAAATGTCAACCTTCCCGACGCAAACTTCGGTATCCTCTCCGGCCGTGCTGTTAGAAGTCACGCATGAGACGGACCTTAGCTATTCCGATGTCATCAGCGAAAGCGTCATGGAGCTGCGCGTCTGCCCGCTGCAGGCGCCCGAGCAGTACCGGCTGAGCTTTGACCTGGCGATCGGGCCGCAGGCGGTCGTCAACAGCTATTTCGACTGGCTGGACAACCTGGTCCACGCGTTCACGATCAGTGCGCCGCACGACCGCATCCGGATTATTGCCAAGAGCATTGTCGAACTTGACCGGCCGGCACCGGTGCCGCAGGCGCTGCCGGACACCTGGCCTTGTACCGAGGCGCAGGACGACTACACGCTGTACGACTGGCTGGCTTTCGACGGGCCGATCCGGCGGTCGATTGCGCTGCAGGCGCTGGCGGACGAGGTCGCACCGCAAGCCGACGAGCCGCTGGGCAACGTGACGGAGCGGATGCTCGACGCCATCAAGTCGCACTTCATCTACACCACCGGCGTGACGACGTACGCCAGCCCCATCGACGAGGTGCTGGAGCACCGCAAGGGCGTCTGCCAGGACTTTTCGCACCTGATGATCGGCATGTGCCGCTGCCTGGGCATCCCGGCGCGTTACGTCTCGGGCCTGGTGCACACGGACCGCTCGGCAAGGGGCGCGCAGTACCTGGGGGCGAGCCAGACGCACGCCTGGTGCGAGGTCTACTTCCCGAGCTTCGGCTGGGTGGGCCTCGACCCGACGAACCACTGCCCGGTGGGCAACGACTTTGTGCGCGTGGCCGTCGGCCGACACTTCGCCGACGTGCCGCCGAACAAGGGCCTCTACCGCGGCAAGGCGAAGGAGAAGATCGGGGTGAAAGTCACCACAAAGCAACTGAAGAGCGTCCCGCCGGAACTGCTCGCCGAGCACGTCCACAACCTGCCGATGCCCACCGCGCAGATCCTCCGCCGCGCCCGCGACGACGACGGCGGCCAACAGCAACAACAGCAACAGCAGCAGTAAACCCGCCCAACGCGTCTTGAACCTGCCCGGTGGACCGATGCACTTTCTCGCCCAGTCGACACAGCCCGCCGCCCGCACGATCGAAGAAGCCGCCGGCGGCATCGGTGCCGCGATGATGACACTGCTCGTCCTGGCGGGGGTGGTCATCCTGGCGGTGGTCGTCATCTACGTGATGCGGCGGGTGGTGGAGTAGCCGCGGCGGGCTCGCTTCGCGCAGAAGTCGAGGCACAGAGGCCGCGGGGATGGGGAGAACGGGGAGGGGATTCGCCTACAGCCGCGGCATTACGCGGACGGCCGGGCCGTCGCGCAGGACGTCCACCGGTGTGCCGTAGGCGGCTTCCAGGTTGGCTTCGCTCAGCACTTCCCCCGGCGGCCCGGCGGCCAGTACGCGGCCCTCGGCCAGCAGCACCAGCTCATCCGCGAACGCCGCCGCCAGGTTGATGTCGTGGCTCGCCATCAGCACCGCCAGCCCGTGCTGCCGTGTCAGGGTGCGCAACGTCTGGTGCAATGCCACTTGGTGCCGCAAGTCGAGGAACGTGTCCGGCTCGTCCAGCAGCAGGGCGGCCGGCTCCTGGCAGAGGCACCGCCCCACGAACACCCGCTGCCGCTGCCCGCCGGAGAGCGTATCGAGCCGACGGGGCAACAGCCGCGTCAGATCCAGGTCCGCGGCGACCTTGTCCACCACCTCGGCGTCGTGCGTCGTTTCGAGCCCCAGCGCCTTCAGGTGTGGCCACCGCCCGGCGAAGAGCACCTGCTGCACCGTCTCGCCCGCCTCGGCGGTGGGGCTCTGCGCCAGGTAGGCCACACGCCGGGCCAAGTCGCGCGGCTTCCACGTTCGCACGTCCTGGCCGAGCCATTCGATCCGCCCCGCAAAGCGCAGCTGCCCGAGCAGACACCGCAGCAGCGTGCTCTTGCCCGAGCCGTTGGGCCCGAGCAGGCAGACGGCCCGCCCCGGCACAAGCGTGAGGGAGACGCCCGCCAGAACGGGCTGGCGGTAGGCGAAGTGGATGTCGCGCGCGTCCAGCACGGAAAGAAGGTTACCCGAGAACTCCGCAATGCGTCGGCCGGCACGGTACGGAGACACGGGGCGACATCCAGTCGGACGCGACCGCCTCACCCGCGCCATCAATCCGCTGCGGGGCACGTGAAGATGGATCATCCGGGCATGAAGTCGCTAAAAAGCAGGAAAAGTAAAGGTTTTATGCGACATTTTTGCGCTGGAATGCAGGACGGAATGTCTATCGACAGAATGCGTGAACCTCGTCACGCTAATGGCTGTCTGATTGAATGACCCGCCGCCTCCGGAGTGATTTCGTATGCCCGCATTCCAACTAGAACGCCTCGAAGCCCGACGTCTTCTTGCCGACGCCGCCAGTGTCGTCATTGAGCCGGACGTCACCCGGCAGACCATGGACGGCTTCGGTGCCGCCATGATCTGGTGGACGCAACGGCCCGAGTACCAGGACCCGGCGTTTTACGACCTGATCGTGAACGACCTGGGCAGCACCATCGCCCGTGGTGCGCTCTGGCAAAGCTTTGAGATCATGAACGACAACGACGACCCGAACGTCATCAACTGGGACAACTTCAACAAGGAAGCGCTCCGTCCGGTGATGAGCTTCTTCCAGCAGATGCAGGACCGCGGGGCAGAGACGTTCTTCCTGACCGTCTGGACGCCGCCCTGGTGGATGAAGACTAACCAGGCGCATAAAGGCGGCGGCTCGCTGCGCGCCGACATGTACGAGGAGTACGCCGAGTTCGTCTCGGCGGCGCTGCAGGTGGCCAAGAACGACTACGGCGTGGAGATCGATGCGATTTCGATTCAGAACGAGCCGCACTTCGTCACGCCGTACGAGTCGACGACGTACTCCCCGGTGGACATGCGCGAGGCGGCCCGTGCGGTGATCCGGCGGCTCGACGCCGACGGGATTGACGGCGTGAAGATCATGATGCCCGAGGACCTGGGCCTGGCCGGCCGGCCGGGCTGGTACGTCGAGCCGAGCCTCAATGACCCGGAGGTGAGTGCGGCGGACCTGATCATCGGCACGCACTGGGCGGACAACGTGGGGCGTTCGGAGTTGCAGCAGATGGCCCGTGAGGAGGGCGTGCCGGTCTGGTACACCGAGTTCGCCGGGCAGTGGACCGACTGGCCGCAGGCCCGCAAGATGGCCAGCCTGCTCTGGGAAGGCCTCGTCGAGGCGGACGCCAGCGCGTACGTCGCCTGGCAGTTCAGCGACAGCTACGACAACCGCTCCGCCGCGTTGATGATCGACGGGCAGCCGACCAACAAGTACTACGCCGCGAAGCACTTCTACAAGTACGTGCGGCCGGGCATGGTCCGGCTGGAGACGAGCAAGGACAACAACCAGATTCTCCCGTCGGCCTTCCGCGACCCGGATACGGGGGAGATGACGCTCGTCTTCATCAACAACAACGGCAGCAACACGTACAGCCTGAGTGTGGACGACTTCGCCGGCAGCCCGGACCAGTGGCGGGCGTGGCGGAGCAGCGGGACGGAGCAGTGGAAGAGCCTTGGCACCATGGCCGGCGGCAATTTGACGATCAACCTGCCCCCGAACGCAATCGTGACGCTCACGAGCATGCCGGACGACACGAAGAACTACACGACCACGCCCCCGCAGCCGTACAACATCCCCTGGCCGTGGGACTCCACGACGAGCAACCCTGTCCGTGCCGCCGCCGCCGCGGGCGATGCGCCGACGATTTCGTACTGGATCAACGACCGGGGCTACAACGTGAACGACCCCGGCCCGACCGGCTGGACGCCGCTGCACCACGCCGCCGCCGGCAACTTCGCCAAGGACAGCCACGACGACGGCGACGTGCTGGAGGCGCTGCAGCGCCTGCTCTACCACGGCGCGAACGTATCGGCCCGGACGGACACCAACTTCACCCCGCTGCACGTGGCGGCCATGAACCAGAACACGCAGTGGCCCGACTACAATAAGAGTGTGGGCCAGCGCATCGACGCACTGGTCGCCGCGGGGGCCGACGTGAACGCCCGCGACGAATACGGCCGCACGCCGCTGCACTGGGCCGCACTGCAGTGGGGCATCAAGATCGGGTACATCGCCAACGACACCACGGCCGTGCAGCGGCTGCTGGCCGCCGGGGCGGATGCGAGCCTGCGTGACAACGAAGGCATGCTGGCGTTGGACTACGCGATCCAGTCCGAGCAGCCCGAGAAGGTGAGCCTGCTGAACTTCTCCGGCCCGCCGACGGTGCCGAACGAACCGCCGCCGACGAACCCGCCGGCCCCCTCCGACCCGAACGACCCGCCGCCGGCCGCAACCGCCCCGACCGTCACCGACGCCCTCATGCAGGACGAGACGGAGCAGCGCGTCATCGTCGAGTTCTCGGCGGACGTGGGGCAGAGCATCGACGTGTCGGACATGGCCGTCGTCAATCGAGACACCGACGTGGCGGTTGATGCCTCCGAAATGGCCGTCTTCTGGCGTGAAGCGCCGACGAACCGGCTGGTCGTGAAGTTCCCGGGCATCTTGCCGGACGGGCGGTACCGGTTCACGCTCATGGCGGCCGGCGTGCAGACGGCCGCCGGCGGCAAACTCGCCCAGGACGTCGTCGTCGACTTCCAAGTGCTCGGCGGCGACGCGAACCGCTCCGGCAAGGTCGATCTTGCGGACTTCAACATCCTCGCGGCGAACTTCGGCAAGCAGGGCAACCTGACCTTCAGCCAGGGCGACTTCAACTACGACAACCGCATCGACATTCAGGACTTCAACATCCTGGCGACCAACTTCGGGCGAACACTGCCGGGCCTCGCCGCGTTGCACGTGGTGCCCAAGCCGCCGACCAAGTCCGTGCCGTACCCGATACGCTTCTCCAGCAGCGTGCGGGCCAACGCGTTCAGTGCGGTGAACATCGGGCCGATCGATACGCCGCTGCCCCCCGGCCTCGCCGGCATGCCGGATGACGACGATGCCCCCACACGCCCGAGCGACGACGTGCTCTCCGGTGGCGGGTAACGCACCTTTACGCGTAACGCTGTAAGAAACACGCAATCAAGCCGCAGGCCGAAGGCCGCGCTTCCCCCCGGCGGGAAGGCGTGGCCTTCGGCCTGCGGCTTACAACGTCTTCGTGGTAGTCGCAACGAACGCTCCAGAATTTGCGACTCACCCGCCCGCCTCACCCTTCCGCCTTACCCCGCCAGCGCCGCTGTGATCGCTTCGCGCAGCCGACGCTCCTCCGACTGCTGGTTGAAGAACCAGTCCGTGCTCCACACACGGTGCAGCTTCCAGCCGCGGCTTTCGATCACCTGCTGCCGCAGGCGGTCGCGGTCGCGCACGCTGCGGGCGCTGTGGTACGTCGCGCCGTCGCACTCGATGCCCAGCAGGTACTCGTCCTCCCGGCCGGGCTTCAGCACGCCGATGTCGATGAAGTAACCTGCCACGCCCACCTGCGGCCGAACGTCCAGCCCCATGCTCCGCACCACGCGCGCCACGGCCACTTCGAACGGGCTGTCGGGGGCTTTGCCCGTCGCCAGGGTTCGCGTCGGCAGGGTGCCGTCGGCGGCGAAGGCCAGGTAGTCCTTCATGGCGTTCACGCCGCGGCTCTTGTCCGGCCCGGCCAGGATCTGGCTCGGGTTCATCGTGCTGAAGACCTCCACCCGCCGGCGTGCACGCGTGATCAGCACGTTAAGCCGCCGCCAGCCGTGCTCGCCCGTCACCGGGCCGAACCGCTGAAACACCCGCCCGCTGGCCTCGTCCGGCCCGAACGTGTAGCCGATGAAAATCACGTCGCGCTCGTCCCCCTGCAGGTTCTCCAGGTTCTTGATGAACAGCTCCTGCCCGCTCTGCTCCTCCAGCTTAGTTACGGCGGTGCGCAGGCCGGCGTCCTGCTCCATCAACCGGTCGAGCGCATCAATGATCAGGTCCCGCTGCCGCATGTTGAACACGCCCACGCCCAAAGACCAATGCGGCGTCTGCCGGGCGTGCTCGGCGATGGCCTCGGCCACGGCCTGTGCCTCGGCGAGGCTGCCCACCCGCGGCTGGTACGTGCCGGCCACCTCCCGCCGGAAGACGCCGAGCCGCGCCGCCTCCTTCACCGGGCTGGGGAAGACGACCAGCTCGCCGTCGTAAAACCGGTCGTTCGAGAAGGCGATCAGCGACTCGTGCAAACTCCGGTAGTGCCCCTTGAGCCGGCGGACGGTGGCGAGACCACGCATGGCGACCTCCAGCACACTCTCGGCGTCCTCGGCGATGCCGGCCTCCTCCTCCTCCTCGATCTCCCCGGCGTCCATGCGGTCAAAAAAGCTGGTGGGGGGAAGCTGCTTGGGGTCACCCACCACCACGAGCTGCCGCCCGCGGGCCGCGGCACCCAGCGCCTCCTCCGGGCGGATCTGCGAGGCTTCGTCCATGATGACGATATCAAACTCAACCAGCCCCGGCGGGAGGAACTGCGCCACCGACATCGGGCTCATCATCAGGCACGGCTTGAGCGCCATTACCGCGGCACTGGCCCGGCCGAAGAGCTGCCGGATCCGCACGTGCGCCCGCTGCTTGCCCACCTCGTGCTTGATGAGCCCCAGCTCCGTTAGCTCCGCCACGCGGCCGGTGGATACGCCGGCGGGAACCTCAACTTTGGCGGCTAAATGAGCCACTTCACGGCGGTTCAGCTCCTGCAGCCGCTTGTCGATCTGCCGGTAGCGGGCGCGGCTCTCCTCGTGCTTGTGCCGGCCGAAGTCCGCCAGCGGCGGCTCGGCGGCCACCGCGGCCTCGGCGAGCGCCTCGTGAAATGTCAGGTCGTAGGCGTCGCGGGCGTCGGCGGCGTTGAGGG
>JBHJOM010000115.1:0-17695 GCA_050329715.1 Phycisphaerae bacterium
GTCGTCGGCAAACACCAGCACGGCGTCACGGCGGGCGGAGATTGTCTCAGTCGGCGTCAAAATGGCTCGTTTAGACGATTCGAAGCCTACCGCAGACCGGATGCCGCACAGAAGTCAAAATTTGAACGACCACCGCCGCCGCCTGATTGCACCACAAAACTGCACCGACCTTCAACGTTCCCGGCGCCGCACGCCGCGGACGGCCTCGGCGGCCAGCGGGTCCTCGGGCCAGCTGTGTTTGGGGTAGCGGGCGCGCAGGTCCTTGCGCACCTGCGGGTACGTCCGCTGCCAGAAGCCGGGAAGGTCGTCGGTGACCTGCACGGGCCGGTGGTTCGGGCCCAGCAGGTGCAGGGTGACCCGCAGCACGCCGCCGCAGACGGCTGGGGTTTTCGCCAGGCCGAACAGCTCCTGCAGCCGCACGGCCAGTACGGGCCCGCGGGGCGGGGTGGCGGTGGCGTCGGCCGGCGTCCAGTCCAGCTTGATGCGGCTGCCGGTCGGCACCTGGACCTCCGTCGGCGCGTGCTCCTCCAGCAGGCGGTACCAGGGCGAGGCGTACAGGTCGGCCAGGGCGGCGTCGTTCAGCCGTCGACGGACTTCCTGCCCGGTGGGCTGGTTGGCGCGGGCGGCGGCGTCGCAGGCGGCGGCCACGACGGCCGGGGCGTCGGCAGCGGGCACAGCCTCCGCCGGCCGAAGGTGCACGGGGAGCAGCGCGTCCACCGCCTGGAGCCGTGAGAGCAGCGCACAGAGTGCCGGCTCGCCGGCGAGCAGTGCCTCGGCCTCGGGCAGGAACTGGCGTTTCAGGGCATCGGCCGCCTCGGCCGGGGGCACGGCGGCGTCGGTCGACTCACGCAAGGGCAGGTCCCGGTACATCAGCCGCCCGACGCCCACCACGCGCCCGCGGGCCGAGTCGTACTCGGCCGTCACCACCCGCTTGACGCTTCCGGGGAAAAGCTCGGCGAGCCACGGCTCCTCGATGCGGCTGGCGAGGTTGACGACAGCCTCCCGGCCGGGGCGGTCCGGGTCGTCCCGCGTCTCCACGGCCACGAAAAGCTCCCCCCGCCGCACGCCCGAAGCCCGGCCGAGGCGTACGCCCACCCCGCCGACCATCAACGCGGCGTCCGGGTCACTCTCGCGTCGACGGCAGACGCGGTCCGGGTAGGCCAGCAGCGTGGCGCGGAGCAGTGCGGCCTCCTCGCCGGCTGGGGTGCGGCTGCGGCCACCGGACGCCGCCGGGCGGCCCTGCGACGACCCGGCCGGCCGAAGCTGCTCGGCGATTCGCCGCACCCGCTGCACCACGCCCGGGTCCAGCCGCCTGTCTTGCTTCTGCAGCAGATCCAACCGCCAGAGCAGGTCGCTGTCGGTGAGGGTGGTGCCGGCGGCCTCGGCCGGCAGCAGGTCGCGCTCTTCGAGCATCGCGGCCAACTGGGCACCGGCCTCGTGCAGGCCGGCCTCGCCCGCGGCCAGCAGCAGCCGGCCAAGCCGCGGGTGAATCGGCCAGCGGGAAAGGGTTTTGCCCAACGGCGTGATGCAACCGTCGCGCGTCGCTCCGAGGTCCTGCAGCAGGTCGGCCGCACGAAGCAAAGCGACCTCGGCGGGCGGCTCGAACCAGGCGAAGCGGTCCGGCTGCTGGCCCCAGTTGGCCAGGTCGAGCAGGATCGGTGCCAGGTCCACCCGGCGGATTTCCGGCTCGTCGAACGGCTTGAGCTTCGCATGCTCCATCTGGCTCCAGAGGCGCACGCAATGCCCCGGGGCCGTCCGGCCGGCCCGGCCGGCACGCTGCTCGGCACTCGCCCGGCTGATGCTCTCGAGCCCCAGCCGGTCCACACCCCGCCCGGCGTCGTACGCGGCCACGCGCGCCAGGCCCGAGTCGATCACCAGCGTTACGCCCTCGATCGTCAGGCTCGTCTCGGCGATGTTCGTCGCACATATCACCTTCTGCCGCCGGGAGGGCTCCAACGCCCGCACCTGCTCCTCCAGGGGCAGCGAACCGTGCAACGGCAGGAGAAACAGGTCCTCGCGGTTCGCCAGTGGCGTGCAGGCGGCCAGCGTGCGGTTGATCTCGCCGACGCCGGGGAGGAAGACGAGCACGTGGCCGGGGGTCTCGGGCAGCCGGGCGGAAAGCTCCCGGGCGATGCGGTCGGCCAGGTCGTCCTGCGGGCGGCTTCCGGCGTAGGTCACCGTAACCGGGTAGGTTCGGCCGGGGACGTTCAGCACCGGGCAGTCGCCAAGAAACGCCGCGACCGGGCCGGCGTCGAGTGTGGCGCTCATCACCAGCAGTTTCAGGTCCGGGCGGAGGGCCTGGCGGACCTCCTTGAGCAGCGCCACGGCCATGTCCGCATGAATGCTCCGCTCGTGGAACTCGTCGAGGATGACGCAACCCACCCCGGCCAGCTCCGGGTCGCCCAGAATCTGCCGGTTGAGCACGCCCTCGGTCAGCACGCGAACTTTGGTGTCGGAAGAAAGCCGGCGGTCGAACCGCACGTGGTAGCCGACTTCTTGGCCGAGGGTGACGTGTTGTTCTTGAGCGATCCTCGTGGCCGAGGCACGGGCGGCGACCCGGCGGGGCTGGAGCACGACGACGGCGTCGTGGCCCGGGGGGAGCATGCCGCTGTGCCACACGGCCGGGGGCACGCGGGTGGTCTTGCCGGCCCCGGGCTCGGCGACGAGCACGGCGGCACCGTGCGCCTGCAGGGCGGCGAGCACCTGCGGCAGGTGGCCGTCGATGGGCAGCGGTGTAAGGGCGGCGGGCACGGTGGGCCGAGGATAGGGCGGGCGGGGTGCGCGTCCAGCGGGGGATGGAACTGAAAGACGCCCGCCGGTGCTTCCGCCGGCGGGCGTCAAGGAGTGGAGAAAATGCGTACTCCGGCGGCAGACCCGCCAAGGCCAAGCCCGACCTGTTCGGCCCGGGCCGGCCGATGAGAATCAAGCCGTGATTAGCGACGCCGACGCATCAGGCCCATGCCGCCCAGGCCCAGCAGGGAGAGGCTGGCGGGCTCGGGGATGGAGAAGTAGCTCTCGTAGAAGTCGCCATTGAGGGCTTCGTCGCCCTGGGCGAAGGCCCAGTTGACCATGTCCAGGTCGAGGCTGAAGCGGTAGAAGCCGTTGTTCACTGGATAGGACACGCTGGTGTTCTCGAAGACGCCGGTGAAGCTGCCGGTCACGCCGGTGGGGTGGTTGGTGGCTTCGATGACGCCGCCGCCGAGTTCGACGCCTTCGAGCCCGGTGGCCGAGAGGTTCAAGGCGTAGCTGTGGTAGACGGCCCGGTCGGCGCCGCTGCCCTGGTAGGCGGTCCAGAACCGGCCGGACTCGTCGGGCCCGGTATCGCTGCCGAGGACGCTGAGGTCGAACCGCGTGTAGTGGGTGCCGTCGAAGTTGGTGAAGTTCGCCGAGAGGCTATCGACGGTGGAGGAGTCCAGGTCGTACATCTGGATGAAGCCGGTGCCGCTGTTCCCGCGGGTGTTGCCCCAGCCGGAGTAGAGGCGGTTGCCGTCCGGATCGTCCTTGGGCAGGCCGTTGGTGTTCTCCTCGGTCGTGTACCACCAGCTTCCCATGATGATCGAGCTGGCGTCGTCGAAGTAGAGGGACATGTCGCGGTTACCGACGACGATGGTCTCCACGACGTTCGCGCCGGCATTGGCGTCGGCGAGCGTGTCGTGACGGGTGACCGTGCCGGTGTAGCCGAAGCGGTCGGTGCTGAAGGTGAAACTGGCCGAGGCATGATCGACGGCGACGACGGCGGCAATGACGGCGGCCGAGAGGGCAAACGTGCGGTTCATGAAGGTTCCTATCCCCACCTCATTCAAGGCGGTCAAATTGTGAATTCAGAAGACGCAACCACACCATTCCGCGAGCCTTCGGCTTGCGGCTTGCCTGCACTTCTGCAGGACGGGGTTCAAACGAACGGCGGTGGCTGGCGTTCCCCGGATTCTTCCCCAAGTGCATTCAGGCAAAGCCCCCCATGGGCTTTATTCTCCCCCGAATCCTTGATGAGAACCACTATGCACTATCCTGCCCCGAGACTGATTAGCGACACGTAAAGTATTCATGGGGTTTCACTTATAAATCGCGTTGTCGCTGGCAGCGTTGTGTCAGTGCTGATGCGCATGCCGACGGACCGCGCAAGCCGGCCACATGAGGTGAGCCCCGCATGAGCAGCCCAATGTCCCGCTGTGACCCGTCTGTCCATGCCCCGGGACGTGCAACCTGTCGGCTGGTACACTCCCCGGGCATGATCAGCGTTGTCGTCCCCATCTACAACGAGCACGAGAACCTGCCGGCGCTCTTCGATCGCCTCTCGGCCACCCTCGAGTCGGTTCAGCAGGCGACGGGGCTTGCCTGGGAAGTCGTCTGCGTCAACGACGGCTCGCGCGACGACTCCGAGGCGATCCTGGCCGGGTTCCACCAACGGGACCCGCGGTGGAAGGTCGTGCAGTTCAGCCGCAACTTCGGGCACCAGCCGGCCGTCACGGCCGGGATCCATCACGCCTCGGGCGATGCCGTCGTGCTCATCGACGGCGACCTGCAGGACCCGCCGGAGGTCATCGCCGAGATGGTCGCCAAGTGGCGCGAGGGGTACCAGGTCGTGGTGGGCGAACGCCGCAGCCGGGCCGACGGGGGCACGCGGGGCGTCGGGTTTAAGCTGTTTTATCCGCTGTTCCGGCTGATTTCCGACCTGCCTCACGCGCCGGATGCCGGCATCTTCGGGCTGATGGACCGCCGTGTCGTCGAGGAGTTCAACCGCCTGCCGGAGCGGAACCGGTTCATCCCCGGCCTGCGGCAGTGGCTGGGCTTCAAGCAGACGAGCGTCTACTACGACCGCCAGGACCGCGCCGCCGGCAAGCCCAAGCAGACCCTCCGCCGGCTCTGGAAGTACGCCGTCGACGGCATGCTCAGCTTCAGCTACAAGCCGCTGAAAGTCGCCTCGTGGGTGGGGTTTGGCGTCTCGGCGTTGGCGTTCCTGCTCATCGCGTTCTACATCGGCGACTACCTCGTGCACGGCCGACGGGTTGATGGGTTTACGACGCTCATCACCGTCGTGCTCTTCATGGGGGGCGTGCAGTTGCTGACGGTGGGCATTTTGGGCGAGTACGTCGGGCGGATGTACGAGGAGATGAAGCAGCGGCCGTTGTACGTGGTGCAGGACCGGCTGGGCCTGGAGCCGCCGGAGCGGCGTGTGGCACCGCGTCGCGAGCTTGACGGGGACCGGCAGCCGGTCGAAGCGTCGGCCGTGGCGGAAGGCGCGGCGTGAGCCAGGCCGGCTCGGTGCCGGCCTCGGCCGAGGAGCCGACGGCTGTGCGAACGGACGTCCGTCATGCGGGTCATTCGAGTCGTCGTCGCTGGCCCGCCGAGGTTTGGCCGCCGGTGGTGGTCGTGCTGTTTCCGGTGCTGGTCGTGTCGCTGGCCGGCGGCTGGCATTTGCTTTCTCACCCGTTCTGGCTGGACGAGTTGTTCACCTACCACCTGGCCACGAGCCGGAGCCTGCCGGCGTTGTTCCGCGCCCTGGCGGCGGGCGTGGACATGAACCCGCCGGCGCTTCACCTGCTGCTGCGTTACGTGGCACCCCTGGCCGGCGGCGTGGGTCCGACGGGCTATCGGGTCGTGACGTTCTGCCTCGTGGTCGTGGCGACGCTGTTCATCTACGGCACGCTCCGGCCGGGCTTCGGGCGGCTGCCCGCGGCGGCAGGGGCGTTGGTCCTCTGGGGGAGCCCGATGGTGGCGTCGCAGGCGTTCGAGGCGCGGTTTTATCCACTGTGGCTGGCGGCATTGGCGGGGTTCATCTACTTCCGGTCGCGGCAAGGCCCGGCCGGCGGGCGGTGGTATGTGGAGGTGGCGGTCGCCGCCTCGGCGGTGGTCGTCTGTACGACGCACTACTTCGGCATCATCAGTCTGGCGTTGGTCGTCGCGGGTGATGCGGCCGTGGGTCGGCGGCGGCTCGGGGAGGTATTCCGGCGCAACCTCAGCGCGCTGGCCGGGCCGGTGGCGTTGGCCTGCTGCCTGCCGCTGCTCGTCAGCCAGCGTGAGGCGACGCCCGTGGCGACGTGGCTCCTGGAACCGACCTGGGCTGACGTTCGTCTCGGCTTCCAGCAATTCCTCATGACGCCCGGGCAGCAGGCGGCGTTCTGGTTGTGGCCGGCGGTGGCGGTGTACGGCGTGGGGCGCTGGTCGAGCGTTCGTGAAGCCCTGGGCGCACTTGGCAGTCATGGCGGGCTGCTGGCCACCGGCCTGATGCTGCCTGCGATCTTTGTGTTCAGCTTCCTCGTGCAGCCGGCGCAGATGGGTCGCTACGCGATCGTGGCCTTCCTGGCCGCGGCACCGCTCGTGGCCGTGGCGGTCAAGCTTCTGCCGACGTCACTGCGGCTGGTGGCCGTGGCCGGGCTGTTCGTCGGGGCACTGACGGCGCATTGGACTATCCGGTCGTTCCACGACGGCCAGTCCGCCGCACTTAACACGGCCCTGCTGCAACTCGACGCCGCGGCCGGAGCGTACGACGGCCCGATCCTCTTCGGCGGGTGGGCGGGGCTGATGGCCCTCCAGTACGAGCGGCCGGGGTTGGCCGGGCGGTTCGTCCTGTTGGACCGGCCAAACGACGTCATCGCCCCGGACGACAAGATGGCCCGCCTGACCCGTGACCTGGCCCGCGTCGTGCTTGCCCATTACCCGCAAATCGCCCGGCTCGAGCAGCCGGAGGACGTCATCAACGCCTCCAATGACCGGCTTCTCCTGTGCGGGCACGGTGCCGGGCTCGGCTGGTTCATTCGGCAACTGCAGGATGCGGGATACGCCCTCGAATGGTTCTCAGGAGAAGTAGGCGTAGCGCGATCTGGGTCACAACGATCGCAAAGTGAGCAAACACCATGACCCGCCGGCCGTGGGGCAGTTTCGCTCAAGCGGTGGCGCTGGCGGTGCTGCCGCTGGTGGTGCTGCTGGCGACCGGGAACCTCGCGCTGTTCGCCCACCCGTTCTGGCTGGACGAGGTCTTCACGTACCTGCTCGTTGCGGACCCGTCGGCCGGGCGTGCGTTGGCTTCGCTGGCGGCCGGGGTGGATTACAACCCGCCCGGTTTGCACGTGCTGCTTCGCGCCACGTCGCCGCTGCTGGGCGGGCCGGGGGAGGTTTCATTCCGCGTGGTGGCGTTTGCGTCTGTTCTGGTGGCATCGCTTTTTACGTGGGGCACGTTGCGGCGGGCGGCCGGGCCGGCGGCGGCGTGGGCGGGGGCGGCCAGCCTCTGGGCCGTGCCGCTGGTGGCGGAGCACGCCTTCGAGGCGCGGTTCTACGGGCCGTGGCTCATGTACGCGGCGGCGTGGGCGTGGCTTCGCGGCTTGCCTGTGGGCAGGCACGGGTGGGCGGTCGAGGTAGGCCTGGGCGTCGCGGCCGTCGGCATCTGTACGATCCACTACTTCGGCGTGCTGAGCCTGCTGCTGCTGGTGGCGGGGGATGTGCTCTTTGTCCGCCAGGGGGACACGCCGTGGGCCGGGCTCCGGCGTAACACGGCGAGTGTTGCCGGCGTCCTGGCGTTGGCGGCGTGCCTGCCGCTGCTGGCGAGCCAGCGTGCCGCGTCGGACGTGCCGACCTGGATTCCGCCGACCGACCTCGACGCCGTGCTGGCCGTCGCCGGGGCGTTCTGGTGGACCCCCGCCTCGGCCGTGGCGTGCGCGGCGCTGTTGTGCGCGGCGCTGTTGTGCGTGGCGGCAGCGTGGCTGTGGCGTCGGGCCGGCGAAACGGCGATGCAGCAGGACGCACCGCCCGGACCACCCGGCATTCGCTGGCGGCCGGTCGCGCCGCTGCTGGCTCTGGCCGGGATGCCACTGCTCGTGCTGGCGGTGAGCCTGCTCGTTCAGCCGGCGATGCGGCCGGCGTACGCCATGCCGACCGCGTTGGCACTCCCGGCGGTGCTGGCGCTGGCGACCGACCGCTTGCCGAGGGTCGCGCGTCTCGTCGCGTGTGGCCTGCTCGTGGCGGGCGGGGTTTCTTCAGTGCAAACGGCCGAGATGCACCACGGCTGGCGCTCACAGCGGCAGGCGGATTTCGTGCGCATCCTTGATGCCGACGCGGGATCGCGGCCGGTGGTGTTCACGTCCTGGCACGTGCCTGTGCCGGTGGCCCGCCGTCGGGCGGACCTGGCCGGGCGGTTGCTGATGCTGCGTGCCGGGCCGGTGCAGTCGCTGGGGCGTTCGGACGCGATGACGCAGGACCTGGCCGCGGTCCTTCAGGCCCGTTACGGCGTGCCGCGGTTGGTCGAGGTTGCGGCCCTGCCCGATTCGTTCTGGCTGCAGGCGCCGCCCGGCGGCGGCTGGGCGGTTTCGACGTTGCGGGAGGCTGGTTACACGGTTCGGCACGTGACGGGAGAGCAGTGGCTGGCCGAGCGTGCGGTGCGGGAGTAGCGAAGCAGGCCCGGCCGATGTCTCGGCCGGGCCCGCGGGTGGGAAGGGGGTTGTGAACGGGGTCTGATGGTTAGAGGTAGGTGTCGTTGCCCGGGCCGCCGTTGAGCAGGTCAATGCCGTCGCCGCCCTCGAGCACGTCGTCGCCTGCTTCACCGAAGAGGACATCGTTGCCCTGGTTTCCGAAGAGGGTGTCGTTGCCGCCGCCGGCGTAGACGGTGTCGTTGCCCCAGCCTGCGTCGACGTAGTCGTCACCTTCGCCGGCGTAGATGAGGTCGTCGCCGCTGCCGCCGTAGATGCTGTCGTCTCCGCCGAGGCCGATGATGGTGTCATTGCCGCCGTTGCCGTAGAGGAAGTCGTTTTTATTCGAGCCGATGAGCACGTCATGTCCCGATCCGCCGTGGAGTGCTTCGACGTCGGCGTGGATCAGGTGGGGCCGGTTGCCGTCTTTCAGGCCGGAGTAGTTCACGCCGTCGGAGACGAGCCAGACGTCTTTGTCCCACTGGCCGTAGAAGGCGCTGTCGTGTCCGGGTCCGCCGACGAAGGTGACGGGCTTGGTGGCGCGGTCGGCCTTGGGGTACCAGGTGTCGTTGCCTTCGCCGCCGTCGATCCAGGTGCTGGTGCCGGTGTCGCTGGTGTAGAAGCGGTCGTGGCCCGGCCCGCCGATGAGCATCTGGTGGCCGGTGCCGTAGGCACCCTGATAGATCCTGTCGTTGCCGCCCTGGCCGTCGGCGACGGCGGCACCTCGGCCGGTGTACAGGATGTCGTCGGCGTGGTCGTCATTCTCGAGCTGGTGGTCGTCGCTGCCCGGGCCGTTCCAGATGCCGTGGCCGTACAGCTGGCCGGTGCCGTTGCCCAGCTTGAGGTAATCCGCACCGGAGCCGCCCATGAGGACGGCGTGGGTCGTCACGAAGGTTCCCACCTTCAGGGCATCGTTGCCCTCGTAGCCGTACATGCGGATCTGCACGACCTCGTCCTCGGCCACACGGAAGATTTCCTTCCAACGGCGGCCTTCCCAGGTCTCGACGAAGAGTTCGCCGGTGGCGGAATCGAGGTCGACCGTGATGGCGTTCGGGTTGGCGTCACCCCAGACGTAGAGGGTTTCGTGGAACGCGGCCGCCGTGACGGCCAGGTGCCGGCGGTTTTCGAGGGTCTCCACGGCTTGCACGTGCTTCGCCGAGGGTGAACGGTTTGCTGTTCGGTACGACATGGGGGGTCTCCTTGCGGCATGATGGGCCGCGGGTTGCATCGCCGGGCGGCAGGCCGATGGTTCGGCGTGCATTAACACCCTTGCGACGGAACAAGACGCGACACCGCCCGCCCGGCCGCGCCACCAAAAGCCGGCATGCCCTGAACAGGGCATCTCAAGTGGTGTAAGCGGGCCGGCCGGCGGGCTGCGGGGCACTGGTGCCGGCCGGCGGGTTGGTTTACAATCCGGCGAAGCTTCCGGGCGAAATTCGCCCATTCCCGCACGAAAACCATCATGGCCGAAGACACCCAGCAGCCCGCCGAGCCGCAGCCCGAGCGGATCGAAGACCTCAAGATCGAACGCGAGCTTCAGGACAGCTACCTGACCTACGCGATGAGCACCATCATGGACCGGGCCCTGCCCGACGTTCGTGACGGCCTGAAGCCCAGCCAGCGGCGAATCCTCGTCGCCATGAACGACCTGAACCTCCGCCCCGGCAGCAAGCACCTCAAGTGCGCCAAAATCGCCGGCAACACCTCCGGCGACTACCACCCGCACGGCGAGTCGGTCATCTACCCCACCCTCGTCCGCCTCGGGCAGGACTGGGCGATGCGATACCCCCTCATCGACCCGCAAGGCAACTTCGGCAGCACCGACGGCGACCCCCCGGCCGCCATGCGGTACACCGAGGCCCGCCCCACCCGCGTTGAGGCGGAACTGCTCGAAGACCTTGAATTCGACACCGTCGATTTCCAGCCGAACTACGACGAGCGGCTCATGGAGCCGACCGTGCTTCCGGGCAAGTTCCCCAACCTGCTCGTCAACGGCTCCACGGGCATTGCCGTCGGCATGGCGTGCAACCTGCTGCCGCACAACCTGGGCGAGATCTGTGATGCCATCGTGCACGTGCTGAACAACCCGGAGTGCGAGCTGGCCGAGCTGCTGCAGTTCGTAAAGGGCCCGGACTTCCCGACGGGCGGGAAGGTGATGGGCATCGACGGGATTCTGGACGGCTACCGCACCGGCCGCGGAAAGATGACGCTGCGGTGCAAGCTCCACGTCGAGGAAGACAAGAAAGGCCGCAAGAGCGTCGTGGTCGACGAGATGCCCTACGGCGTGATCCGGCGGAGCATCCTGGAGCAGATCGGTGCGGCGGTGAAGAACGGGCACATCGAGGACGTCTCGGCCGCGAACGACGAATCGGGCCGCAAGCACAAGGTCCGCATCGTTATCGACCTGAAGCGCGACGCGGACGAGAACGTCGTGATCGAGCAGCTCTACCGGTACACGCAGTGCCAGGTGACGGTGAGCATGATCAACATCGCGCTCGTCGGCCGGCAGCCCAGAACGCTGGGGCTCAAGGAACTGATCACGGAGTTCATCGCCCACCGGCAGAACGTCATCACCCGGCGGACGAAGTTTCTGCTGCGCAAGGCCCAGCAGCGCGGGCACATCCTCGAAGGCCTCATTTATGCGGTGGTGGACATCGACGAGGTCGTCCGGCTGATCCGCAGCAGCAAGACGCGGGAGGAGGCCATCGCCAAGCTGCGCGAGCGGCAGTTCCGCATCCCGCCGGAGCACCCGGCCGCCCCGACGATTCCCGAGGAGCTCAAGGCCCGCGGGCCTTCGGCGCTCTCGCAGGCGCAGGCCGAGGCCATCGGCCGGCTGCAGCTGATTCAGCTCGTCGGGCTGGAGATGGAGAAGCTCGTGGCGGAGTACGCCGAGGTGGTGCAGCAGATCAACGAGTACCGCGCGATCCTGGCGGACGTGAACCTGGTGTACGACATCATTCGTGAAGACATCATCGAGATCAAAGAAAAGTACGCCGACGAACGCCGCACGGAGATCGACCCGACGGCCTACGCCGCGGCCAACCTCGAGGACCTGATCGCGCCCGAGGAGGTCGTCGTCACCGTCAGCCACAACAGCTACCTGAAGCGGCTGCCGATCAACACGTACCGCAGCCAGGGCCGTGGCGGCCGGGGCATTAAAGGTGCCGGCGAGAAGGAGGGGGACTTCATCGAGCACCTGTTCGTCGCCAACACGCACGACCACCTGCTCTACCTGACCAACAAGGGCCGAGTATACAGCACACGGGTCTTTGACATCCCGGAGATGAGCCGCACGAGCATCGGCCGGAGCGTGGCGAACATCGTCAGCCTGCAGCCGGGCGAGAAGGTCGCGCGGGTGCTGGCCGTGGAGGACTTCGGGAAGGAAGAAAGCTACCTGATGTTCGCCACGCGCAACGGCGTGGTGAAGAAGACGGCGTTGAACGCCTATGGGAACATCCGTGTGACGGGCATCATCGCCATCAACCTCGATGAAGACGACGAATTGATCGGTGCCGAGATCACCAGCGGCACGGACCAGATCCTGCTGGGGACGAAGAAGGGCATGGCAATCCGGTTCAAGGAGCAGGACGTCCGCCCGATGGGCCGGGCCGCCGGCGGGGTGAAGGGCGTGACGCTCGGCAAGGCCGACGAGGTCGTGGGCATGGTGGTGGTGCCGGCCGGCGTGGGCGAAGCCCTCGAAGCCCCCGAAGCCGCCGGAGACGAGGACGAGCCGGACAACGGCGGCATCAGCGGCGGCGTGAACGGCAACGGCGGCGAAACCGACGACGCCGGGGACTCGGCCGAAGCGCTCGCCGCCGGGCAGGGTCCGTGGATCCTCGTCGCGACCGAGAACGGCTTCGGCAAGCGGACGCCGGTGGGCGAGTACCGCCTGATCCGTCGCGGCGGCAAGGGCGTCAAGAACATCAAGATGACCAGCCGCAACGGCGACGTCGTCGGCATGACCGTCGTCCACGGCGGCGAGGACCTGATGATGATCACCGAGAAGGGCATCCTCATCCGGACGCGGACGGGCGACATCTCCGCCTACAGCCGCGCCGCGGCCGGGGTGCGCGTCATCCGCGTGGACGACGGGGACAAACTCGTCGCCCTGGCCCGCATCGACGCCGAAGACGCCGACGTCGCCGATGTCGCCGACGCCCCGGAGCCTGAAGCCGAGGCGTAAGCCTAACCGGCAAGCATAAGCCGCAGGCCGAAGGCCGCGCTCCCGCCTGGCGCGTTTCGCCCGCTCTCCTACAGCACGTCCAGCGCCTTTGTAAGCGCCTCGACGAAGAAGAACTCCCCGAACATGCACGCCTCGTCCACGCCGTAGTCCTTGTGGATGTGGTAGACCTGCCGCTTGAGGATGCCCTCGAAGCCGTCGTCCTCCACGGCCAGGTACTCCGGGTTGAGCATGCTTTCTACCATCGTCAGTGCGGTGTCGATGAAGACGCCCTGGCGGATGGGGTCCTTGGTCATCTTCGCGAGGTTGAAGAGCCCGCAGGCGATGATGGCGGACGCGGAGGTGTCCGGCTGGTTGCGGTCGAGTTTGCTGCGGTCCTCCGGGGCGTTGTAGTCCCAGGGGAGGATGCCGTCCAGGGGGCTGTTGGCCAGCACGTACTCGGCGTGCTGCTCGGCGGTCTGCAGGAAGCGGGGGTCGTCGGTGTGGTGGTAGACGGTGCCGAAGCCGTAGAGGCTCCAGCCGAGCCCGCGGCTCCAGCAGGAGTCGCCGCGGTAGCCCTGGTGGGTCGTCTGGCGGAGAAACTCGCCGGTGGCGGTATCGAAGATGCCCTCGTGGCTGGTGGAGCCGTCGCCCCGGACGAGCACGCGGCGGGTCGTTTCGCAGTGGGCCAGGGCCGTGCGATAAAGGGCCTCGTCGCCGGTCTTCTGGGCGGCGTAGAAGATCACCGGCACGTTCATCATGATGTCGATGAACAGGCTCTCGTCCGAGATGAAGCTGCGGAGGTACTGCCCCTTCTCCTTGAATCGCATCGCCAGGACTTGGCCCGCGCGGATGACGACGTCGTCCAGTTCCGGCCGGGGGTTGCCCTGGCGGAGGGTGTGCTCGTACCAGCGCTTGTAGGTGCCATGGTAGAAGATGAAGCCCAGGTCGTGCACGTCGCGGTCCTCCTTGCGTTCCAGGAGGTTGGCAGAGTAGTGCTCAGCCTTGGCGAGCCAGTAGGCGTCGTCGTCGGCGGTGCCGGATTCGAGGAAGAGCCACATCATGCCGGGCAGGAAGCCGTCGCACCATTGGGTCCAGGCGGGCTTGTCGTGCTTCCACTTCCCCTTGTGGGTGTAGAGGGGGTAGAAATCCGGGTGGTTCTCGACGAGGTTTCGCACCTGTTTCTGGGCGAAAGTCAGGCCGCCGAGCACGTGCATGCGTAGTTCTTCTCTGTCCATGGGGTCTCCTGGGCAGAGGGTAATGCAGCAGAGGGTGTCGTCCAAGTCACAGGGCGGGCCAGATATCGGGTGAAAATGCCTCATAAGGGGCTGCAGAGGCGTTGTAACAGCCGGCGGCGTTCTGCTAGACTTTTCGCCGATCGATGGCAAGTTCCCAGGAAGGATCCTTTTGCCGGTGGGCACCGGCGGGAAGGCCAGGGCTTTGGAAAACCACTCACTACAAGTTGCGGGATTCGTCCCTTCGTCTTCGGCACCGCGTTACTCGCAGACAGACGTGTCGGATGCGCTTGCGATCAGCGTCCGCAATGCCGAGTCGCGCATCGTTCAACGCTGGATGCAGGAGATCGCGCGGCTCCAGGCGCGGCTTACGGGCCTTGACGGTCTGACGACCCTGGCCGAGCTCTCCGAGCCTCAGTTGCGCGACAACATGCCGGGCATCCTCCAGGCGCTGGCCGAGGCGCTGGCCGCCGAGGACAGTGCCGCACGCGCCGGTGCCGACACCCGATGCACGACCGAGGCGTCGCTTCACGCCGCGACACGCTTCCGGCAGGACGTGAGTATCGAGGCGCTCATGCAGGAGTACCAGGCCCTGCGCCACGCCCTGGAAGCGGAGTTGCCCGGCATCATGGGCCGGCCGCTGCGTACCGCGGAGCGATACCGCCTCTCCGACGAAATCGATCTGGCCGTCCGGGGCCTTGTCACGGCGTTCAGCGGCTTCCGCGAGGAGCAGATCCAGCACGACGCCCGCTCGCTGTCCAAGTACCTCTCGTTTCTCAGCCACGAACTGCGCGGCAACCTCAACAGCGCCATGCTGCTGGTCGAACTGCTCCGCCGCGACCTGGCCGACCAGCCCGACATGGCCGAGAGCCTCGAAGACCTGGACCTGATGCGTCGGAGCATGCTCAGCACCGTCAGCACGATGGACCGCTTCCTCGAGGCCGAGCGCCTCCGTCGCGGCAAGGTCGATGTGCATCGGCAGCCGGTCCGCCTGGCGCTGCTGCTCGAGGACGTCGTACGCAGCCTGGGCGTCAACGCCCGCGACAAGGGCCTGCAACTGGTCGTTGACTGCAACCGCCAACTGGAAGCAACCACAGACCCGGAAGTCGTCCGTACCATCCTGAGCAACCTGACCGCCAACGCCATCAAATACAGCAACGCCGGCCGAATCACGCTCCACGCCAGGCTGCAGCAGGGCGTGTACCTCGAAGTGCGCGACGAAGGCGCAGGCATCGCCCCGGACGTGCTGGCCGAGCTGTTCCAGCCCTTCAAGCGGGGCAACAGCTACGGGCAGCGGGGCATCGGGCTGGGGCTGTACATCGCACGAAGCGCCGCGACGCTCCTGGGCGGCAGCCTCCGGGCCGAGAGTCGCCTGGGCTGCGGCTCCACGTTCATCCTCGAACTGCCGGGCTGAGCAAACCCCCGACACGGCCAACCCCCCGACATGGCCAACCCCCGGCACGGGCTCGAAGACCGCAGCAAGCGCGAGCTCTACAACCTGGCAAAAAAGCACGACGTCACAGGCCGAAGCACCATGAACACGCCGGAGCTGGCCAGCGCCGTCCGTGCGGCGCAAAAGTAACCCCGGCCGCGACGGGCCGGGGTTGTTCGGTCAGGTGGTTCGAGGCGGAGCCTCCGTGTGCCGCTCAATCGCCGACGGCGTCGTACTTCTCAAGATACGCATCGCGGTCCTGCTCCACGGGGATGACCGGCTTGTCCGCCAGGAGCGTCGCCCCCAGCGCACCAAAGCCGCACGCGGTCGTCACCAGGAAGATGCCGATGCACACCGCCCCCCAGCGGTTTTGCCCCTTGCGGGAGACAGTCAGGCCCCAGGTGATGCCGCCGGCCCAGAAGCCGTTGGCCAGGTGGAACGTCGCCGCGAGAATGCCCAGCGGGTAAATGATCCACCCCACCCAGAACGCCGCCTGCATGTGGCGAATGGTGCTTTCGGTGGCGTAATCCCGCGGCACGAAGGTCAGGTTCTCGCCGAGGGTACCCGGCAGCAGCCCCTTGAACCCGAGCACGTGAAACGCGATGAAACCGATCAAAATGATCGCACTCACACGCTGCAGGAAGTAGTACCAGTTCTTCGCGTACCTGTAGCTGCCCATGTTCGGCCGGCCTGCCGCAATGACCAGAATGCCGTACAGCGTGTGGTAAATGATCGGCAACAGGATGGCGAACCAACTGAGCGCAAAGAGCCACGGCAGGCCGTGAATCTTGTCGACCTGCTGCTGGTAGACCGTCGGCCCCACGCCGCCGCGGCCGCCTTCGAGGAGCGTCGCGTTGATCAGCAGGTGAAACACGAGGTACCCGCCGAACAGAATGCCCGTCAGCGAGTGAAGCCGCCGGAACGTGTACTTGTGCTTCACCAGGAAGTCGGCGAGCGGGTTGGAACCGACGTCAGTCGTCGGGGCAGGCACGGTGGTCACCGCGAAACTCCTTGCTGGATGAACTCGTCAGGGCTGTACGAACGTCGAAAGAGTATAGAGGCAGGCCGGCAGCATCGAAAGCCACCCGCCCGCCTCCGGCCCCGTTCAGACGAATTGAAACACTGCGACACCCCGCCACCCCCGGTGCCGCCGGCCGTCCGCGTCGGCGTCGGCGTCGTGCTCGCCGTTGAGGATGGTGAAGCTGCCGTACGGGTCGTAGGCGTACCGCTCGACGACGGCCGCCTTACAGCCCACGACTCAACTCGCTAGGACACCTCTAGCGCATCTTGCGGCAGGCCTACCTGAGCAGCCAGTCGTTCGAGAACTGCGACGGGCTGTTCGAGAAGCTGAAGTCCGCTTGGAACCGCCTGAACCGCGAGCAACTCAGCAGCATACCTGGGCTAGACTGGCTGCTCGCCGTCAAGGGTAAAACAATCACCACTAGATCGGCTCAGGTCCAAACAGAGCCGCTATGACAAGTATCACGGTGGCAATTGAACTCAAACCAAGAAGGAAGCCAGCACTCATCACTTGCCCTCTCCGGCTCAGGAAGCGACGCAGACAGAAGTATACGATGGCCGCAAGGAGCAGATGCCCGCCTGACACAAGCAGCACTAAGAGCCCCATCGCTGCATCTGGCGGATACCCTAAAACGTATGCATGAGCCAGTCTAAGGGTAATCAAAGCGATAATCTGACCGACAAGATAGCCAGAGGCGGCAATCTGAAACTCACGGGTTCCCTTGTCCATGCATGTCTCCCGAGTCACAAGCTGAATGCTCAACCGCCGCCCATCCCTAGCCTGCCAGACGGCCTGAACTCTTCCACGTGCTGTGGTGGTGGTGGTAAAGAACTCGGCACTCGAGAACAGCCCTTGCAGCCGCAATGAAGGTAATAGCTACTCCTAAACTCTCTAACGGACTTCTCTTCCACTGTCGGGTCGTCATTGTACCACGATCTAAAAGGATCGAGAATCACAGGGGGCAACGGATTGCCATCCTTCGGTTCGAGGAATATGACGTGATGTACCCCAAATACTGGTGTTGCATTTTTTCCACCAATCATCACCGGGTGTTTCCAATGCTTGAGAGGAGTATGACCATGAGTTTCAAGATCTTGAATCCGTCTAATGGACTGCTCTGCACACTGGTTCAGCCAACCCCACGGAGGAGCTTGAATATTGAAAAATTCAATCCGGGCTTTTATGTGAGAAAGTTCCTCCGACGGCGTAGGCGGCGGAAGCGGGATCGTTATCGTTGGAAGCAGCAGTTCGAGTCCAACAGGCTCGAGCACCATGACGTCCTTTTCGACAACAGGAGTCGGATCCTTGTCGACACCAGGATTCGGACCATACGGCAATATGACAGCGAGACCCAGCGAATCGCGATTGGCGACGGGGTTCGACAGGTATGACTCGTATCTGTTCCCCCCGTCCGGATACCCCAGCGGGTCGGGGCTGATGAACCGCATC
>JBHJOM010000116.1:0-43278 GCA_050329715.1 Phycisphaerae bacterium
GTCGTGCTCGTCCTCACCTGCGGCCGCCGGGCCTTCGCCGGGCTGGCCCTGGCCGTCTCGGCAACCCTTGCCGTGTGCCTCTGGATGCCGCCGGGCGTCGTCTCGGCGTGGTACACGCAGGCACCGGCGAACCTCACCCTCGTCCAGACGGCAACCGCCTACCCGTGGGACCATCAAGTCACACTCGTCGCCTTCTGGCGCTTGCTCCTGCAGGGCTTCACGCCCGCATCGCCCACCTGGCAGGTGCTGGTGCTGACCGGCTGTGCCGTGTTATCACTCGGTGGTGCCCTTGCAGCGGCGGTAATCCGCCACGCACGCGACGTAGCCGGCAACGAACTCTGCCGCGACACCGCCAACGCCCCCGACACCACAGACAACCCCTGGACCTTCGACACCGCCGCCACCCGCCGCGACCGGCTCATCACCGCGACCCTGCTGTGCGCCCCGGCCCTTAGCCCACTCTGGCACGGCACCGGGCTGCTGTTGCTGGCCGTTCCGGCGACGCTCTTCGCCGCCGAGCAACTCGGCCGGGCCCCGGGCATGCAGCTTTCGGCCACGGACACCTGGTGCCGGCGGCTATGGGTGCTGATGTTCGCGTGGCTGGCCGTCGGGCCGGTCGTCGCGGCCTTCACGTACGTTCACCTTACGCCGGTGCTGGTTGCGAGCCTCGCGGCATTGCACGTGAAGCGCGCGCTGTGGCCGGCGGCCACGCTCCCGGCCGTCTTCGCCGCACCCGCTGCCGTAAACGCCGCCGACGCATCAGCCGGGCCCGACCTGCTGCCCGAGAGGATCGCCGCATGACGAAGCTGAACTTCTGGCAATGGCTGGGCATCGCGCTGCTCGTGTTCGGCGTGGCATGGTTTGTCTACGACAGCGGGCAGGATGAAGCCCCCACCGCGCCGATAGAATCGCCCGTCGAAACACCCGTCGAAGCTCCCGGGGATTGACGCCGCCGCCGGGCCTGCCGTTTCACTTTTGCCGCACCCGGCTTACAACCTACGCATGCGTTTTTCACGACACGGCGTCCGCGAGATGACCGCCGGGACGATTCTGCTCGTCCTCGTCGGCCTGGCCCTGGGCTACACCTGGTTGCCCCTTGCGTTACTGGCCGTACCCCCGCTCATCTGGCTTTTCGCCTTCTTCCGCGACCCCGAACGGACGATCCCCACGGACGTAACCGCCTTCGTCTCCCCGGCCGACGGCACCGTCTCGGACATCGGCGACGTCGACGAGCCTCTCCTCGGCGAGCCGGCCGTACGCGTGGGCATCTTCCTCTCTGTCTTCAACGTGCACATCAACCGCAGCCCCACGCACGGCCGCGTTCGCCAGGTGACGTACAAAAAGGGCAAGTTCGTCAACGCCCTGCACCATGACACCGCCAGCGAACACAACGAGTCGAACACCATCGTCATCGACGGCGACGACGGCCGCGTCGTCGCCGTCGTCCGGCAGATCTGCGGGCTCATCGCCCGGCGGATCATCTGCACCAAGCAGGTCGGCGACACCCTCAGCCGCGGCGAACGGCTCGGCATGATCAAGTTCGGCAGCCGCACCGAGCTAACCATCCCCAAGCGGCTCATGCCCGAAATCCTCGTAACCAAGGGCCAGAAAGTGCGTGCCGGCACCGACGTCATCGCCCGCGTGCGGCTCGATCAGCAGCCGGCCCCCACTGCCGAAGCGATGGACGACGCCTCAACCCCGCCCGTGGTCCACGGCGACCCGGCCGACGTCGGCGGGGGCGGTCGATGAACCCCCACGGCACAGGCACCCCCACCGCACGCGACCTGCACCGCCGCCGCCGCCTTCGCCGGCGCAGCCGCCGGGCGTACATCCGCAGCGTCTACTTCCTGCCGAGCCTGTTTACGCTCGGCAACCTGATCTGCGGGTTCGGGGCCATCTACGTGGCCGGGCTCGACGCCGGCAGCGTCGGCAAAGACCCGCTGACGAGTTGGTTCTTCGACGTCCGCTTCCTCGCCGCTGCGTATCTGATCTTCGGTGCGATGCTCTTCGACGCCCTCGACGGCCGCGTTGCCCGCATGACCCGCCACACCACCGATTTCGGCGGCCAGCTCGACAGCCTCGCGGACGTCGTCAGCTTCGGGGCCGCCCCGGCGTTCCTCGCGCTCCAGGTCGTGAAGTTCGACACCGTCGGCTTCCAGTTGCCGCTGATGCTCTCCCGCCTCGTCTGGGCGATGGGCGCGCTCTATCTCGCCTGCACGGCTATTCGGCTCGCGCGGTTCAACGTCAGCAACGCCCACGGCGAAGAACACCACATGAGCTTCCTGGGCCTGCCCTCACCCGGGGCGGCCGCGGCCGTCGCAGGCCTCGTGCTCATCCAGCAGGACCTCTACCACCTTCTTTCGAACGAAGCCTCGGGAACCACCACCGCAAGGACCCTCGGGGCAGCGCTCTACTCCCTAAGCTTCTTCATTCCCGCGGCGTTGGCCGTCTTCGGTGTGCTCATGGTTTCCGGGTACCGCTACCCGCACCTGATCAACCGCTTCGGCCGGGGCCGCGTTTCGCCGGCGAAGCTGCTCGTCACCTTCGCCGTCATCCTGAGCCTGGTGGTCGCCCACCGGTATTCCGTCGGCATCGCGGCGGTCGTCTTCGGGCTGCTGGGCCCGCTGAGCTACTCGTGGGCGCGGTTCCGCCACCGGCCGATGGACAAAGCGCCCGTGCACCGCTCCCGCGACACCGCCTAGCTCGCCGCAGCATGCAGGCGAAGTGTCCGAAGCAATCGGCCCTTCTCCAATGCCCTCTTTGCCGATGCCCACTTTGCCGATTCACCGCCGGGCCGCATAATCGCCCGGACTATGCCTGAAACCGTCGTTACCCGTTTCGCACCCTCCCCCACCGGCTATTTGCACGTCGGGGGGGCCCGCACCGCGCTGTTCAACTGGCTGCTGGCCCGCCACCACGGCGGGAGCTTCCTCCTGCGCATCGAAGACACCGACACCGCACGCAGCACCCAGCTGGCCACCGACGCCGTGCTCGACGACCTCAAGTGGCTCGGCCTGGACTGGGACAACCCGCAGGTCATGCACCAGAGCCACCGCGTGGCCGTCTACGACAAGCTGATCGACAAGCTGATCGACGAGGGCAAGGCCTACATCGCCTGGGAGACGCCCGAAGAGCTAGAGAACATGCGCCGCCAGGCGGAGCGGGCACGTCGGCCGTTCCTCTACAAGCGGCGGAACTACACGCCGGACGAGCTGAAGCGTTTCGCCGATGAGGGCCGCCCGCAGGTGGTCCGCTTCCAGATGCCGCAGCAGGCCTGGACGTTCGAGGACGCGGTCCTGGGCAAGAACCAGGGCGTCGGGCCGGACCAGGTGCAGGACTTCGTCATCCGCAAGGCCGACGGCATGCCGACGTACCACTTCGCCGTGGTGGTCGACGACGCGGAGATGGGCATCACCCACATCCTCCGCGGGCAGGAGCACCTGCTGAACACCGTGCAGCACAACAGCCTGCAGGAGGCCTTGGGCATGCCCCGCCCGGTGTACGCGCACCTGCCGGTGATCCTGAACACCGACGGCTCGAAGATGAGCAAGCGCGACCAGGACAAGGCCATCCGCGAGAAGGCCCAGAACGTCTGCCGGAGCCGCCAGATGAAGCCCGCCGACCTGGGCGAACAGACCGGTCTTGGCGAAGCGCGCATCGCCGAGTGGTTCGACGCGAAGGTGCAGCTGGACGCCGCCGAGCACCGCAGTGTGATGGCCGCCGTGGGCATGGACCGGACGGAGTTGCCCGAGATCCTCGTGCACGAGTTCCGCAGCAACGGCTACCTGCCGCAGGTGCTGAACAACTTCCTGGCGCTGCTAGGCTGGAACCCCGGCGGCGACCGCGAGCGCATGACCACCGAGCAGCTCATCGAACTGTTCACCATCGACCGCATCGGCAAGTCCAACAGCAAATTTGACCGGGCCAAGCTGCAGCACTTCAACACCGAAGCATTGAACGAGGCGTCACCCGAGCAACTGCTGCCGGCGCTCAAGGACATGCTCGGTGCCAACGACGACAGCCCGCTGAAAACCGGCTCGGACGTGCAGTTGCTCGCTGTTATTCGCATGAACGCGGGCATGCGCACGCTCGCCGAGGCCGAGGCCAAGAGCCGCTTCCTCTTCATCGCCGACGACGCCGTGACGTATGACCCCAAGGCAGTCGAGAAGGTGCTGAAGAAGGGTGACGGGCACGGCCTGGGCCAACTCCGCGAGATGGCCACTTTGTTGGCCGGCCTGGAAGACTTCTCTGCTTCTGCCGTGGAGGAGGCAGTCAAGGGCCACTGCGAGACGACGGGAACCGGGCTCGGCAAGGTGGCCCAGCCGCTGCGCGTGGCGGTGTGCGGCTCGGCCGTCAGCCCGCCGATCTTCGACTGCCTGGCTTTTCTCGGAAAGCAATCGACGCTGGCTCGTATTGAGCGGTGCCTCGCCGAGGCCCGGTAGCGGCCCGGCGACACGCCTGTTCACGCGCTCTCGACACGGCCCGTGCGTTGCCCGGGGATAAGGTCGGCCGTTCTCTGAATGGCACATTTCAACAGGACAATATGTTGCAGTCCGCCCGGTTATCGCCGGGTGACGTGCCGAGGTACTAACAAGGCTGGCGGGCCTGAAGGCGACCGTTGCGCCGGCCTTGCACCCGGCGGGCATCGGGCGGCGTCAGACGGCCGCTCGCCAGCCTGATCGGCCGGCCAGAAGCCGCCACACATGCGCACAAGGCACATTCCGCCCGTCATCCGCCCGCCGCCACGAGCAGGAGGAGGATGATCAGGATCGCGGGAAGGATCAGTCGCATCGGCGTACCTCGCATGTGCTTCAACGCCGGCCGGCCGCACATTATTGCAGTCCACCGAAAGATGGCACAACTCTCGCACTCGGGCCTGAACCGCCCGCGATCACTCTGTCGCGCCGGCCTGATCACATCCTTCGCGACCCGGGAGCCTCCGCCATGCCGATCGTTTACCAGAGCTTCGAAAACTACATCGAATACTCGCCCTGGGTCTACCAGGTCACCGGGCACGTCCTGACGCTCGGGGCGGCGTGTATGGTCGCCGGGTTCGTCTACTTCCTAGTCACCGCGTCGCAAGTCTCGCCCCGCTACCGCTCGACGAACTACTTGTCCGCGGTCGTCATGGCCTCGGCGGCGCTGGAACTCGGACTGCAGGCCTTCTTCTGGGAAGTCAGCTTCACACGCAATGCGATGACTGGCATGTTCCAGCTTGCCGACGGGCAACTCTTCTCCAACGGCTACCGCTATGCCAACTGGAGCATTGATGTGCCGGTGCTGCTGACGCAGATGCTGGTTGTTCTCGGCCTGACCGGGGCGGCCTTCTGGCGGAACTACTGGCAGTTCGTGGTCGCCGGGCTGCTGATGATCTGGACGGGCTACATCGGGCAGTACTTCGAGGCCGTGCCGACCGCCGACGGCCTTGTGCAGACCTCCGGCTTCTGGATCTGGTTCGTCATCAGCTGGATTTTCTACATCTGGCTGCTGGTCGTGCTGTTCAAGGTCACCTGGAAGTACGTGGACACCATGCCGGCCAACTGCCAGCAGCTGACCAAGGGCGTGGCCGTGTTCCTGCTCGTCACGTGGACGCTCTACCCCTTCGCCTACCTCTGCCCGTGGTTTGCCTTCAACGAGGGCAGTGTGCTGGCCCGGCAGGTCCTGTACACGGTGGCGGACGTGACCTCGAAGGTGATCTACGGCGTGTTGCTCGGCCGCGTGGCCGTGCTGCGGAGTGCCGCCGAGGGGTACATCCCGGCCATGGACGCCCAGCTCTTCGAGCACGACTACTCTGCACAGTTCGGCGCACGCCGGACCGTAGCGGGCGACGCCGTCGCCACCAACCGAGGCTGAGCGCAAGGCGGCCGTGCCTACCCGAAACAGAGCCCCTGAAGGCCGACACGGCTTTCAGGGGCTTTCTCGTGCAGGCGAGGTGCAGTTGCGCGATGCTGCCGGGCCGGGTAGAGTGCGAGCATGGCCAAACACGACATCGTTCTGATCCCCGGCGACGGCATCGGCCCGGAGGTGACGGCCGCCGCCTGTCGCGTGCTCGAGGCCGCCGGTTTCGACGCCACCTGGCACAAGCACCCCGCCGGGGCGACGGCTCTGGCCCAGGGCTTTGACAACGTGCTGCCCGAGGAGACGCTGGCGGCGATCCGGCACTACAAGGTCGCGCTCAAGGGCCCGGTGACCACGCCCATCGGCAAAGGGTTTACCAGCGTCAATGTGCAGTTGCGCAAGAAGCTGAACCTGTACGGCGCCGTCCGCCCGGTGCGGAACCTGCCGGGGATCAAGACACGGTTCGACGACGTGGACATGGTCATCGTCCGCGAGAACACCGAGGGGCTCTACTCCGGCATCGAGAACGAGATCATCCCCGGTGTCGTCACGAGCCTGAAAGTCGCCAGCCGGGCCGCGTGCGAGCGAATCGCCGCCTTCGCGTTCGAGTACGCCCGTGAGCGCGGCCGGAAGAAGGTCACCGTCTTCCACAAGGCCAACATCATGAAGATGACCGACGGGCTGTTCATCGATTCCGCTAAACTCGTCCATGAAAAGTACAAGGACATCGAATACAATGAGCTGATCATCGACGCCGGCTGCATGAAGCTCGTACAGAACCCCACGCAATTCGACGTGCTGCTGCTGGAGAACCTTTACGGCGACGTGATCAGCGACCTGTGCGCCGGGCTGGTCGGCGGGCTGGGCGTGGTGCCGGGCAGCAACATCGGCGACGAGTATGCCGTCTTCGAGGCCGTCCACGGCAGTGCGCCGGACATCGCCGGGCAGGACAAAGCCAACCCGCTGGCGGTGATCATGTCCGGCGTGATGATGCTCAACCACCTGGGCGAAACCGACGCCGCCGCCCGCATCAAGGCCGCATACAACCGCGTGCTCGAGGCCGGTGAGGTTCGCACATACGACCTTGGCGGCACGGCCGGCACGCGGGCGTTCGCCGACGCGCTGATCGAGGCGATCTAACCGCCGGCTCGACCGGTTCAAGCCCGTTTTCCGGCATTATCAGCCGCCGCCGCGTGAGGCAGAACCCCCGCCGCACGGACATTTGAAACTTCGCACGTTTTGGGGCGTATTGTTCTGGTGATGCACGAACTCGTCTTGCGACCTGTTGTGAAGCGGTTCCGGGCCGTGGTCCTGGCAGCCGGCTTGGCGGCCGCCGTCGGCGGTACGCTTCAAGTTGCCCCGGCTCAGGCCCGCCCCGCCGACGCCCGCGTCCCCACCAGCCTTGCCGAACTCCGCGACCTCGAGCGCCGCGTGGAACGCACCGTCGCCCGGGTCATGCCGGCCGTCGTGGCGATTCGCGGCGGCGTGGGCGGCGGCAGCGGCGTCATCATCACCGAGGACGGGCTGGTGCTTACCGCCGGGCACGTCATCGGCGCGCCGGAGCGGTTCGTCACCCTCACGCTCGCCGACGGCCGGGAGGTTCGCGGTCGAACGCTGGGCGTATCCCGCCGCAGCGACGCCGGCATGGTGCAAATCACCGACCCAGGCCCCTTCCCCTTCGTCAAACGCGGCACGAGCAACGCCCTCGAGCGAGGCCAATGGCTGCTGGCCCTTGGCCACCCCGGCGGCCTGCAGGAGGGCCGGCCCGCCGTGCTCCGCCTCGGCCGTGTGCTGGCCAACCGCCCGCTGGGCATCGTCACGGACAACACGCTCGTCGGCGGCGACTCCGGCGGCCCATTGTTCGACCTTGCCGGCAACCTCGTGGGCATCCACAGCCGCATCGGGGCGGTCCTGGTGCAGAACGTTCACGTACCCATCGACCGCTTCGACGAAGAGTGGGACCGCCTGGCCGCCGGCGAGGCGTTCGGCGTTCGTGAAATGGCCCGTGCCCCGGAGGCCTCCGGCTCGTACCTGGGCATCGAAATCGAGCAGACGGAAACCGGCATTCGCGTTGCGGCGGTCGTGCCGGGCTTCGCCGCCGAGGAGGCCGGGCTGCAACCCGGGGACCTGATCGAGGCCGTCGGCGACGAGGAAATCGGCAGCCTGCCCAAGCTGCTTGCCGTGTTAAACTTCCTGCACAAGCCCGGCGACGAGGTGAAGCTCACCGTCCGCCGGGGCCCGGGGCAGGTGCTGCGGCTCAACGCGACGCTCGCTGAACGCCCGTAAGCCGCCCCCCGAACAATCACCCCCGACGCACCGCTTGCCGTTCGAAGGTCTTTAACCTGAGGCTATTTACACGATGTTCAAGACCACCTGCAATTCCTTGCCTGCCCTAAGGAAGTCCCTGCTCCTGGCCGGGCTGGCCGTCGGCCTGCTGGCCCCGGGGTCGGCGGCGCAGGCGCAGCTCGATGCGCTGCTGTTCGACCGCGACAGCAGCCGCCTGAACGACGTCTTCCAGAACGCCTTCGCCGACGCCGCCTCGAAG
Source organism: Phycisphaerae bacterium (assembly GCA_050329715.1). Lineage (GTDB taxonomy): Bacteria > Planctomycetota > Phycisphaerae > Tepidisphaerales > Tepidisphaeraceae > DAIOTR01. The sequence continues at coordinate 8,384 of JBHJOM010000116.1, forward strand.
GCACAGGCCGCCACCGCCGAGGTGCTCGACGAAACGGGTGACCGAGTCATTCTCGCAACGGCCGTGTCGGCCGACGGGCTGTTCGTTACGAAGGCGAGCGAGCTTCCCGAGGGCAAGCTTCGCGTGCGGCTCGCCGCCGGGCCGGGCCAGGCGCAGGCCCGTGTGGTCGAGGTAAAACTGCTGGGCACCGACGCCGCGACCGACGTGGCCCTGCTCGACGCGCCGACGGGCACCACCACCGCCGCCTGGGCGCGAACCGGGGCACGCGTCGGGCAGTTCGTGGTCACGGTGGGCACGCAGGAGCCGGTGCTGGCGGTGGGCGTGGTCGGCGTCGGGGAGCGGAAGGTTCCCGGCAACAGCCCGCTGCTTGGCGTGGGGCTCGGCGAAGCACTGCCGCAGGTCATCGGGGTGCCCGTGCAGCGCGTGCTGCCCGACAGCGGTGCCGCGGCCGCAGGCCTTGAAGTCGGCGACGTCATCGTCACGTTCATGGGGGTGCCCGTCGCCAGCCGGGAGGCACTGGTCGAGGCGATCGGCAAGCTCGAGCCTGACGTACCGGTGGAACTCTCCTACCGCCGCGGCGACCGCGTGGTCGAAGCCACCACCACCCTCGGCCGCCGCGACCGCTTCGGCAGCAGCCGCGCCCGCTTTCAGAACGAGATGGGCGGTGCCCTCTCCCAACGCGGCGGCGGGTTCCCGCTGGCCTTCCAGCACGACACCATCCTCCGCCCGGTGGACGTCGGCGGCCCGGTGGTGGACGTCGACGGCAACGTACTCGGCGTAAACATCAGCCGCTCGGGCCGGGTGGAAACCTACACCCTGCCGCCGGCCGAGGTCCGCCGCGTCGTCGCCAAGATTACCGAGGACGTGGACCGACATGCTTCGCGTCAGTGACCTTTCCGACGAGATCCGCAACCGGGTGATCACGGCACTCGCGGCCCGCTACGGCTGCAGCGAGGCGGCCGTGCCGGCGTGGCTCGAACTCGACGAGGCCGACGTGCTCGACCTGCTCGATGAAGCCGAGGCCGAGGCAAACGATCTTCGCTACTGGCCCGGTTACCCCCGCCCCCAATAGCCCCGCCCGCAGCAAGCCGGCCCGAACGCACATCAACCCGGACACGGCCGACACGCTGTCATGCCGGCACCGCCCGGCCGCGCCCGCCCCGCCCCGCCGTGCCCGTCCCGCCGGCGGGTCCGAGGCACAACTTGCCGCGAATCACTGTTTTTTCCGCACTTTTTTACTCATGCCTCGCCCCGGAACGACGGTTGCGACCCTCCTTCCGTACGGCCGAACTTGCGGCCGAAGCTTTTTGTCAATTTACGATCTCAGGAGTAACGAGCATGAAAAAACAGTTTATGACTTACGTCGCCGCCTTCGCCGCCGCTTCACTAGCCGGCGGTGCCATGGCCCAGCAACAGGGCCAGAGCGGCATGGAACAGCAACGTGAAACGCAAACCCAGCAAACCCAACGACAGCAGCAGGCCGAACGCATGCAGCAGGCCGGCCAACGCCAGTCGGAGATGCGCCAGGGCGAGATGCAGCAGGGCCAGCAGCAGCTGAGTCAGCGTGATTCGCAGCAGGCTACGCTCATCTTCGTGATGGCCAACCGCCCGCAGGAGCACTTCATCAGTGCACTGCAGAACTTCAGTGCCGGGCAGAAGGATCAGGCCGCCCAGGAGCTGACGCTCGCCGCGGACTACATCAGCGCCAAAGCCCAGACCGTCGAGCAGAAGAACTCCGGCGACTTCTTCAAGGCTGAGAGCCTCAAGAAGGACGTCGAGAAGTTGAAGCAGACGGCCAAGAAGCTCACTGACGGCGAGGATGTCGGCATCGAAGAGATGTACAAGCTCTTTGCCCGCACCAATCTGAACCTCTCCAAGTACTTCACCGTCGAGGCCGAGTCGGCCTTGGACGAGAAGAACGGCGTCATCGCCGGACATAACCTGCAGAGCGCCAGCACGACCTTCCGCCAGGCCCTGGTCTGGAGCCAGACCGAAGCCGACCGGCAGGACATCCAGACGCTCGCCCTGACCAACGCCTTCGCCGACCTGCTGCATCGCGGCCTGCCGCAGGACCTCAGCGCGCAGGCCCAGACTGCCTCCGGGCGACAGGGCGGCCAGACGGATCAGGCCGATCGCCAGGGCCAAAGCCAACGCGAGGGCCAACGCGAGGGTCAGGCCGGTCAGATGACGCGGCCGGGGCAGGACGGCCAGAACCGGTCGACCGATCGCACGCAGCAAAGTGACCGTGATACGGACCGCCAGTCGAACGCCGGCGGCCAGCGGCAGATCGACCCGGTCGCCAAGGGCCTCGAAGAGCACGGCCTGGCCGAGAACGACACGCTGCGCGACCTGCAGCGTGAAAGAACTGACCGTCAGGCCGGCGAGCAGCGCACCCGACAGGCCGGCCAACGGCCAGATGCGCAGACGCGTAACGCCGAAGCGGGTCGGGACGACGATGACGCAAACACTGGCGGCGTTGTCGGTAACGACCTCTCCCCGGCCGCCCGCGCCGACGAGGCTCAGCGTCGTAACGCGCAGCGGACCACTGACGACGACAGGTCCGACGTCGACACCGGCGGTGTCGTCGGCAACGACCTCTCCCCGGCCTTCCCGACGGACGACGAGTCGCGTGAAGGCAGCCGCGAAGGCAGGCAGGCCGCGGCAGACACTTCGGACGTCGGCACGGGTGGCGTCGTCGGCAATATGAAGTCACCCCCCTTCCCGGACAGGGAAAATGAAGGCCCAGAGGCCGGCGCTAACGCCGACCGTCAGTCTTCTGACAGGGCTGCGGGCGACAGAGCCGGCCGTGATCAGGTCACCCGTGACAAGGCCCAGACCGGCGACGCCATGAAGGATCGCCAGCAGCAGGCCAACCAGAATCTGGAACGCCGCCAAGAGCGCCTGTTCGACGAACAGTCGGACGTCGAGCGTGACCGTGAGTTGACGGGCACCGGCGCGGCCGACCGCTCGGGCACCGGCTCGGCCACGGCCACCGGGTCCATGAACTACGGCCAGTTCCGTGAAGGCCAGCAGCGCTTCCAGGGTGAAGACCAGATGACCACCCAGGCACGCACGCAGGGCCAGCAGCTCGGCCAGGAGCAGGTCGTGCAGAACGCCAAGCAGGTGATCGATCAGCTCAAGAAGCAGATCACGGCACTTGAAGGCGAGATCGGCAGCGAAAGCTAACCACTGACAACCTCAGTTGATCCGACCGAAACGAGGGCCGGGACGGCGTGGCGACACGTCGTTCCGGCCCTCGGTCTTGCGCCCTACCATCTGGCAACATGCCCACCGCCTCGCAAACCCCGACCGCTGCTTCCGCCCCGGCCGACGAGACCGGCCGATGGACCGACGACCTGCTCAAGGACCCCCACGCCGTGGCCGACAAACGCGCCCGCGTGCAGGCGATGTTCGCCGCCATCGCACCCAGCTACGACCTGAACAACCGCCTGCACTCGATGGGCATCGACCAGCTCTGGCGCAGGGCGGCCGTGAAGGCCGCGACGCTCAAGCCCTCCGACGTGGTCGTCGACGTCGCCTGCGGCACCGGCGACCTGACGATGGCCTTCGCCAGGCAGCTTGCGAGGCTGAACCCCGGCAACCGCGCTGCGCCGGCCCGTGCCGGCAACGGCTGCGCGGCCGGCACGGTGACGGGCATCGATTACACCTACGAGATGCTGCCGATCGCCGCGTCGAAGGCCGCCGGGGCGGGGCTCGGGCCGGCCGTCGCCTACACCACCGGCGACGCGACGGCCCTGCCGCTGCCGGACGCCTGTTGCGACGTGGTGAGCATCGCGTTCGGCATCCGCAACGTGGCCGACCCGGCCGCGGCGATGGCGGAGTTCCGGCGCATCCTCCGGCCTGGCGGGCGGCTGGTGATCCTGGAGTTCAGCCTGCCGTCCAACCCCCTCATTCGCGGCGTTTACAACTTTTACTTCCGACGCGTCATGCCCGTCACGTGCACGCTCCTCTCGCGCGACAAGACCGGGGCTTACAAGTACCTGCCCGAGAGCGTTAACACGTTCATCACCCGGGAGCGGATGCTGGACATGATGGCCGAGGCCGGCTTCGCCAAACCGACGGCCCGGCCGCTGACGTTCGGGGTGAGCGTGGTCTACCGCGGCGCGGTCGCAGACTGAACGGGCGAGCCGGACCCAGCAGCGACCCCGGAAAACGTGCGGCAGGCGGGCTCACTTCGTGAGTTCTACCGTGCCTTCGGCACACCCGCGGGGATGAACAGATGGCCGGCGGTGAAGCCTTCAACGGACAGCGGGCATCGGCCGAAACGCCGGCAAAACCGACGTTGCTCGCCCCGGCCAAACGCCTCCTTCCTCGCCCCGGAGGGGCGGCGGGTTGTAGCCAGCGGTGGAGCGAGCCAAGTCGCGCAGCGGCCGCGAGCGCAACCCGTGGGAACGCCGCCCCACCACCGCAAGCCCCGGAGGAGCGGCAGAAGCCTCGGCCGGTCCCGTCGCCCCTCCGGGGCTTTGTGTAATGCGGGCCGGCCACCAGGGGTTTCGATCGCCGCGGCTCGCTCCACCTCCGGCTACAGTCCGTCACCCCTTCGGGGTGAAGAAGGGGCACTGCGGCAGTGACAAGTCGGAGGTGTCCAGAACAGTGCGCGCAGCGAGTCGAACGATCTCCGTGCTTGAACACGAACAAGCGTATTCCCAGGCGACAAAACCACTGCAGCGGCATCGCCAACGAGACCAGGGAACGCAGAATGGCTTTGTTCTCTCGGGAGGTCCTTCGACTCGCTGCGGTCGCTCAGGGTGACACGCTGAAGATCGACTGGATCCGCTTTAACGCGACGGGCTACCCAAGGTAGGTTTCGCCCACCACCTGCTTCGGCAGGTCGTTGTGTGCCTTGAGCTGCTCGGCCGTGGCGGCGTACAGCGGGCTGACCTCGACGGTCGGCTCGCCGTGCACGTCCACACCCGCTTCGCGCAGCCAGCGGAGGTTACGCTTTACCTGGTGCTGGCGGCTGGTGTCGGGGCTGTCGGTGCCGGTGGCGTTCTTTACGGGGCTGAACTCCTCGTCGCGGGCCGTCTCGTAGACGATGGCGTTCTTCGCCAGCGGGATGGCGTCGAAGACGAACTGCTCGACCTTCACGGCGTTGACGGCGGCCGGGATCGGCTCGTTGACGTGCGGGACTCTCTTGTCGGCACGATGCCAGGGCAACTGCAGCCGGCCGCCGGCGTTGAGCCGCTCCACGAACGCGACGCTGATGGCGTGAATCGCAATGCTGCCGGCGTTGAACGTCAGGCCGCCGTCGGGGTTGGTCTTTTCGGCGAGGGTGTCGGGCAGGTCGGAGTACTCGATGACCATGAGATTGCCGTCGCCGATGCAGAAGTTGCCGACCTTCTCCTTCGGCCCGGCCTTGGGGATGGTCTTGGAGCTCATCTCGCTGCCTGTGACGGCGTGCAGGCCAAGGAACAGCGGGTCGAGGGTATGGACGATCGGGTTGTCGACCTGGAAGTAGGACAGGTGCTCCACGCCGCGACGCTTCATGTCGGCCAGCGCGCCGGACTTTTCAAGCGCACGCAGCGAGCCGCCGTGGCCGTCGGGGCTCAACGCCAAGCTGTCCTTGTCGGCAAGGAGGATCGAGCCGTCGAGGCCGAAGGCAGGCATCATGCCTTGCATGAAAAAGAAGACGTCCTGCTTCGTGTAGCCGAAGTGGTCGTGTTTCTCGAAGAAGGCGCGCGTCGCGGCGTCGTTCACTTCGCTGGTCATGATGTACCACGGCACGATTTTCCCGCTGACCTTGCCCCACTGCCGCAACTGCTCGGCGAAGACCTGGAACAGCGGCTTTTGCTTCAGCGGCGTGACGGGGAACTCCCCCTTGGGCCCGTCGTAGCCGAGGCGCGTGCCCTGCCCGCCGGCGACGAGGAATGCGGCGACCTTGCCCTCGGCCAGCAGCTTGTCACCGGCGGCGCGGGCCTCGGCGTAGAGGGCCTCCTGGTCGGCGGCCGGGCGGCGCGGGTAGATCTCGACGGGCTCGATCTTCACGGGCAGGTCGACGACGGGCCGTTGCGTCACGTACTCGGCCACGAGGGCGGGCAGCGCGTCCAGGTCCAGGGCGGCGAGCTGGGCGTAGAGGCGGTTCCGCCCCCCGGCGTCGAGTTCGGCCTCGAAGCGAAGGACCTGTTCCTGGCCGATGTCTTTGAGCTTGGCTTTGATGGCGTCGTAGTTCATGGGGCAATCTCCTTTACGCCCCGATGCTACGGAATCGCGGCCGAACAGGGAACCGGAGGCGTGCGGGGGTGGCGGGCGGGGAATACGCAGAGGTCGCAGAGGACGCAGAGATCGCAGAGAGGAGGAGGAGTTGGGAAATGCGCCATAGCGTGCTGATCCACCGGACCGGCCCCCCGACCCCGGCAAGGGCTCCAAACCAAGCCCTCTGTCTTCCTCTGCGATCTCCTTATCTCTGCGGCCTCTGCGTATTCCACCCCCGCCGCCCTACCATCGGCCATGGAACAGCCAGCGAAAGAACAGTCCTCCGCCGCGTCTTTGCCAATCGACCATGTGGCCGTACCCTCGCGGGACGTGGCGGCGAGCGTGCGGTTTTACCGCGAGCGGTTCGGCGCACAGGTATTGTACGAGGACGCGACTTGGGCCTTCCTGCAGATGGGCACGGTGAAGCTGGCGATCGTCTCGCCGGAGCAGCACCCGCCGCACGTGGCGTTGCGGGTCACGCCCGGGCAGTTAGAGCAGGCCGCACACGACGCCGGCAAGGAGATCGACCGGCACCGCGACGGCACGACGGGTATTTACGTGGCCGACCCGTTCGGCAACGCCGTGGAATTGATCTGCTACCCGCCGGGACAAACCCTCTACGGCGAAAAGGAATGAGCATGCTGAGACCTGACTACCTGGCCGAGAAGTTCGACGCGGCCGAGACGTACGCCGACCACATCGCCGCCGGCACCACGGACCACCAGCAGAAGTGGCGGGCCGAGTACGACCTGACGCGCCTCACGCCCGAGCAGCAAAAGCTGCTGGCCGGCTTCACCCGGGAGATGCGCGTGCTGGTGCTCTCCGGCACGTGGTGCGGCGATTGCGTGGCCCAGTGCCCGCTGCTGGCCAAGCTCGGCGAGGCCAACCCGCGGAAGGTCCTGGTGCGCTTCCTGGACCGCGACACGCACAAGGACCTGGCCGAGCAGGTGACGATCTGCGGGGGCATGCGCGTGCCGACGGCGATCTTCCTCACCGAGGACCACCAGTTCTGTTCGATCCTGGGGGACCGCACGCTGCGTCGGTACCGCACGCTGGCGGAGAAGAAGCTGGGCGCCGCCTGCGAGACAGGGCTGGTGCCGGCCGCCGACGCCGAGCGGGCCGCGACACTCCAGGACTGGGCCGAAGAGTTCGAGCGCGTTCAACTGATGCTTCGCCTGAGCCCACGGCTGCGGGAGAAGCACGGCGATTGACGGGCCTCACCGCTGAAAGGCCCTATTCCGCCGCCTCGGCCGCCTTCGCTTCGGCGGCCTCGGCACTGCGTTGCCGGCGGGCTTCGTCTGCTTCGCGCCATTCGTCGGTCTGGTAGACGCGGACGTAGTCCACGTACGTAAAGTCGGGGAGTTTCGTGGCCTTCTCCGGGTCGCCGCTCCAGCCGCCCTGCTCGTCGGAGAGGATGATGTAAAGCGGCACTTCGCACACCCCGCCGGCCGCGGTCCGCCACGTCTCCTGCCCGTTGACGAAGAAGATGTACCCGTCCGGCGACCACTCGACGGCGAACGTGTGCCAGCCTTCGTGTACGCCTTCCACGGGAATTTTTCGGACCTGCATGCGGTGCTCGTCGCCGTAGCCGTCCCAGTGCAAGGCGTGGCTCACGTGGTCGGTGCGGTACGGGGCCTCCATGATGTCGATCTCGGTGCCGTCGCGGCCGTCGTTGCCCACGCGGTTCACTGCCGGGCTGAAGAGCCAGAAACCGGGCCAGTGGCCTGCTTCCTCCGGCAGCTTCATGCGTGCCTCGAAATAGCCGTACTTGAAGTCGATCTTACCTTGCGTTTCGATCGCCGCCATCGCGAAGGTGTCGTTGTAGCGGTCGAACTTCAGCGCGAGATTGCCCTTGCCGTCGAGGGTTGCCATCTCCGGCAGCCAATACCCGCCGCGACGCGGCTCGGGCCCCACCGCCACCCAGCGGCTTTCGTCCAGCGTCGAGCCGTCGAACGTATCTTCCCAGACCAGGTTCTCCGGGCTCGGTGTCATCGCGACGCGGTCCGCGATCGGCCGACGCGTCACCTTCTCCTGCTTGATGACCAGGTCGTCGATCACGACCTTCGCTCCGTTCTGAATGCCGAGCGAGAAGTAGTAGTCGTCCCCCTCGAGGATCTCGACGCGGCTATAGACGTACCCTTCATCACCCTCGGCGATGCTCCACTGCTGCCAGCCCAGGTCGTGGTTGCCTGCGCCGTGCTCTTTGGAGCGGAACAGCATGTAAGGCGCGGCCTTGGCGTCGGCCTTCTCCAGCACGCGGTACCGCAGTTGGACGTGGTAGGCGTACCCGGGTGCGAACAGCGGTTCTGCGGCATCCATGCTCTGCGGCGATGGCAGCCAGAGGACGTTGGCCCACTCGTCCTCCTGCCCGACCGAATTGGCCAGCAGGCTGCCGTTCTCGTCCAGCGCCTGCTCCGGGTCCGTCGTTAGCGTCGCGACCTCGAACAGCCGTGCCTGCTCGGGCTTCGTGGCAAAGTCGAACTGCACGACGGTCTTCGCGTCGGCCGGGATCTTGGCGATGGCGCGTTCCGCGGGCGTAGGCTCGCTGAACGGCTCGCCGCGGGTGATCGTCACGTCGTCGACGACGAGGCGCGCGTCGCCGTTGATGCCGACCATGAGTTCGTAATCCGCCAGGTTGGCCAGCCCGGCCGAGATGGTGGCCGTCTGCACCTCGCCCACCTGCTCATGGAGGTTCCTCACGTTCGTCCAGCCGCGGTCGTGCGTGCACCAGCCTTTGCCTTCGGAGCGGTAGAGGGCGTACATGAACGCGTCGGGCGCGGCGAACTCGACGCGGTACTTGAACGTGGCGGTGTATTGGAACCCCGGCTCGATCAGCCCGGCCTGCGTGGTAAAAAACTCGAACCACTGGCGGTACTTCCCGCGGGAATCGCCCAAGGCCGACGCCTCCCCGGTAATCGGGGCCTTGGCCGACAACTCTCCCCCCTGGTGAAGGCTGTAGTCCGTGCCGCCCGGCTCGATGTCAATCCGAATCACCTCGGCGGCCGAAACCGACGCGACGCAGACCAGCGCCGCGAATAAAGCACCCGTAACGCGTAACCTCATAGGAACCTCCTCAGGACATTTGCCTCAAAATGAAGCGGTTAGTTTACTTATCAATCCGGTTCCGGCCATTGCAGCATCCGCGGATGCATCACTGAAGTAAAACCGAGCGGGTAGATCGGGCGGGTACATCGGGCCGGCTTTGACGGCTAAGCCACGTGGCCGGCTTTGCCCTTGGAGCCTCGCCTGCGGTACGCTCGCCGAATGCCCCATGTGCCGAGCCTGCCCGAGTTCGAAGCCGCCGCCCGCAGTGCCGAGGTGGTGCCGGTGTTCCGCCGTCTTCTGGCGGACCGGCTGACGCCCGTCTCGGCGTTCGAGTTGCTGGAGCGGGGCTCGCTGCACGCGTTCCTGCTGGAGAGCGTGGTGGGCGGCGAGAAGATTGGGCGGTACAGCTTCATCGCGACGAACCCGCGGTCGGTCTTCGCCGCCGCCGCCGGGCGGGTGCTGCTGCGCGAGGGCGAGGCCGAAACCCGCTTCACCACGACCGACCCGCTGGCCGACCTGCAGCGGCTGCTCGGCAAAGGCCGCTTCCACCGCCGGCCGGAGCTGCCGGCGTTCACCGGCGGCCTGGTCGGCTACGCCGGCTACGACGCCGTGCGGTACTACGAGCCGGACAAGCTGGGCCCCGGCCCGGCCGACGACCGCCAGCTCCCGGACGTGCTCTTTGGCCTGTACGACGAACTGGTGGTCTTCGACCACGTCGCCAAGACGCTTTACGTCGTCGCCAACGCCCACCTGGCCGAGCACGCGACCGTCGCCGACGCCTACGCCGACGCGACGGCACGTGTGGACACACTCGTCGCGAAGCTGTCAGAAACAAGCAGCCTGGCCGTGGCGGACATTCATGCCGCCGACGCCTCCCGCCTCGATGTCGAGGCCAACCGCACGCAGGCCGATTACGAGCAGGCCGTGCGAACGGGGCAGGCGTTCATTCACGCGGGGGACATCTTCCAGTTCGTGCCGTCGTTGCGGCTCAGGGCGCGGTCCGGGGCACCGCCGTTGAACGTCTACCGTGCGCTGCGTGTGATCAACCCCAGCCCCTTCATGTTCTACCTGAAGAGCCCGGCATGCACGCTCATCGGCAGCAGCCCCGAGATACTCTGCCGCGTGCAGGCGGGGCAAATCACCACCCGCCCGCTGGCCGGGACGCGGCGTCGCGGCCGGACGCCCGACGAGGACCTGGCGCTGGAGAAGGAACTGCTGGCCGACCCGAAGGAACGGGCTGAGCACGTGATGCTGGTTGACCTGCACCGCAACGACATCGGCCGCGTGAGCCGCGTGGGCAGCGTGACGGTGAACGAGGCGATGGCGGTGGAGCGGTACAGCCACGTGATGCACATCACGAGCGAGGTGACGGGCGAGCTTCGGCCGGAGTTTTCGGCGCTGGACGCGTTGCGGGTGAGCCTGCCGGTGGGGACGGTCAGCGGCGCGCCCAAGGTGCGTGCGATGCAGATCATTGACGAAGCAGAGCCGACCCGCCGCGGGCCGTACGCCGGGGCCGTGGGCTACGCCGACTTCGCCGGGGACCTGGACACGTGCATCGCGCTGCGGACGATCGTGTACCGGCCGACGGACGGCGGGATCTACGATGTGCAGGCCGGTGCCGGGGTGGTGGCCGACAGCATCCCGGCCAGCGAGTACGACGAGTGCTACAACAAGGCCCGGGCAATGCTCGGTGCCATCGCCATGGCCGATGCGGGGATGTGAGGCCTGCCGGCGTTCGCTCCTGAAGCCGTCCCTTACGCCGTTCGGCGTCGCCGCTTAAGCTTCCGGTCATGGCAGACGTCCACATGCAGCCCGCCGCCCGCCCGTTCGCCGGGCGGATCCGCCCGCCGGGCTCCAAAAGCCTCACCAACCGCGCGCTGATCCTGGCGGCTCTGGCCGACGGCACCAGCACCGTCCGCAACGCGTTGGTTGCCGATGATACGAAGGTCATGCTCGATGGGCTCAGGCAACTGGGCTTCGACGTGACGGCGGAAGCGGACAACGCCGCCGGCGTCTGCACGGTGCAGGTAACGGGTGCCGGCGGCCGGGTGCCGGCGAAGTCGGCGAGCGTCTTCTGCGGCAACTCCGGCACGACGATTCGCTTCCTCACCGCCCTTTGCGCACTGGGCGAGGGGACATACGAACTGGACGGCGTCGCGCGGATGCGCCAACGCCCTATCGGCCCGCTGGTGAGCCTGCTGAACGACCTGGGTGCCGACATCCGCCACGCCGGCGAGGAGGGCTACCCGCCGATCAGCCTGCAGGCCGACGGCCTGCCCGGCGGCACCGCACGCTTCGCCACCACCAGCAGCAGCCAGTACCTCTCGGCCGTGGTCATGGCCGGGCCGTACGCGAAGAAGCCGGTGCGCATCGAGCTGGACTGGCCGCAGACGAGCTGGCCGTACGTAAAGATGACGATGTGGCTGATGGACCGCTTCGGCTACCTCGCCGAGGTGGAGAAGGACACAGACACGGGCGACCCCGTGGCGATCGTGCTGCCCAACGAGCCGTACCGCGCGACCGACTACGCCGTCGAGCCGGACGCGTCGGCGGCCAGCTACTTCCTCGCGGCCGCGGCCGTGGTGCCCGGCAGCCGAATCACCATCGACGGCCTGGGTGCCGAAAGCCTGCAGGGGGACGTCGGCTTCGCGCACGTGCTCGGGCGGATGGGCGCGCAGGTCAAGATGCAGCCGCATGCCATCACCCTCACCGGCCCGGCGGGGCTGTCCGGCATCGATGTGGACCTGGCCGACATGCCCGACGTCGCGCAGACCCTCGCCGTGACGGCCCTCTTCGCCGAAGGCCCGACGACGATCCGCAGCCTGCACACGTTACGCGTGAAGGAAACCGACCGCCTGGCGGCACTCGAGGCCGAGCTGACCAAGCTCAGCGCATCCGTCGAGATTGATGGCGACACCCTGCACATCGCGCCGCCGAAGGAACTGAAGCCCGCCGAGATCGACACGTACGACGACCACCGCATGGCGATGAGCTTCGCCGTCGCTGGCGTGCGGGCACCGGGCATGGTCATCCGTGACGCCGGTTGCGTCGCCAAGACGTACCCGCGCTTCTTCGAGGACCTTCGCCGTGTGATCAACGGCCCGGCCGCCGAGTAACCCGGATGCCGCTCCGGAGGCTTTGGTCAGGCGATGAAGTTTTGCCGCTTGAGCCAGTCCCTCAGGCGGTCGGTCCATGTACATAGGACGGGGTCGGCGTGGTCGGCGGTGGCCAGGCCCACGCCGTGCTGCCCGTGCTCGTAGAGGTGCATCTCGAACGGCACGCCGGCGCGGCGCAGGGCCTGTGCGTAGACCATGCTGTTTTCAACCGGCACGGCCGGGTCGTCGACAGTGTGGAAGAGGAACGTGGGCGGTGTGCGTTTTGACACGTGCCGTTCGGCGCTGGAGTTCGGCGCTGGTCTGGTCCATCTGGTCCTGGGTCGGGTTCTCGCCGAGCAGGTTTTTCTGGCTGCCGGTGTGAACAAAGTCGCCCTGCATCGTGATCACGGGGTAGGCGAGCACCGCGGCGTCGGGGCGGGAGCTGTAGCGGTCCTCGGTGTCCGAAACGGGGTCCGGGTCCTCGAAGCGGGTGCTGGCCAGCGCCGCCACATGCCCCCCGGCCGAGAAGCCGATCACGCCGACCTTTGTAAGCTGCAGCCCGTACTCGTCGGCGTGCGCCCGCACGGCCCGCACCGCGGCCAGCACGTCCACCAGCGGCGCCGGCCATGCCGCGAAAGGCGCGGTGCGGTACTTGAGTACGAACGCCCGGATGCCCAGCTGCGCCAACCAGAATGCGACGGCCTCGCCCTCGTGCCGCGTCAGGCCCTGGTATCCGCCGCCGGGGCAGATAATAAACGCCGACCCCGACGCCCGCTCCGGCAGGATGGGTGTCAACATGGTCCCGTTTTCGTAGTTCAAGTGGATCTGGTGGTTCATGACGATGCCGCGCCGGCGGGCGGCTCCCCGGTTAGAGTCGAGTCAAAAAGATGAATCGCGTACAGAGGTTATCGGCACATCGGGCATCGACCGCGCGTCGGCCTGGCCGGTTTATGACCTTTGCCGCAGCGGCCCGGTCGCCTACCATCGCAGCCGCGAGTGTGTTTTCACCCACGAAACCTGTGCGACCCTTCTTTACAATCCTTGCCTTGCTGCTGCTTTTGATGAGCCCAGGCTGCGCGACCGTACGTACCACCGACACCCCGCGTACTGCCACTGAGATGGCCCTGGTCAATGTCGCCAGCAGCCGCGCAGTCGATCAGCTCCGTGTCGACTCCCTGCGTGACCAGCGGGTCTTCGTGGATACCAGCTACCTTTACGGCCAGGGCATTCAGATCAATACCGCCCAGGACCAGGCCTTCCTCGTCGGCGAGGTGCGGGCCAAGCTGCTGCGGTCGGGCGCACGCCTCATGAACACGCGGGAAGAGGCTAACGTCGTCGTCGAGGTGCGTAACGCCATCCTCGGCGTCGACCGCTTCGAGTACCTGCTGGGCATACCCGCCATTCGGGCACCCGGGGCGGACGTGGAAAGTGTCCCCCTGCTCCTGCCGGAACTGGCTATCCTCAAGAACCTCCGCCAGCGCGGCTACTCGAGCGTGGCGCTGGTCGCGTTCTACACCGAGACGGGCGCGATCCTCGACGAGTCCGGGCCCGTCGTCGGCGAGACGTCACGCGAAGACTACTGGTTCCTTGGCATCGGCCCGCAGACGTCCGGCGACATCCCCACGATCCAGAACTGACCGCCGGCGGCAGAGCCCCGACGACCGGCATACGCCGCCATCCGCCATGACCACGTTGAGCGAACATTCCCGCCCCGCGCCGGACCGTGCACGCAACGGCCCCGGCGACGAAGGCCCCGGCGACGACCGCCCCGACAACGACCGCCGCAAGCGTCGCGGGCGGCGGGCGATGCGCTTCCTCTTTCGACCGGTTCGGTGGCTGTTGGGGTTGCTGGTCATTTTGCTCGTCCTTCTCGTGATCGTGGCGGTCGTTGTAGCGTTCGTCCTCAACTCAGACCTGCCCCGCCAGGTCGCCCAGGACCAGGCGCAGAAGCAGACCGGGCTGCGGATCGAAATCGGCGCGGTAGACGTCGGCGTCTTCGGCAACACCGTCGTGCGCGACGTGACGGTGAGCCTGCCGCTAGCGGCCGAGCCGTTCGCACGCGTCGCCGTGCTGGAAGTCGAGCACACGTCGCTGCCCGTCGCCATATTGACGCTGGGGCTCTCCCTGCAGGAGGTGAGGGCCGGGGGCACCCAGCTCGACGTCATCGAAACCCGCCCGGGCGAGTGGAACCTGCTCCAAGCCGTCGAGATCGTCCGTGCCGCGACCGCCCGGCCGGATTCCGGCGGCGGCGGCCCGCCGCCCATACCCGCCCTGCTCGTGCCGGACGCACGCCTGAGCGTTCAGCTCGCCGACGGCCGGCGGATCGTCGTCGACCCCGTCCGCGTCGTCGGTGAGCCGGTCGGCAACGTGCGCTACGACGCCCGCGTCGAAATCCCCAGCCCCGGCGAGTCGCCGCCGTACGCTTTGGTCGCCGCCGAGGTCGGGCTGAACCCCACGTTCAACCACGACGTGTCGCTGAGCCTGCACAACCTCAGGCCGTTGGCCACCCCGCTGGTTCAGCTGCCGCAGACCACCGGGTTCACGGGACGTCTCGTCGGCCAGGTGAACGATGGCGTATACACCGGCCGGCTGCAGATCGAAGAGGCGGCCTTCGGACCGCGCCGGCTCGGGCTAGGCACGCTGCGGGTTCGTGCCGGCGGTGAAGGCCCGCTGGCGACCGTCACCGTGCTGAACCTGGACGTCACCGATACGGGCCTTGCTACGCCCGGGCGGGTGCAACTCACGCAGGGCCGGGCGCTATTCGCCGACGACGTGCTTCGGCTCGAGGACCTGCAGGGCCAGACGCTTGGCGGCCGCTTCCGCGCCGGCGGCAGCTATAACCTCTCGACGAACGCCGCCGACTTCGAAGCCCGCTACAGCGAGATCGCCTATGCCGGCGTCACGGCCAGCGGCACGGCCTCGGCGGGGTTCACGCCCACGTTCGATGAAGGCGGGCGGGCCACGGCCACGCTCATCACCCGCGGCACCGGGCCGGTCGTCGGGCAGTTCGGCGGACGGGTGGACGTCGTCGCCTCGGGCCGGAGCCTCAACCGCTTCGACTACAGCCTCACCGCCAGCGACCTGACCGTGCAGGACCGCCGCGCCGGCACCGTCAGCATGGTGCCCACCCTCCGCGCCACCGGCCGACTCCGTACCGACACCGAAGGCACCCCCGACGACCCGACCGACGACAGTACGACCATCTACCTGGACGGCCTGCGGAGCATCGAGGGCGGCGACATCCGCGCGCAGGGTTCCGTCACGCTCTACCCGGCCGCGGCCGACGGCACCGCACCGAGCGGAGCAGCACCGAGCGGCACAACACCGACCACCGAGCCTACGACCGCGCCGGACTCCGCCGGCCCGCCCCGCATCCGCGGCTACCTGTTCGTCGAGGCCGAAGAGGTCCCGCTCGACCTGCCGAAGCTACCCCCCGTGCTGGCCGAGGGCGGCGTCGACCTGGCCTTTGCCGACGACTTCTTCCAGCTTCGCAACCTCTACGTGAACGCCGGCGACATCACCTTCGGCGGCAGCGGCTACTACAACTTCGCCGAGAAGCCCGAGGAGGACCCGCTGGAGGCCTACCTCTACCTCAACCACCGGCAGCTGCCGCCGGAGGAGGCACTCCTGCCGGCCAGCGGCACGTTCCTTTCCACGCTCGAAGTCAAGGGCTACGCCGACCCACGTGACCTGGACAAGATGGCCGTCGCCATACGCGGCGAAGCCCTCGCCAATGAGTTCATCCTCGGCGATTACGAAGTGGGCACGCTCCGCGCTGAGTTGATCGGCTCGGCCGACCGCGGCCGGCTGCGGCTGCGGATGCCCGACGTGCAGTTCCTGGAAACCGTCTGGCAACTCGGTGCCGTCTACCCGTTCGACGACGCGCGTCCGATCCGCTTCAACATCACCTTCGACGACCTGCCGCTGACGGAACTGACAGCCTTCCTTCCGCAACTGCCGACCCTGGAAGGCACGGCCGGCCTTAACCTCGACGTCGAAAGCTTCGGCATCAGTGTCGGCGGCCTCTCGGCCAAGGGGCAACTGAACATCGAGGACTTTGCCCTGTCCGAGATCCGCGCCGAAGAGATCGACATCCCGCTGAATCTCAACGGCCCGCGGCTGAACCTCGGCCCAATCGTCGCGCGTCAGGGGGAAGGCCTCGCCACCATCACGGCCGACTACAACCTGGACAACCCCAACGTTATCACCGTCGGCCTGGACGTGGACAGCTACCCGCTCAGCCTGCAGGACGAACTGGTCAAGGCGCTGCTCACCGCCACCAGCGACGGCGTGACGATCAACCTCTCGGACCCGGACCCTCGCGTGCAGGGGCAGACCACCGTTCAGGGTCGCATCGACGTCGACGGGCAGCTGCAACTCGACGGGCAGGAGGCCGGCACGTACGCGGCACAGGTCGTGGCCAGCGGACGTGTGTTCGAGGTGAAGGAGATCAACGCGGACGTGATCGGCGGGGAGGTGACCGGCTTCTTTCGCCTGGACCTGGACCAGTTAGAGAACCTGCAGGGCCGGCTCTTCGGCGATAACCTGCAAGGTGCCCGCGTCGCGGAGCGGCTCCCGCAGGCGGCACCGCTCAAGGGCACCTACGGCTTTGAGCTGTCGCTCCGGCCGAGCAATGTAGCCCGTGACGTCGGGCCGAGCCGCATGGACTTCAACCTCTTCCCGAGCGAAGACGCGGCCTTCGGCGCGACCAGCATCGGCACCATCGACATCACCGCGTACCTCACGCTCACCGAGTCGGGAGGCATTCAGCGGTTCGTCACGCAGGATGCACTGATCCGCATCGCCGACGGCGTGATCAGCCCGTTCTTCCGCGTGTCGCGCCAAAGCCGCGACGTCCGCACGCCCACCGGCGGGTACACCTCCACCGAGGTGCTCGACACCCTGCTGGACGTGAACTTCTCGGCACTGGACCTGAACCAGATCGTCCGTACCGCCAACGAAGAGACCACCAACGTGCAAGGACGCCTGCGAGGCAACGTCAATGCGTTCGGCGTGTTCGACAACCTGGCCGAACTGAAGGGCCGAGGCCGGCTGGAGATCCTCGACGCGCGGCTTGCCGAGCTGAACCTTGTGGAGCGCGTGACCGAGCGCCAGGAGCAACTGGCCGACGCGGACGGCGAATTCGCCGGGCGGGACGAGAGCGGCACACTCAACTTCCAGCTTGAAGGCGGGCGGCTCGAGCTGTCGAACATCTACCTCTTCGCCAACAACGCCGAAATCCGCGGGCGCGCGACCGTCAGTGACATCTCAGAGCTTACGCAGAGCCCGCTGGAAGGCTTCCTCGTCGTGACGTTCCGCCCACTGAAAGACGTCCGCCTGCCGTTCCTCGGCGGCGCGACCGACGAGTTGCTCACCGCCGTACAGAAGGGAACCGGCGCAACCGCCTTCCGCGTCGGCGGGACCCTGACGGATTATAAGATCAACCCCGCCCCGCTGTCCGAAGTCGGCAACGCCGTCCAGGGCCTGCTCCTGCAGGACGCGAAGCGGGCGCAGGAGTAGGTGTTTCGGGAGGAAGGCACGGAGGCACGGAGGGGCAGAGAATTCAGGAGTCAGGAGTCAGAAGTCAGCCCTGTTGCCGGTTGCCTCGCCTGCACCCTGCTACTGACTCCAAGCACGACCGGGAGGTCTTCAAGCACGATCGGGAAGGCTTCAAGCACGGCCGGGAGCTCTTCCCGGTCGACCTTGAAGCCTTCCGGTTAGCCCGTCCAGACGTTCGGGTCCGCCGTAAAATCAGCCGCCCCAGCCCCGCCCGCGGCGTTCGGGCCCTCCGGACGCATTATCGAACCCGAACGGGGGGGGAGGAAGGCACGAAGGCACGGAGGCAAGGAGGCACGAAGGGGAGGGATCGAGGGGAAGACGGCCTCGGGTCGTCGCCCGACGCCCGGGCGTCGATGGCGTTCCGGTTGCCGATTGCCGGTTGCCCAACCGGCCGGCACCCTGACCCGCACTCCCTTGGTCATTGGTTCCATGGCCATTGCTCATTCCCCTGCTGCCAGCTGCCTGCTCCCTATCCTGCACCCTGCTACTGCACCCTGCTACTGACCTACTTCCTCACATTCGGCGTCACCCGGATGTCGGCCCGCACCTCGACGCGGCGCTCGGCACCGGCACCGGTCAGTGGCCGCTCGACGAACTCGCCGTCCAGCACCACGTCCAGCGCGTCGGAGCCTTCGACGGAGTCGAACCGCACGGCGACGTCGCGAGGGGTGTAGGAGAGGTTTCGGCCGTGCAGGAAGACGCCGTTGAGCGTCTGCTCGTCCTCACCGGCGCTGGCGGTGAAGTACCAGACGGTTTCGGTCAGTTGCTCGGGCCGCTCGATGTTGTAGAGGTCCATCCGGAAGTAGAAGCTGTTGCCCTGGTAGTTGGGGCGGACGGCGTCCGGCGGGTCGTCGCTGAACATGCCGGCGATGACAATGCCGTCGTCCGGCTTCACTTCGAGCTTGGCCGGGGGGAAGGCGACCAGGTTGCCGTCGATCTGGAAATAGCTGAACCGGCTGACCTCCTCCGTCGGCGAGGCGTCATCGGGCGTGGCCGGGGGCGTGGGGAAGCCGGGCCGCTGCGAAGCCGGCGTGGCGGGCCGGTCGGCCTCGGGGTCGCAGCCGGAGGTGCCCACGGAGATCCCTACCGCCGCAACGGTGGCGAGAACTGCGACTGCCAACAATGCCTTCTTCAAGGGCCCTCCGAAGTCAGTTGCTTCATCGACATCCTACCATACGGATCATGACCGCCCACGTCCTGCTTCCACCAGAGAATGACCTGCTCTGCGAATCGTGCGGCTACCCGCTGGTGGGGTTGGGCCTCGGCGAAGGGTCCGGCAAGGCAGCCTCGGAAACCGCCGAAACCACCGCCGCCCGGTGCCCGGAGTGCGGCACGCCCATCGCAGACAGCCTCCCCGCGACCCGCCGGCCCACGGCCTGGGCCGAGCGGCAGACGCCCCGCACCTGGCTCGCCACCAGCACACACGCCCTCTTCCAGCCACGTAAGTTTTTCCGCGGGCTGGCCACGCGAGACAACCCGGCGGCCGCCCAGCGGTTTGCCCTCTGGCATGCCGGGCTCTTCGGGCTTCTGGCCGTCGTCGCGGCTGGTTGGCACCTGGGCTGGACGTTTCTCGGCCCGAACCTCCGCCCTTACGTGCTGGCAGGGCGTTTCTCCTTCGACGACTTCCGCCCGCTTATCAAACTCGGCTTTGGGGTGTTCGTGCTGCCCCTCCCCGTGATTGTCCTGCTGACGCTCGGCGTCCGCCGGCTGGCCGGGCAGCTTACGGCCCTGGAGGCCGGCTGGCGCGGCGTGCGCCTGCCGCTGCCGGTCGTGCAAACGACCCTCGCCTACCACAGCGTGCACCTGCTGCCGCCGGTGCTGGCCGTGAACGCCGTGGTGCTGGGCAACCTGCTGCTGCTGGCCGCGGGGCTGGTGGACGCGACGAGCCACGCCGAGGCGTACCTGTACGTGCTGAGCGGCACGATCGTGGTGGCGGCTGGCTACGCCTTTGGCACCTACTGGCTGGCGATGATGCGGGTGATGTACGCCAACGCCTGAGGGTGCTGCGATGCGACATCCGCGCATTGCGCCTTGCCCACACCGGCCCGCGTGTTGATGCTACGTGCCGACAGTGATCCCCGGACGCAAGACCCCAACGAGAAAGACCCATGCCAAGAACCCCCTTTGTCGCCGGTAACTGGAAGATGAACACCACCAAGGCCGCCGCCGTGGCGCTGGCCCAGGCCGTGGCCGAGAAGGCCGGCACCGGCGTGCACGTGGGCGTGACGCCGCCGTTCGTCTACCTCGACGCGGTGAAGCAGGCCGTCGGCGGCCGCGTGCTCGTCGGCGCGCAGGACGTCTACTTCCAGCCCGAAGGGGCGTTTACCGGGGAAATCTCGGTCGCCATGCTCAAGGACGTCGGCTGCGATTACTGCCTCACCGGCCACTCCGAACGCCGGCACGTGCTCATGGAGCCCAGCGAGCTGGTCGCGGAAAAAGCCGCCGCCGTCTACAACGGCGGGCTGACCCTCATCCATTGCGTCGGTGAGAAACTCGAAGAACGGGATGCGGACCGCACCCTCGACGTCGTCCGCAGCCAGCTCGGCGAGCTTTCCCCCAAGTTCAGCGACCCGACCCGGCTGGTCATCGCCTACGAGCCGGTCTGGGCCATCGGCACCGGCCGCACGGCCACCAACGAGCAGGCCCAGGAGGTCCACGCCTTCATCCGTCAGGAGCTGTCCGAGAGCTACGACAAGGCCTTCGCCGACGCCGTCCGCATCCAGTACGGCGGCAGCATGAAGCCCGACAACGCACAAGGCCTGCTCCAGCAGCCGGACATCGACGGCGGCCTCATCGGCGGTGCGGCCCTCAAGGCCGAAAGCTTCCTGGCCATCGTCGACGCCGGCCGATAGAGCCATTCATCCAAGCCATTGGCAACCCGAGCCGGAAATGCACTTCGTGATGAGGCGCGTTACCGGCCTGAGCCAATGATTGAAAGCGTTTTGCCGGGAGCGTAACCGCTTCGCCGGTCAGGTTGCGACTACTGCCGATGCACCGGCTGTGCCGCTTCGTTTAGCGGGAGCATCGTTTTTGTCTAAAACACGGCACGGGCAGGCATGGTGCATGCGAGCCTGCATGCCGCTTCAGGGCGTGCCGTCGGCCATGGCCATGACGACGCCGCCTTCTCTCCAGATCTGCACGTTCATGTCGCCGGCGCGCACGGTCTGGACTTCGGCGTCGATCAGGCTGGTTCCGTCGACAAACTGGTAGAGGGTAACGGGCCGGCCGGCGGGGCATTCGAGTCGAAACTGGGCCGCCATGGTGGTTCCCACGCTGCAGTACCTGACGCCGACGACTTTGTAGCCATGGCCGACGAGGCGAACCGGGGCGACAGGCTCGAAGTTCAGCTTGTCGAGCTTGTCGCACAGCCCGTCGAAGTCGGATTCGGCGTTGGACGAGCTGGTGAACTCCACGGGGAGTTGGGCATGCTGCGCCATGGCCACCTGCCGGGCGTATGCCGCCAGCAGGTCGGTTTCCGCACGGGCGGACTGCCACTGCTGGGCGGCCACGGCACCAAGGCTCACACAGAGTACGAGCACCGCGGCCCAGGCGAGGCGTCGGGCGACCTGCCCCGCCAGCACACCCGGTTGCCCGGGCCCGATGCGTCCCACGACCGCGTCGGCGTGCCCACCCTGCGAACCTGAAGCCTGCGCGGCTTCCGCGGCTTCGAGAATCCGTGCCACCTGCGCCTCCCGCAGCCGCAGGCTGCGGTAGTGTCCAGCGACGCGGTGGTCAATGTCATCGAGTTCCCGTTCCATAGTCTTCACATCGGCCTTGGCGGCCTGAGCAACGCTGGTTCTGTTCAACTGCCCAAGCCGGCCGGGCGGGCTTCTTCAGGAAGAATCTCCCGGAGTTTGATCTTGGCCCGGTGGATGAGGCTCAGCACTGTGCCGCGCGGCTTGCCGGTCATCTCACCGATCTCACTGGCCGAGTACCCTTCCACAACGTTAAGCATCAGCGCTTCCCGCTCTTCGCTCCGCAGGCGGGCCAGGGCCTGTTCAAGTTCGTCGTCGGCCATGCCGCCGGCCGGGGCGGCGGCGGCGTCAAAGTCCTCCAGGGCCATCATCGGAAGCTTCTGGCGGCGGCGGTAAACGTCGATGTACCGATTCCGAACGGCGGTAAACAGGTATCCGGCGTTCCACGGGCCGCCCCGCCGGGAAACGCTGACGAACGCATCTTGAACGACCTCTTCGGCGGCATCCGGGTCATGTGTCAGGGCAAGGGCGTATCTGTAGGCCCGCTGCAGCAGCTCGGCGGCATCCTCCGGCATTCGGGACTCAGGGGCCATTGCCGGAATCTTAACCGTCACACTCTCACCTCGCACCGATTCCTTTAATCTCAGGACGACTCACCCGCCGCCTCGATTGCAGCCGAAACACGAAGTTCCGTAACGGGGCCCGAAACCGTTCGGTTGCCGGTCATCAGTAGAACCACAGAATGACAAACCCCCCGGCGTAAAGCAGTAGCACGATCACGCTTTCGAAGCCGATGTTGAACATTCCCCGCTTTTCGCGGTACAGCAGCCCCATCACCAGCACGCCCGTCATCACGATGGTCAGCGCGATCAGGAACTGGTTCTCCGCGCCCATCGCGTGGTAGATGCTCCCGTCCCGGTAGGCGACGTCGGCGGCGGCGGCGAAGAGGCAGTCGAACGTGTTCCCGCCGACAATGTCACCCACCGCCAGCGTCAACGCCCCACGTCGGACCGCCGCGATCGCCGTCACAAGCTCCGGCGTGCTGGTCGCGACGGCCGTGAACAGCCCGCCGACGATCGTCTGCTTGAGCCCCGTCTGCTGGACCAGCTCGACCCCGGTCTGAGCTACCGCGTAGCCTGCCACGACCGTCAGCCCGGCCAGCACCAGGAATTCACCGATGCGGAACGCCATCGAACGTTCGTCCCTCTCGCTGTCGGCATCGGGCTCGTCCTCGACGGTCTCCTTGGATTGCGTCGGCTTCCACGCGGGAAACTGGTGTGCCTTCCGGGCGGCCTTCAGGCTGAGCGCGTACGCGATGAAGAGCACCGGCGTTGCCGCGTGGACGCCGAACAGGGTCCAGGTTGCCGGCAAGCCCACCGCAACGAGGATCAGGCCCAGCAGCACGACGAGCATCGCGCCGCTGAGGATGTTCGGCACGCTCGCCGCGGCGTGCTCGAGGTTGATCTTGCGGTAGAAGAAGTCTGCCAGCGCCAGGAAGGTGGTCTGGGCGGCCATTCCGCCGATCGCATTGCTCATCGCCAGTTCGGGGTAGCCCCGGTGTGCCGTAATGACGCTGGTGAGGATACCCGGCAGGCTCTTGGTGGCACCCAGAAAGACGGCGCCGGTGAACGCCTCGCCCAGGCCGGTGCGGTCGGCCAAGAGGTCCGCCAGACCGGCCAGTCGCGTGCCGACGATCGTGATGACGACGCCAGCGACGAGAAATACCGTAATGTCGAGCCAGAGCGGCATCGTCGGGAACATCGACGAATTGTGAGACAATCCGCCCGAGCCGGGAACGGGCAGACTCACCCGGCGGCCCGGCAGGGGCAACACCGCCTTGACGCCTCAACGCCGTCTGAGCCCATTGGTGTGCGCGGGGGAATCACTTGGTCGCCAGGGCGTCGCGTTCGGCTTGCTCGTAACGCTTACCGGCGGCGGCGACCTGGCGGATCATGGTCTCGGTGAAGTACCGGCCCGGGCACTGGGTGTCCTTGGTGTCCCGGTGGCCGATGACCTTGTCCTCCGGGATGTTGTTTTCCACCATCAGGTAGCCGATGAGCCGCGCGAGCGAGCGAAGCTGCGCCTGCGTCGGCCTGCTGTTCTCGAAGTTGCCCACAAGGCAGATGCCGATGCCGTGGTCGTTGAAGCGGTTATCGGGCGTCTTGGCATGCGCACCCCACTTCTGCTTGTTCCACCGCGGGCCGACCTCGATGACGCCGTCGCCGCTGCCCTGGCCGTTGCCGATGACAAAGTGATACCCCAGTTCGTCCCATCCCTTGTTTTGGTGAGCCCGATGGAAGGCCGAGGCACTGCCGCCGTCGGTGGCGGAGTGGTGTACGACGATCCAGGTCCAGCTGCGCGTCGCGCCGGGTTCCGGGTACCACGCGGTGGGGACGTGGGCGAGTTTGTCCGCCGACGGCCGGCGAAACGCCGGGGGCTGCGTTTGCGGCCTTGGCAGCGGTGTCGGCTTGTAGGTGGGCACCTCGACCCTCGGCCCGGCCAGGTTCGGCGGCGGAAGGTTCGCGCGGTGGTCGCCGGGCATCGGCTCGTCCGTCGAGACGCAACCGGTTAACAGCATCGTCAACGCCAGGAGCGCGACGAGGGTACAATCAGACCTTTTCAGTGTCGCCATCCGTGGCTCCATCGTCCTGATAAAGGGGCAGACACGAGCAAATCCCGCCCGAACACCGGATCCGTCCGACGCCACGCCGGGGCTCCTGCTGCCTGTAGCTGTTGTATCGGCCAGGCACTGCATCGGCCAGCCGAACAGCCCTTAAAACTTCACCGCCGGCGCCTCACGCTGGGCCGGGTCCTGCAACTCGAAGAACTGCTCCGGACGGAAGCCGAACGGCCCGGCCACCAGGTTCGTCGGGAAGCTCAACAGCTTGGTGTTGTACGTCTGCACCGCGTTGTTATACCCCTGCCGCTGGCTGCCGATGCGGTTCTCCGTCTCTGTCAGCTCGCCCTGAAGCTGCATGAAGTTCGTGTTCGCCTTCAGTTCCGGGTAGGCCTCGGCAAGTGCGAACAGCCGGCTCATCGCCCCGCTGAGCACGCCCTCGGCCTGCGACTGCTCGGCCACGCTGCCGGCGTTCACGGCCTGGTTGCGGGCCGCGATAACGCCCTGCAGCGTCTCCTGCTCATGGCTGGCATACCCCTTGACCGTCTCCACGAGGTTGGGGATCAGGTCGTGGCGACGCTTCAGCAGCACGTCAATGTGCGCCCACGCCGCCCGGACTTGCTCGCGAAGCTGAACCAGCCGGTTGTACGCCCCGATGATCCAGACGGCGAGCACCAGAACGATCACGGCGACGACACCCAGGATGATGAGGGTCGGAACGACGGCCCCAAGCGTGATGAAGGTCGGAATCATGACGCCCATCATGCCCACTCGGCCGAGCCGATGCCAGTAGAACCGGCAAGAACGGTTGTAACGCCCTCAGTCTGTCGACGCCGCGGTCGAGGGAACCGTCGCCGGGCCCGGATTCGCCCGTTCGTCCGCCGGCAGCACCACCGGCACGCCGTCCTCCAGCACGAACGTCAGTTCGCGGCCGAACTTGGTGACGCACTGGTCCTGCCGCTCGGCGGCGGCGGCTTCACGCAGCGCTTCGATCCGCGCGACCTCCTCGGCCCGTTCCGCCCGCAGACGGTCGATGTCGCGGAGCAGGTCGTAATACGCCGGCGGGTGCGGCAGCCGCCGGTAGCTGCCGTCCGGGTCGCGAACGAACCGCTGCTGCTCGATCGTCCGCATCGTCCGCCGGGCCCGCTCGATGCTCTCGTCGATCCGCTCGATCCGCGCGGCCGTGATGTCAAAGTCACGCTGCAAGGCACCCAGGCGATCCTCGACGCCCAACGCTGCGTTCTCAAGCCGGGTGAGCTGCCCCTGGTCCACCCAGCCCGAGCCCCAGCGGAACAGCCCCTGCCCGGCCATACGCGTTTGAAGCGCCGCGTCCTGCTCGGCGAACCGTCGGGCCAGTGTGCTGCCCTGCCAGCTCGTACGGCGGTCGTCGTCGGTCTCCAGCCGGTTCATCGCCTCGGCGACGTTGTCCAGGATGCTCCGGCTCAGCGGTGCCGCGATGAGTGCCTGCTCGAACTGCTCCCGGGCGGCCGCATGGTTGCCGCGACGGAAGTTCAGCACGGCCAGGTTGTTCAGCGTCGGCGCGTGGTCGTTGATGAGCCTCGCCACCTGCGAGAAGGCCAGCAGTGCCTCGTTCTCGCGTTGTTCCTTGAGGTGTACCACGCCCATGAGGTAGTGCGCCGAGACGTCAAGCGGATCCTGCTCCAGCTGGCGGTTCAACGCGGCCCGTGCCGTGGGGAGCTCGCTCGCCTGAATCAGCCGGCGTACCTCGCGGGCGGCGGCGAGTTGCTCGGCGGCGAGGCGACGGCGTTCTTCGCCGGTGAGCCATCGGTGCCCGTACTTGGTCGCGCCGACCTCCTGCCGGCCGAGCCACCAGGTCAGGTCCGCCTCGACGGCGGCATGTGCCGCTGGGGTAAGGTCCTGCTCGGCGAGGCGGCGGTAAAGCTCGATGATCTCGCCGAGGTCGTCGAGGCGCTGAACCTCTTTTCGCAGCCGCTCGACGCGCTGCATGGCAAGGTCCGTTTCGCCCGAGTCCGGGTTGCCGAAGCGAAGGCCCGCCACGTCCGCCGAGGCCACAGTGCGGACGCCCTCTTCAGAGGTAACCCGCCAACCGCCGGGGACCTTCTCCACCTCGCCGCTCAGTTGCGTGCCGTCGCGCAGCGTCACCACGTCCGCGGCTGCGGGCGACACCCAGCCCGCCAACGCCCCGCCCAACACCCCCAAGGCAATTGCAGCCAGCCATGCATGTCGCATGCCCGCATGATACGAAGCCCCCGGCGGGGCGTCACCGCAATTACGCACGCCGCCTTCGGCTACAAGATTTGCCTGTCGTGCACGTCGACGATCATCGTGCCGCCGTTGATGCGGTCCTTCAGCCCACGGGCGGCCAGGAAGTCGTGCGGGAACCCCACTTCGATCGCACTGGCGTCGTTCAGTTGCGTCATGTGCTCGTCAGACAGCGCGATATCGAGGCAGGCGAGGTTGTCCTCCACGTGCTCGAGTTTGCGGGCCCCGATGATCGGGCTTGTCACACGCGCGTCGTGCAGCATCCATGCCAACGCCACCTGTGCCGGGCTCCGGCCGATGGCCTCCGCGACGTCGATCACCACCCCGGCGATCTTCAACGCCCGCTCGCTCTTGTACTTGTTGCCCTCCGACTTCTCGTGCCGGGACCCTGCCTCCACGTCGCCCTTGTTGTACTTGCCCGAGAGCGTCCCCTGCGCCAGCGGGCTCCAGGGCGCCGTGGCCATGCCGAAGGCCTCGGCCATCGGGAGCATGTCGCGCTCGGGCGTACGCTCGACCAGCGAGTACTCGACCTGATACGCGACGAACGGCGAGGCCCCGCGGAACTGCGCGATCGTGTTTGCTTGTGACACAATCCACGCGGGGGTGTCCGAGAAGCCGCAGTAGAGCACCTTGCCCTGCCGCACGGCGTCGTCAAAGGCCCGGACGACCTCCTCCACCGGCGTGGTGAAGTCCCACATGTGCAGCCAGTAGAGGTCGACGTAGTCGGTCTGGAGACGCTTGAGCGACGCCTCGAGGGACCGCATGAAGTTCTTCCGATGGTTGCCGCCGGCGTTCGGGTCACCGTCCTTCATGCCGAGCGTGTACTTGGTGGCGAGCACGAAGTCGTCGCGCCGGCCCTTCATGAACTTCCCGCAGTAGGTCTCGCTCGTGCCGCCGGTGTAGTAGTTGGCGGTGTCGATGAAGTTGCCGCCCTTTTCCGCGTACAGGTCGAACTGCTGGCGCGAGCCGTCTTCGTCGGCACCCCAGCCCCACTCGGTGCCGAAGGTCATGGTGCCCAGGCAAAGCGGGCTGACACGCAGGCCGGACTTGCCCAGAAGGCGGTAGTGGTCGAGTTGGGTCGGCATGGCCCAACAGTACGCACCGCGGCGGCGGCAACCAACCGTCAAAAGGCATCACGGCCGCGGGGAGGTCACGGGTTGCAGCTTGACGGCCAGTTCCGCGACCCGTCGGCCGTACCGCCGGCCGGTCTCCATGTCGCCTTCGCTCGGCGAGCCGTCCTCGGGTGCCACCTGGCTCGTCTGGCCCATCGGGCCGTAGAAACCGCCGAGCCGGTTGAGCACGTCGGCGTCCGGCCCGGCGATCTTCTGGCCCTGGCCCTCCTGCATGTTCCCCGGGAGCATGCCGAGGCTCACCCATACCATGCCGTGCTGCATGGCATTGACGGCCAGGTCCTGCATGCAGCCGAGCTTGTCGCCCGACGGGCTGGAACTGGTCGTGAAGCCGCCGGCCAGCTTGTCCTTCCACGCGAGGGTGAACCACTTCTTACTCGCGACTTCGATAAACGCCTTCATGCCCGCCGAGACGCTCCCCATGTACGTCGGGCAGCCGAAGATAATCGCGTCGGCGTCGTCGAAGACGTCGAGCTTCTCGGGGGTGTCGTAGTCCTTGGCGTTCAACAGGTGTGCCTCTACGCCGGCTACGCCTTGCGCGCCGTCCTGGACGGCCTCGGCGAGCCGCTTCGTGTGGCCGAAACCACTGTGGTAGATCGTGATTACTTTTGCCATACACCCCTTTGTCGCCCAGAAGCGCTTGTGGGTGCATGCCAAAAACAATGCGCAAACGTCGCTCGGTTTTACAAAGCGAGTTTCATTCGCCGAGTGGAGAAACCCTGCAAGGCAAGACAGATGTGGGCAAGACGGGTGGAGGCGAAGCCGGTGCCCGGCGGCAGGCACCATCCAGCAGGCGGCCGGCGGGGCTGCGGGGCGAGTCGTGGCTTGCGGCTTACTTCCTGTCGTTCTCGTCCATGTCGATCAGCACATCGTCGACGTCGTCATCCTCGTCGACATCTTCCATGACGGGGCTGGCGATTTCGCCGGAGTCGTTCATGTCCGACAGCACGGTCATCGGGTCGAAATCCTCGGCGTCCAGCCGTGTGCCGGCCGGCTCGGGGTGTTCGCCGACTTCGCTGGCGGCCGTCGGGTTCAGGGCGTCCGAGGCAGGGGTGGCACGCCCGGCGAAGCCGCCGGCGGGCTTGGGCTCCATGTCCCCCTCGTCGGGCTTGCCGTCGACTTGCAGCACGAAAAGCAGCGGCCCGATCTGCAGGGTGTCGCCGGCTTCGAGTTCCGACTCCTGCACGCGGTGACCGTTGACGAACGTGCCATTGGACGAGCCCAGGTCCTCGACGCGGAGGGTGCCGTCTTCACTAACGATCTGGCAGTGCTTGCGCGACACCTCGCCGAGCGGGATACGGAACTCGCAATCCTCACGTCGACCGACGACGGTCACGTCCCGCTGGAGGGGAAAGCTACGGCGCTGGCCGTTAGGCCGAAACATGACCAAGGCGACCTGCATGATTACCTCTCTGAATCCGTCGACGTATTCACCACGACAAGCCTAACTGCTGCGCCGTTCACGGGCAACGATCCGGCAGGCCCGAGGGGCCGATCATCGCGTCCTATAGCCTTCGCCGACTTTCGGGCCTGCGAGCACCATGCCTCTTCCGATACATTCCGACATTCGAGGAAGAAGAACTTACAGCCCGGCGGAGGCCATGTGCAAGCAATCCTTATCGAAAGCAACGGCGGCCCGGACGTCCTGACGCTCCGCGACCTCCCGGACCCTCAACCCGGGCCCGGGCAGGTCCGTGTGGACGTCCGGGCGGCTGGCGTCAACCCCGTGGACACCTACCTCCGTGCCGGAACGCCCCCGTACACCCGCCCGACACCCTTCGTCCCCGGCTTCGACGCCGCGGGCGTCGTCTCGGCCATCGGCGAGGGCGTTACCGGCTGGATGCCGGGCCAGCGGGTCTACACCTTCGGCGTCGCCACCCCGCCGGGCGCGCCGGGCACCTCAAACCTCAACGGCGCTTACGCGAGCCAGGTTCTCGTCGAACCCGGGCAACTGCAGCACCTGCCGGAGGGCGTTTCCTTCGAGGCCGGCGCGTGCCTGGGCGTGCCCTGCGGCACGGCCTACCGGGCGCTCTTCCTCCGCGGGCACGCCCGCCCGGGCGAGACCGTGCTCGTCCACGGCGCGACGGGCGGCGTCGGGCTCGCCTGTTGCCAGTTCGCCGCGGCCGCGGGGCTTACGGTCTTCGGCACCGGCGGCACCGAGGCCGGCCGAAGGCTCGCCGAGGCCAACGGCGCCGTCCGCTGCTTCGACCACCACGCCGAGGGCTACCAGGACGACATCCGACAGGCCGCAGGCGGCGGGGTGGACCTGATCTGCGAGATGCTCGCCAACGTCAACCTCGACGCCGACCTGGATTTGCTATCCCCCGGCGGCCGGGTGCTGGTCATCGGGAGCAGAGGCAACATCGAGATCAGCCCCCGCAAAACGATGGGCCAGGAACGCAGCGTCATCGGCGTGGGCCTGCTGCGGGCCACGCCGGCGGAGCTGGCCGAGACCCACGCGGCCGTGCTCGCCGGGCTGCGGGCCGGGTACCTCAGGCCCGTCGTCGAGCAGACCTTCCCGCTCGCCGAGGCGGGCAAGGCGCATGAGGCGGTGATGAAGAGCGGGCACCAGGGGCAGGTGGTGCTTACGGTGTGACGACAGCCGTCTGGCTTCGGCGGTCGAGCCGATTGGCGTTAGGATGTGGGCGATGACGCCGCAGACTGAACCGACCGTAATCGTTCGCGACCCTGTCCGCCGGGAGCCCGAGGTGCCGCTGGTGGACGTCATGAACGGTGCCGCCCGCATCGAGATTCCCGTATACGACCACGGCATGGTCGCGCTCGTGGATGTGATGCCTCGCCTCGTGCCGCAGGGCCAGACCGCCGATGCCGCCATCGTGCAGGCCGCCCGCGTCAGCTACGGCGCCGGCACCAAGCAGGTGAACGAGGACCGCGGGCTCATCCGCTACCTCATGCGGCACTGGCACACCACGCCGCTGGAGATGGTCGAGCTGAAGTTCCACTGCGTCATGCCGATCTTCGTCGCCAGGCAATGGATCCGCCACCGCACGGCGAACGTCAACGAGTACTCGGCTCGCTATTCCGTCGTTCAGGACCGCTTCTACCGGCCGACGCCCGAGATGCTGAAGCTGCAGAGCACCGCCAACCGCCAGGGCGGCGACTCGGCCGTGCCCGTCGAGACCGCCGACGACTTCCTCGCCAGCCTCGACCGCGTGGAGCGCGAGGCCTACGCCGACTACGAGCGGTTCGTGGAAGCGGGCCTTGCCCGTGAGACGGCCCGGATGCTCCTGCCCGTAAACGCCTACACGGAGTGGTACTGGAAGTGTGACCTGCACAACGTCTTCCGCTTCCTCAAGCTGCGGATGGACGCGCACGCGCAAGCCGAGATCCAGGCGTACGGCCGGGCGATGTTCGAGCTGATCCGCCCCGTCGCGCCGATCGCCTGCGAGGCGTTCATCGACTACCAGTTCGAAGGCATGCAACTGACGCGGCTGGAAGTCGAAGCCCTCCGCACCGGGCAACCCCTGGCGACTACCAACAAACGCGAATCGGCGGAGTGGGAGGCCAAACGCCAGGCCCTGGGGCTGCTCAGCGGCAACGAGGCTTGATGATCGCGAAGGGGTTGGCCCCGCAATCCGGT
This sequence comes from Phycisphaerae bacterium, assembly GCA_050329715.1. GTDB lineage: Bacteria > Planctomycetota > Phycisphaerae > Tepidisphaerales > Tepidisphaeraceae > DAIOTR01. The sequence goes on from JBHJOM010000116.1 coordinate 39,583, forward strand.
GCGGGCGCAAAAATCCGCCCGGACGCGGATGGGAAAGGAGGTCATCCGGGCCGGGCGGCGTGTCGGGTACGTTCGGTTTGAGGTCGCCTGCGGTTTGAGATAGCCGGGTCTGGCGATCTGCCCTCAGGCGGCGGCGGGCATGGTGCTCAGGTAGAGGCCCAGCATGCCACGGTTGCGGTCGTCCAGGTCGAGCATCTCGAGCCCGGCTTCGAACTGGCCGTTCTCGTCGCGGGTGATGCGGGCCACGTGTACATAGCCGACCCACTGACTGGCAGGGCGAAGCGCTCCCTCGGCCAGGAAGGGGCTGATGCCCGCGAACGCCGGCAGACGCAGGCGGACGTATATCTGCGTGCCGATCGGGATATGCTGGCTGACATGAACCTTGATCCCGCCGGCCGACATGTCGACGATTCGGCCCAGCGACTCGCTCTTGAGCGTGCCGGGCACCATGCGGTCGATCTCAAGGTCGCGCCAGGCGATGTCTTTACGCTTCCAGCGGCGACGCTCGGAGTCGAGGGTCAGCCGCATTTGCGGGCCGGCGGTTTCCGATTCAAATTGCGACGAGGGCAAAGCAGACATGGTCACTCCTGTTGTTAACTTAGGACCTTTACACGGATAAGATCGTCCGGCAAACCGCCCCAGCTTGAGAAGATGGGAAAGATTTTCTGCGTTGACACTGTTTAACCGTCCGCACGGATGCCCCGCCTGCACCGCCAAGACCCCGCAAAAAACCAGGCTCACTGAAAGGTCCGATTACGCATGTCTTTCCAGTCCTTCGGCTCGTCCTCGCTTCCAATGGGTGCCGGCCTGGGTTCGGGTCACACGCCGGCCCTGGCCCAGCCCCCGGGGCCGAACCTCCCCGAGCCGCTCATCGAGGATCTCGTCAGTGTCGACCGCGTCTTCAACCTAATGGAAGAGATCGGCCTTCGGCAGATCTTCGTCGACACCCCCCTGTTTGGCTGGGGAATGCTTGTGGTGGGCATCTTTCTGGGCCTGCTGGTGGGCCGACTGCTGGCTACGGCCTTGCGTCGCATCGGCCGTCGGATCGACGGCGACACCACCCGGCTGCGTAGTGCGATTTTCCTGTCCGTCGCGTCGCCCGTCTCCCTGGCGGTCTTCACGGTGGGTCTTCGCTTCGGGCTCGCCGGCATCGCCATGAGCCCGGGCCTGCGGGATTTCGCCGCACGGGTGGTCGCCCTGCTGCTGCTGACGGCCGTAGGCTGGTTCTTTTACAACCTCGTCGAGATCGTCGACGTCCTGCTACGCCGCCTGACGGCCCGGACCCGCACCGGGCTGGACGACATGATCGTCCCGCTGGTTCGCAAGACCATGCGGATCCTGCTGGTCATTGTCTTCACGCTTGCGGTCGCCGAAAACGTGTTCGACGCCAACGTCGGCGCGTTTCTGGCCGGCCTGGGCATCGCGGGCCTGGCGGTGTCGCTGGCCGCCCAGGACTCGATCAAGAACCTTTTCGGCTCCATCACCATCTTGGTGGACAACCCGTTCTCCGTCGGCGAGCGCATCGTCTTCAGCGGCCATGACGGCTTTGTCGAAGAGATCGGCTTCCGGAGCACCAAGATCCGCACGCTCACCGGGCACCTGGTGACGGTGCCCAACTCCGAGATCGTGAACAACGCGGTTGAAAACATCGGCCGTCGGCCCAGCATCCGGCGAGTCATGGAGATCACGCTGACCTACGACACGCCCCCGGAGAAGATGCAGGAGGCGACGCGAATCCTCGCCGAGATCTTCGCGGAGCCGGAGATCGCCCGGGCCTTCAGGCCCGACACCCACCCGCCCCGGATTTACTTCAGCGACTTCAACGACGCGAGTTTGGGGATCAAGGTCTACTACTGGCACTTCCCGCCCGACTACTGGGTTTGGACCCAGCACGCCAACCTCGTCAACCTGCGCGTGCTGGAGCGGTTTAACGCCGCAGGCCTGGACTTCGCCTTCCCGACACAAACGCTCTACCTCGCGGGAGACACCAAACGACCCTTGAACCTGGGCGTGCGGCCGGAGGCAATCTCGAGCCGTGACGAAGGCTGAGCGGGGCCGGGCGGGGCCACAGGAACGGCCGGGGCACACGCCGACCCGCAAGTCTGCTGCGGCCGCGACGCACGTGGCGAACTCAATCACTTCCAACCGGGTCGGGGTCCGTCGACTGGTCCACGTCGGCGGTTCGGTCCTGGAACCACTGCTGCCCGGCCGGGGAATTCGCCCAGGCGAACCCGGCGATCATCAGGATCAGCAGGATCGTGCTCACGATCGACATGACGATGCCCAGGATCCGACCCGCCGTCGCCATGCCCATGCCGGTGCCGCGGCCCTCGCGTATCTGCTTCTCGCCCAACCCGCTGAGCACTGCCCCGCTGATGGCGACAAGGATGCCGATGAGCGGATAGAAGCAGCACGCCACAACCGACGCCAGCGAAACGACCACCCCCGCCACGGCGAGCGGGTTCGTGCCGTCCTGCGGGCGGTTGCCGTAGTTCGAGCCGCCGGTCGGAGGCGGGGTTTCGGGGGGATTCGAGCCGGGCGGCGGGTTGTATCGCGTCATGCCCGGCCGTGTTGCAACCTTTGCGCCAACCGCAGCCGACGCCGGCAGAGTTGCTCGACCTCACGCCGGCCGGTAGCCCGGGCCGACTTCCTTGAGCAGGTCCGTCAGCATCTGGCGGTTCTTCTCGCTGCACTTGCTCCACCGGGTCAGGAGCAGGCCGTTGCCGCCGTTGGCTTCCACGGCCTCACGCCACGCGGCCACGCGGTCGGGCGTGGTGCCGGGCGCACCCCACACCTCGAAGCCGTGGGAGGCAACCCGCTTCACCTTGTCCGGGTGGGCACCGAAATAGTCCCACAGGATGTGCACGATGTCCTTGCTGATGAGCGACTCCGCCGCCACGGATTTTTCGGCGTGCACCTGGGCCACCATGTTCGGCTGGTCGTGGCACGAATCGTTCCAGATGATCGTCCGCAGCCCCTGCTTCGTCACCGACGCCTGCAAGCGGTGAATCGCGTCCACGTACTGCGGCATCGAGCGGTAATGGTCCTCGTCCATGCCGATGTGAAAGAACTGCCTCGGCCCCATCACTTCCGTCAGCTCCGCGATCAGGTCCTCGGCGACGCGAAAGTAGGTGTCGATGCCCTTGAGCCAACTCACGTGGTGCCAGTGGGGCATCATCCACTTGTCGTGAAGGTTCCGTCCGCTTTTGGAGAAGTTGAGCTTCGGCACCACGTCCATGCCGTGGTCGCGGGCGGCGTCGGCCAGCGTCCGCATCTGCTCGATCGGCACACTGTAATGCCGGGTGAGCTCCGGGTGGCTTTTGTAGATGACGCCGTCCTCGATATCGACGACGAGCAGGTTCATCCCGCTGTCGGCCATGAGCGGCAGGAGGTCCAGGGCCACGGCCAGGTCGAAGGGCTCCTCGGTGTCCTTGCGCTCGATCCACCCGCCGGGGGCCAGGTGCGTGACGTGAATGAGCATGCCGCGGTGTGCCAGTGCCATGGCGGCATTGTTACGGGACCAAACGCTCGGTACAAGGCGAAGCGCCATGGCCGGCCGGCGGCCGTGTCACGCCGTCAGGCGGCCGGGATGCGGCCGATAAGCGGCCCGACGAACTCTTCGTCGGTAACGACAAACTCTTCGTCGGTGACGACGAACTCTTTGTCGGTGACGACGAACTCTTCGTCGATGACGAC
>JBHJOM010000117.1:0-19500 GCA_050329715.1 Phycisphaerae bacterium
CGCCGGTGCGATCGTCGCGGCGCTGGACGACGAGGCCCCGTCGGTGCGTTTCGCCGCCGCCGTGGCCGCCGGGCAGGCCGGTATTCCGCAGGCCCGGCCAAAGCTCGTCCGACTGCTGGACGACCCCGACGCCCGCGTACACCCCGGCGCGATCTTCGGGCTGCACATGCTCGGGCAAAAGCAGTACAGCCGCCGGCTCGAGCAACTCGCCCGCGACAACGACCCGGGCGTCCGTGGGAATGTGGCGTTCGTGCTCGGGCTGATGAACGAGCCGACGGCCGTCAACCCGCTGCGGGGCATGCAAAGCGACCTCTCCCCGCTCGTACGCATTCAGGCGGCCGAGGCACTGTGGGCCTACGGCGACGACCGGGGCAAGGACGTGCTGATGGGCTACAGCATCTCCCGCTTCGCCGACGACCAGATGGACGCGCTGTGGGCCCTCTCCGCCAGCCCGAACGTGCGCGTCCTTCCGCTGCTCCGCGGCAAGCTGACCGACGACTACCCCGAGATCGGCCTGACGGCGGCGCGGGCCCTGGGCCGACTCGGCATGGATGACGGCTACGGCGTGGCCGTCGCGCATGCCCGGGCGAAGGAACCGCTTCGCCGCATGCTGGCGGCGCTGGCGTTCGGGGAGATCGGGCGGCTCGACGCCCAGCCGCACCTGGCCCCGCTGCTGGGCGACACGGACCCGCGCGTCCGCCTGGCCGCCGCCACGGCCGTGCTGCGCCTGAACCGCTGAGCCGCTGAAGTGCTGAGCCGGCCGGGCAGGCTGCCCGGGCGTTGCTCAAGGCGGGGTGGTGCTTAAGCTTCCGCCGGTTCCCAGGCGACGCGTGGAGCCCGCTGGCCGAGCCGCGTTGTGATTTCGTACGGGATGGTGTCGCACGCCTTGGCCATGGCGTAGACGCCGGCCGGGCTGGCCGGGTCGTTGTCCAGCAGGGTGACGGTGTCGGTGATACTCGCCTCGGGGCAGTCGGTGAGGTTGATGGTGATCAGGTCCATGCTGACCCGCCCGACGACCGGGCACGGCTTGCCACGGACGATGACGACGCCGGCGTTGCTCAGGCGGCGGTCGTAGCCGTCGGCGTAACCCACGGGCACCACGCCGATGCGGCTTTGACGGGCGGCGGTCCACGTGCGGTTGTAGCCGGCCGACTGGCCGGGCGCGACGTCGTGGATATGCACGAGCGGCGCGAGCCAGGTCATGGCGGGGCGGAGGGGCGTCGCCTCGTCCGGCCGGCCGGCCGGGTGGATGCCGTACAGCCCGATGCCCGGCCTGACGAAGTCGAAGTGCGCCGCCGGGCAGTTGAGTGTGCCGCCGGTGTTGGCCGCATGCCGGCGGACGTTGTGGGCCTTGGCCACGGCGTCGGTCGCGGCGCGGAAGCGGGCGGTCTGTTCGAGGCTGTAGCGGGCGTCGGCCTCTTCGCCGTCGGTGAAGTGCGTGGCGAGGGAGGCGAGCTTCAGGGCGGGCTTACTCAGGATGTGCTCGAGCAGGCCGGGCAGGTCGGCCAGTGAACAGCCGTCGCGGGTCATGCCGGTGTCGACCATGACGTGAACGGTCGCCCGCCGGGCCAATGACTGGGCGAGGGATTCGGCCAGGCGGTCCAGATCGTCGGCGGCGGTGCGGGTGGTGAGGTTCAGGCTCCAGCCTCGGCGGACGGCTTCTGCGAGTTGCTCCCGGTGCCGGCCAATCAAAACGTGCTCCACCGGCCTGAAGACGAGCACCGGCAGGCTGGTGTTCAGTGCGGCGGCCTCGTCCAGCGTGGCGACGGCGAAGGCGTCGGCGGCCCGAGGCCCCCCGGGCGACACGGCAAACCGCGACAACGTCTCCACCACCAGGTCCTGCCCGTGCCCGTACGCCTGGGCCTTCACCACCGCACACAATCCCACGCCCGGTGCCAGCCGCGACCGCAGAACCCGCACGTTATGCAGCAGCGCCGCCCGGCTGATCAGCAGACGCGGCCCGGCCGCGTGGGCGTGGGCAGGGGCGTCGGTGCGGGCGTCAGCGTGCGAGTCGGGTGACGGGCCGATCGACAGGTGGGAGGTAACCGGGTGCGCGTTCATGCGTAGTAAAAGCATCGGCCGTCGCCGGCCTTGGGGTGAAGATAACGCCCGCCCGGCCGCCTGACGAGAACGTTCGCCGGCGCTGCAACAAAGGCGTTGCCGGCCTATCCTAAAGGTGCATGCCGGTGTCCCTTTCCCAGACGGGCGGTTCGTACTCGGCGGTCTTTTTGGCCGTGGGGGCGTTGCTGGTGCTGCTTTGCGTGGGGTTGCTGGCGGTCTGGTTCGTTCGGAAGCGGCTTAGCACGCCGGACGCGATGCTGCAGTTCGGCGGGCCGCTGGCGGAGCTGCGGGCGTTGCACCGCGCCGGGCAGTTAAGCGACGAGGAGTACGAACGGGCGCGGCAAAAGCTTGTGGCGAAGGTCCGGCAGGTTCAATACGAGGAACTGGCCAGGGCTGAGGCGTCGAAGAAGGATTCTGAAGACGGCGTCAGGTTCGAGCCCAAGCCGCGGGGCATGGATGCCGATATCAAGTGAGCAGGCGGGCGGCTTGAGCCGTCGCGTCAGGCTGTGAAGACCATTATCGGCGTTTTTTGACGCTGAGCGTGGGCGGCGCCGCCGGTTAGGATAAGCCGTCACGCGTCCGGAAAAGGCTTGCAACCACCGGCGTCTCTGGCGATGAAGGCTGGGCGTCGGCGTCAGGTCGGCATCGGCCTGCGGCAGTTGTATTGGGGAAGAACCCCACGAATCCGGCAAGAACCAACGAGGAAGGCGTACTTTCATGGCCAACGGTGGAAATCGGTCAGGCAACCAGGGCCAGGGCGGCGTGCCGCCGGCGACGGGCGGCGGCGGGGGCGGCTCTGGCGGGGGGTTCCGCGGCCGACGCGTCACCATCTGCTCCTTCTGCGGAAAAAGCTCGCGCGACGTCGGACCCATGGTCGAAGGGCCCAATGACGTCTACATCTGCGCCAACTGCATCGACCTGGCGCACAACATCATCCGCCAGGAGAAGCGCAAGCTCTCGGCAGGCCAGCCGCTCTTCACCCGCATCCCCTCCCCGCGAGAAATCAACGACCACCTCGACCAGTTCATCGTCGGGCAGCTCCGCGCCAAACGCAGCCTCTCCGTCGCGGTGCACAACCACTACAAGCGGCTCTCGGTCATCTCCACCGCAGAGCCCGAAGCCGACGCCGCCCGCAAACCCGACGGCGTCGAGCTGGACAAGTCCAACGTCCTGCTCATCGGCCCGACCGGCTCAGGCAAGACCCTTTTGGCCCGCACCATGGCCCGCACGCTCAACGTGCCGTTCGCCATCGGCGACGCCACCACCCTCACCGAGGCCGGTTACGTGGGTGAGGACGTCGAAAACATCCTCCTGCGCCTCCTCCAGGCCGCCGACTACGACCTGGAAGCCGCACAACGCGGCATCGTCTACATCGACGAGATCGACAAGATCGGCAAGACGCAGGCGAACGTCTCCATCACCCGCGACGTGTCGGGCGAAGGCGTTCAGCAGGCCCTGCTCAAGATGCTCGAGGGCACCGTTGCCAACATCCCACCCCAGGGCGGGCGGAAGCACCCCGAGCAGCAGTACATTCAGATGGACACGAGCCAGATACTGTTCATCTGCGGCGGGTCGTTCGTCGGCCTGACCGACATCATCCGCAAGCGCCTCGGCAAGCGGCAGATCGGCTTCGGCTCCGAGCTGGGCCTGGCCGGCACGCAGGACGACCGCGGCGACGTGCTCGCCAGCGTGCAGCCGGAGGACCTGGTCGAGTTCGGCATGATCCCCGAATTCGTCGGCCGGCTGCCCATCACCAGCACCCTGGCCCCGCTGGACGTGCCGACGCTGGTGAACATCCTCACCGAGCCGAAGAACGCCATCGTGAAGCAGTACCAGAAGTTCTTCGCCCTGGAAGACTGCCAGCTGGAGTTCACGACCGGCGCACTGCAGAAGATCGCCGAGCGGGCGCTCTCCCGCGACACCGGCGCCCGCGCCCTGCGGGCCGTGTGCGAAGAGATCATGATGGACATCATGTACGACCTGCCCGAGCAGCAGCGGGGCGGGAAGTATGTGATCGATGAGGACGTCGTCGAGAGCCGAAAGGCCCTCTTCGAGCCGCACAAGGGCCGCAAGAGCGCATAAACCGCTGTCGAACCGTCCTCCAGAACACCGGAGTCGACAAAGGCCCGCACGGAGTGTCCGTGCGGGCCTTTATCAGTTGAAGGTGATTTGCCGGCCGCGGCAGGTGCGGCCGGCGACCGCCTCAGGCGCGACGACGACGGACCAGGCCCAGCCCGGCCAGGCCCACGGCGGCGAGGCTCGCCGGCTCGGGCACCAGCCCAATCGAGGCGACGCCCACACCGTCGATCTCGCCGGTGTAGGTGCCAAAGTCCGTGTTACCGAACCCGGTCTGCACGATGAAGTACTGGGTGCCGACATCCAGGCTGGTTGTGACCGAACTCAGAGTAAAGCCACCCGCATCGTCATTGAAGGCGATCAGGCTGTCCAACGGGTCCGCCGGGTCGAAGGCGCCGGCGTAGAGCAGCAGGTAGCCGTCGTAAGCCGAGGCACCACTCGTGTCGGTGGTGACGGAATAGCTGCCGGTCGTGTTAACGAACATCGGCGTGACCTCGTAAGGGACGGCCGTGCCGACACCGGAGAGGACGGTCAGCGAGAGGGGCCGATTGAAGACCGGCTCGCCGGTGGTGTCGCCCGAGAAGAACGTGACGGCCTGGGCCGAAGCGACCAGACCCAAACCAGCAACAGCTGCGGCAATAGCAAAACGCATGAAAACTCCCGCGCCCTTAAGGGGGCGATGTGTTGCTCAAAACCATGTCCGAGAACGGACAGTCTGCGAGGTTCGAGCGGTTTTTAGAAGTGGAGCATCAAGCGGACAGTCGCAAGGGGTTGGTTGGCCGAGATAGTAAACGAAACCCTCATGCGAGCAACAAGAAAATAACCGAATGCTATCAAGCGGGTTTTGTTCGGATGTCCTGACAGTGCGACCCGCCGTCCGTTTCCGCAGCAAGTGCGGTACGCTTCTCAGCTTGCCTGCGTGGGCGCTGCGATGTGTGATAGCCTGATGCCACAACGACCCAACATCGTGATGATCGTCGGCGAAGACACCGGGCGGCTGCTCGGCTGTTACGGCCACTCGGCGGCCCGCACGCCCAACCTCGACCGCCTGGCCGCCGAGGGCTGCCGCTTTGACCAGGCCGTCAGCACCGCCCCGGTGTGTGCCCCCTCTCGCGCGACGATGATCACCGGGCAATACCCCTGGAAGATCGGCACGCACCAGATGCGCAGCACGCTGCTGAACCCGCCGCGACTGTTCACACAGGAACTCCGTGAAGCCGGCTACTACGTGAGCTGGCCTACGAAGCTGGACTTCAACTTCGATCCCGAAGAAGGCACCTCCCCCGACGACCCGGCCGGCTGGCGGAATGACAAGGAGGACTGGCGCGACCGCCTGCGAAACGGCCATCTGCGGGCACCTTTCTTCCTCTTCTACAACATCGGCATCACGCACGAGAGCGCCATATGGCCGGCCGAGGCACCTCCGGGACGGCCCGGCGGCATGGGGGCCGGCAAGAACATCACCCGCGTGACAGACCCGGCCGACGTGACCGTTCCCCCGTACCTGCCCGACACCCCGACCGTCCGCAACGACATTGCCCGGCACTTTGACAACGTGCACGAGCTGGACCGCCAACTCGGCGAACTGCTCGAGGCCCTCGACGCCAGCGGCGAACGGGACAACACCGTCGTGCTCTTCCTGGCGGACCACGGCCGCGGGCTGGTGCGCGAGAAGCGGTGGCCTTACTCCGCCGGGGTGCACATGCCGTTGCTCGTCCGCTGGCCGGGCAAAATTGCCGCCGGTTCCACCAGCGACCGCCTCGTCTCCTGGACGGACCTTGCCCAGACCTTCTGCCACCTGGCGGGTGCCACCCCCAACCCGGACTACGACGGCATCCCGTTCCTCTCCTCCGATGGCATTGCGATGGACGAAGGGCACGCCGTCGTCTTCAGCGGCCGCGACCGGATGGACGAAGCCTTCGACCGCCTCCGCACCGCCCGGGACCGTCGGTATCACTACGTTCGCAATTTTTACCCTGAGATTCCGTACGCCCAGTACATCACGTACATGAACTGGTCGCCCACGACGCGGGAGATGCGCCGCCTGCACGCGGAGGGGAAGCTGAGGGGCGATGCCGCCGTCTTCTTCGCCGAGGCGAAGCCGGCCGAGGAGCTTTACGACCTCACAGCCGACTACCACTGCGTGCACAACCTGGCCGACGACCCGGCCCACGCCGTGGGCAAGGCGAAGCTCTCGGCCGCGATGGACGAGATGCTCGCCGCCGTGGGCGACAAGGGCGCAACCCCGGAGGCGGAGCTGGTGAGGCAGGGCCTGCTCGCCGACCGGATTCCGGAGTACCAGACACGCATCGACAACCAGCCGGCGGCCTGGAAGGCCGGGCCCTTCCGTACGAGCGTGACGGCAAAGCGATGACGGGCGGCTCCACGGGCCGAGGCTTGCGCCTGCTTCCCCGTGGCGCTGTCGCGTTCAGGCGCGGGGGCGATCGGGCCGGTTCGTTCGGCGTTCGGCGAGCCACAGGCCCAGCTCGTACAGGCCCAGCAGCGGGAGGAACATCGCCAGCATGCTGAACGGGTCGGCCGGGGTGAAGACCGCCGAGGCGACCGCCAGGCCGAAGTAGATGATTTTTCGCTTCTCCCGGAGCACCTTCGTCTGGACCACCCCGGCCGCGACGAGGCCCATGACGACCAGCGGGAGCTGGAAGGTGAGTCCGAAGCCGATGAGCAGCGTCAGCAGGAGGTTGAGGTACTCGGGGAGGGTGATGACCGGTGCCAGGAGGTTGTCGCCGCCGAGGGTCAGCACGTGGACACGCTGGCCGTGATAGACCTTGAAGCGTTGCTGGACGGAGTCGAACCAGAACTGGCGTTCGACGGGTTCGGCCGGGTCGCCGGCGTAGCTGGGGATGACCAGGACGGTCGCGGTGGCCGAGGCGTCCGGCTCGGCCGGGATGTTCGGCAGCGGGATGCCCAGGTTCCACGCCAGGAAGAACTGCAGAATGAACGGGACGGCCACGTAATAGACCGTGCTGACGCCCAGCGCGAACAGCGAGATGGACAGCGGGATGTACCGCGTGACCGTCCGACGCTCCTGCTTGTAAAGCCCGGCGGCGATGAACGACCACATCTGCCAGAGCGCCACCGGCCCGCCGAGCACCAGCCCGCCGATGAGCGACACCTTCAGGTAGACGAAGAACGGGTCGGTGATGCCGGTGAAGAACATCTGCGGGCTTAGGTCGGCGTCGAGCAGGGCGTCGATGAGCGGCCGGCAGAAGAAGGGGATGACGTATGAGCGGGCAAAAATCAGGCAGACGGCAAACCCCACCCCCACGGCCAGCAATGCGCGGATCAGGCGGGTACGCAACTCCTCCAGGTGGTCACTGACGCTCATGTAGGCCAGGTCAGGCTGGTCCAGGGGGCGGGCAGTTTGCCTGGCGTCGTCGGCGGCGGCGGGCATGGGCGTCTCGATCGTACAGTGCGGGAGCATGGCCTGTGCCCGGCAGGACCAGGCACCGGCGGCCGGAGCGAAATTCTGCGAACCCGGCGGGCGGTTGCAGCCGATGATACTTCCCTGCGGGTTAAGCGGCTTGTACAGGACGCCGCAGGCCCCAAGAAAAATTAAGTTTCGCCAATGTTGGAAGCAGGTCTTGACGAACTGCTAACACATGGGTTCGTATATAGGAAGTCACCGCGACGCCTGATACAGGCCTTCCCGGACGATGTAGCAGCTTACAGCGTCCGGAGTGAGATACCGAACATCCCGTCCTTGAGCGATCCGCTCGCGGATGAGGGTGGCGCTGATGTCAACCGCCGGGGCTTCCACGAGGTTCCGTCGGGCGAGGTCAGCGACCTCGGGGGGCAGGCGTGACGCCTCGATCTCATAGCCCGGCCTGTGCATGACGTGGAAGGTGATCTCGGAGAGCAACTCCGGGTAACCAAACCACGAGGAAAGGCCCGGAAGCAGATCGGCTCCGATGAGCCAATCAATCGGGCCGCCGAATCGTTCTCGTAAGGCCCGAACGGTTCGCAATGTGTAACTCGGACCGGGCCTTTGAATCTCCAGGTCGTCGACGACGAACAGTTCATCGTCGGCTACCGCGAGTCGAGCCATCGCCAGGCGATGCTCGGCACCTGCGACGGAGGCATCCGCCTCCTTGTGCGGGTTCAAGCGGCTGGGGATGAGACGGACGCGACCAAAACCCCGGGCCTCGGCGACGTGGCGAGCACAGATCAGGTGACCCAGGTGCACCGGATTGAAACTCCCGCCGAAACAAAGCCCGATCGTTTCTGACACGCCCGGATGGTAGCCATCGGCGTGAACTTTGCACGACGGAACGTGCATCGCCGTCAAGTCGGCAGCGTAAAGCAAGGATGTTTGTTACGCCTGTAGTGGGCGCTTGTGTTAAGGTTCGATTTTTTCTGTGTTCGCTAAAGCTCACATTGGCAATGAGTTAGCGGCGGGTTCGGAAAAAATCGAACGTCCGAGAAGACTTGGGACGAGACACGGGTGAATACTCTAGGCGTTCGATAGGCAGATAGGCAGCTCGTAGTAAGGAGGCGGTTATGTCCGCCACAGAGGCAACAAAAACGACAACACGACGTGCGCCCATTCCGCGATTTCTGCGGGAGCGGGCCGAGGAAATTCTCGCCCGTGAGATCGACTTCATGGACTCCGCCATCTACCGGCGGAAGAACATCGAAGCCGAGCTCTTCGGCGACGACGCGAAGGCCCTGCCGCTGGTCAGCTGGTATCAGCCGACCCGCGACGACGCCTCCGACGGCGAGAAGACGCAAACACCCCAACTCATGTCCGCCGACGAAGAGAAGCTCATGTTCATGCGCTTCAACTTCACGAAGCGCAAGCTCAAGAAGACCCAGCGGCGGGCACAGCGGGACGGCCTGACGAAGAAGCTGGCCCAGGAACTGGTCGACCTTGCCGAAAAGGCCGAGTTCTTCCGCGAATACCTCGTCCGCACCAACCTGGCGCTCGTTCTGGCCATGGCCAAGCGCACCCGGCTGGGCGACGTGGACTTCGCCGAGATCGTGTCCGAGGGCAACATGGCGCTGATCCGGGCCGTCGACAAGTTCAATGTCGACAAGGGCTTCAAGTTCAGCACCTACGCCTGCCGGGCGATCCTCAAGGCCTTCAGCCGCACGTCGCTGAAGCACAGCCGGCACAAGAGCCGCTTCCCGGTCGAGTTCGAGCCGGACCTTGAGAAGAGCAACTGGGACGAGGTTCGCCGGGACCAGGTCGAGGACGATTGCGTGGACGAACTCCGCGAGATCGTCAACATGAACCGTGCGAACCTGACGGACGTGGAAGCGACCGTCATCCGCCGACGCTTCAACTGGGAGGGCGACACGGAGAAGCCGCTCACCCTCGAAGAGGTCGGCCGGATCATCGGCGTGACCAAGGAACGCGTCCGGCAGATTCAGAACAAGGCCCTCGTCAAAATCCGCCGGACCATGGAAGACGGCGTCCTGCGTACGCAGAAGACGACGGAAGAGGCCACTGCGGACACCCTCGGCTAAGGCACCCGCCTGCCGGGCATGTCCCTGACGATTTCCATGATTTCCCCGACCGTCGGGTGGTACGAAAGTGCCACTCGGCGGTTTTTTCACGTTCACGACGCGTCAAGCCGTGGCGCCCATACCGATGAGCCCACGGCAGGCACGCAGCGGCCGCGCGCAAAACCCCCGGAGGCTTCGCCCTATGGATGGACAAGCCCCGGAGGGGCTGAAGTGACGTCGACGGTCGGCGGGAGGCAGGCGCGCAGCGGCGTCGGCCGCCCCGGCCCCGGCGGGGGGTCAGTCCGTGCCGGTCGGGGCCGAGGCGGCCGAGGGGCTACGGGTCATGGCCGGCGTCGGCGCAGAAGGGTCGAGGAGGCCAGGCCCATAAGGCCCAGGCTCGTCGGCTCGGGGATGACCAGGCCGGTGAGCGGCGTCGCGTTGTAGGCGTAGCCCGTGACGCGGCCCGGGCCTGTCGCGGGGAGTTCCAGCTCCACCCAGCCGTAGTGGAAGGTGCCGCTTGCCTCGTTCTCGAACAGCAGGCCGACGTAGGACGGGAAGACGTTGTCGAACCGCCCGTCGCTGTTGCCGCCGCCCAGGGGCCACAGCGGCAGGCCCGGGCCGACGAAATCGCCGGGGGCCAGAAGCGCGATGCTGGTGGAGTCGGGGGCGATCGCCACGAGCCCGGCCGGGTCATTGTCGAGGTTCGCGAATCGCCACTCGCCGACGACATCGAACACGATGAAGTCCGCGACGCTGTCGTTCGGGGCGTTATTCGAGGTATTGACCGCCCCTGTCACGAGGTTGATGGCCGTGCCCGTGAAGTCGCGCACGAGCGGGATGTCCACCGGCCCGCTGAAGACCACCTGTGCGTCGGCATACGGGACCACAATCGCCGCGGCACACGCGGCGAGGACGAGATTGAAACGGTGCAAAGCTGGCTCCTTCGGCTCAGGCGGTCGGTTAGCGTCAGGTTAAGCCGAGGCGAGAAAACGACAAGGCGATTCATGTCGATGCGACACCGCAAGCGTGTTACGGCTTACGCACGCGGGGCAAAACCGTCGGTTTTCGCGTCGATTCGCCGGTGTCTCAGGCCGTCACGACAGTTTCTCGCGCAGCCGCTGTTGGACGAGCTTCGGGTTCAGGCCCTTGCCTTGTTTCATCACCAGGCCGACCAGCGCGCCGACCGCCGACTGCTTCCCGCCGCGGTAGTCCTGCAGGGGTTGCGGGTTGGCGGCGATGACGGCGTCGATCGCCGCGTCCAGGGCGCCCGTGTCGGTGCTCTGGATCAGTTGCAGGTCGGTCGCGGCCTGCTCGGCTGTGCCGGGTGATTCGCTCATGCGGGCCATCACCTTCTTGGTGACTTCCTTGCTCGCGGCGATCTTGTTGGCGGCCACAAGCTGCGCCACCTCGGCCAGGCCGGCCGGGCTCACGCCCAGGTCTTCCACGGCCTGCTGCTTCTCGGCGGCCACCTCGCGCAGCGCCTCCATCAGGTTCGCCGCCCGCTTGGCTTCCACCCCCGCGCCGATCACCTGCTCGTAGTAGTCGCCCAGTGCCCGCTCGCCGGCCAGCAGGGCGGCGGTCTTCTCGTCCAGCCCCAGCTCGTTGCGGTACCGCTTCTGGCGGACCTGCGGCATCTCGCCGATCTCTGCACGCAGCCGGCCGAGCCAAGCGTCGTCCACCTCCACCGGCACCAGGTCCGGGTCGGGGAAGTAGCGGTAGTCGTGGGCTTCTTCCTTCTCGCGCTGCAGCACGGTGGCGTTGCGCTGGTCGTCCCAGCCGAAGGTGCTCTTCCTGCCGAGTTGGCCGGTCTCCTCCCACACCTTCACCTGCCGAACGGCTTCGTAATCGACCGCCTTCTGCAGCACGCTGAAGCTGTTGAGGTTCTTCACCTCGGTGATGGCCGTCTTGTGGACATTGCCGCTCTCGTCGGTGATGTGCACGTTGATGTTCGGCTCGAGGCGCATGTGGCCCATCTGCATTTGTCCCTCGGAAACGCCCAGAAACTGCACGATTTTCTGCAGCGCCTGCCCGAACGCGGCGACTTGTGCGCCGGAGTCGAAGTCGGGCTCCGTCACGATCTCGACGAGCGGGGTGCCGGCCCGGTTCAGGTCGACGATGCTGTGGTCGATGTGGTAGCCGCCGGGCGCATCATGCAGCAGCTTGCCGGCATCTTCCTCGAGGTGGGCGCGGCGGATGCGCACGGGCAGGACCTCACCGTCGAGGTCCAGGTCGAAGACGCCTTCGCCGCAGAGGGGTTCGTCGTACTGGCTGATCTGGTAGTTCTTGGGCAGGTCCGGGTAGTAGTAGCTCTTGCGGTCCCACTTGGTGTGGCGGGCGATCTGGCAGCCCAGGGCCATGCCGATTTTGATGCACCCTTCGACGGCCTTCTTGTTGATGACCGGCAGCACGCCCGGCAGCCCGAGGACGACGGGGTCCACCTGCGTGTTCGGCTCGCCGCCGAAGCCGTTGACGGCCGAGGTGAACATCTTGCTGGCCGTGCAGAGCTGAACGTGAATCTCCATGCCGACGAGGACCTTGGTCTTGACGGCCTTGCGTGTGGGGGTGCCCGTGGTCATGTCGCGCAGATTAAACCCGCGCCACGCGGGTGGGAAGCGCCCGGTTCGTTGCTTGGCGGGCTTTGCGTTTACAATCGCTCCATATGAAACCCCTCCGGCCCGGCTTTATCGGCATCATCTCGGACGACGCGAAGCATGACTTCTGGTCTGCGATGAAGCGGGCCGCCGACATGGGGTATCGCGGGGTCGAGAGCCTTGGTGCCGCCCTCACCGGCGACGTGCAGGCCAATGCCCGCCGACTCCGCGAGTTGGGCCTCGAGCCGCTCACC
The DNA here is from genome assembly GCA_050329715.1 of Phycisphaerae bacterium. Taxonomy (GTDB): domain Bacteria; phylum Planctomycetota; class Phycisphaerae; order Tepidisphaerales; family Tepidisphaeraceae; genus DAIOTR01. Next base: position 12,449 of record JBHJOM010000117.1, read on the forward strand.
ATCGGCACGCTGCGCGAGGGCCTGCGTGAGGAGACGGACACCCTGCTCCGACAGGCCGAGGCGGCCGGCGTCCGCCGCGTCTCCTGCTGGTGGGCACCGGCCGAGTCACGCGAGCAGTTGCTGGCCGACGCCGAGCTGTACAACAGCGTCGGCCGACGTTTCGCCGAGGCCGGCATTCGGCTGGCCTACCACCACCACGACCACGAGCTGCTCGAGTGCTTCGACGGCGTCCGTGCACTGGACCTGCTGGCCGCAAACACCGACCCGGCGCACGTCGGCTTCGTGGTGGACATCGCCTGGGCCGTCGTGGGCCGGGAGGACCCGGCGGCGCTGGTCCGGCGGCTGGGCCGGCGGGTGACGAGCCTGCACGTCAAAGACGTCGCCCTGGCCGACCGCGGGCCCGACGGCAACGTGGCGTTCACGGCCGTGGGCACCGGCGTCGTGCCGCTGGCCGGGGCGATGGCCGCGGCGGCGGAGGTCGGCGTCGAATGGGCCGTCGTGGAACAGGACAAACTCCGCAACCTCACCGCCTGGGACACCCTGCAGGTAAGCCTGCTGAACCTGGTGGAGATGGGCCTCGTCGAGGCGAATTGACACCGGCACGACAATCCCACGCCTGCCGACGCCGCTCCCGGGCGAAGCGGCTGGCCCGGCCGGCTCAGCTTCAGCTTCAGTTTCAGCTTTGCCGCGCGGTTTTCGGAATGACCGGCTGTCAATACGCCTGAAACGCCGTACGCGTTGTGCCCGGCCGGTGTGCCCCCTAAGCTTGGGTTGCCATGCAGAACGTCTCGCTGAATATCCTCCGCACGGACCGTCCGGACCCTGGCCAATACCCCGGCGGCCGAAAGCCCAGCTGGCTGAAGATGAAAATGCCCGCCGGCGAGGGGTACGCGCGGCTCAAGAAGATGGTCGCGGACAAACGCCTCCACACCGTCTGCGAGAGCGCCAAGTGCCCCAACATCGGCGAGTGCTGGGCCAGCGGCACCGCCACGCTGATGATCCTGGGGGACGTCTGCACGCGCAGTTGCGGGTTCTGCCACATCAAGACCGGGCGGCCGCCGGAACTGGACACCGACGAGCCCGTTCGCGTCGGCGAGGCCGTCGCCTTCATGAACCTCGGGCACGTCGTCATCACGTCCGTCAACCGGGACGAACTCAAGGACGGCGGTGCCGAGATCTGGGCCGAGACGATCCGCCAGATCCGCATCCAGAGCCCCGGCACGAGCGTCGAGGTGCTCATCCCGGACTTCTGCGGCAAGTGGGAGGCGCTTCAACGGGTCATCGACGAGCGCCCGGAGATCCTGAACCACAACATCGAGACGGTGCCGAGCCAGTACCGCCGCGTCCGCCCGCAGGCCAAGTACCACCGCAGCCTCAAGCTCCTGCAGATCTGCAAGGAGGCCGGCCTGACGACCAAGACGGGCATGATGCTGGGCATCGGCGAGCAGGGCCACGAGATCGAGAGCGTGATGGACGACCTCGTCGCCATCAACCTCGACATCCTCACGCTGGGCCAGTACCTGCAGCCGACGCCCCGCCACCTGCCGGTGGACCGCTGGGTCACGCCCGAGGAGTTCGCCGCCTGGAAGCAGGCCGGCGAAGACAAAGGCCTGCGCCACGTGGAAAGCGGCCCGCTGGTCCGCAGCAGCTACCACGCCGAGCGGCAAGTCCAAGCCCACGCCGCGGTGTAAGGCCCTCCGGGCGAGCTTGTCACGTGTCATCCCGCATTCTCACGTGCGTTGGGCACACCGGCGGGGATGAACAGGTGGCCGGTCGCGGCGCATGTGACGGCAGAGGGCCGTTCGCAGAACCGGAGAAACCGCCGACAAGCCAACGTCTCTCGACCCGGCAAGTCGCCTCTTTCCCCGCCCCGGAGGGGCGCATGTTCTCCCGCCCCGGTGGGGCGCATGTTCCCCCGCCCCGGAGGGGCGGCCGAGCTCAGGGAGCGCTGTTCGAGCGTGGAGGTCGTTCGACGCGTTACGAAACAAGATCAAGCGGCCCTAAAAAGTCAGCCCGATCTGTCGTCGCAGGGCGTCGAGGACGACCATGTTGCCCAGGGAATCGGCGGCCGTCAGGGCCGGCTCGGCGTCGTCCAGCACGTGGTCGGCGAAGTGGTCCGCCTCCAGGCCGTACAGGTCGCCGGCGACGGGCACCGTCACCTCCTGCCGCGGCGGCGGGACTGGCAACTTCGGGCCGGCGGCCGTGATGTCCTGCTTCGGCGGCACGCCGTGGGCAATGACGTACCCGCTCTTGTCCGGCGTGGGCTTCCACGGCCAGGGGATCGTGAGGTACCCCTCGTCGCCACAAACATAAGCCGAGTTGTCCGCCTGCAGTGCCATGCCGCAGGTGAACTCCGCCAGCACGCCGCCGGGGAACTGCATCACCACGCTGCTGAGTTCGTCCACGCCCGACTCGTGCAGTGCCGCGACGCCCTGCACGAAGTGCGGCTCGAGCATGCCGTCGTGCCCGGGCCTGGCCGCGGCCGCGATGAGGCGCGAGAAGTTGATGCAGTAGCACCCCACGTCCATGAGCGCGCCGCCGGCCGTGGCGGTGTCGAAGCGGATGTTCCCGGCGGTGTTCCGCACGCGGAAGCAGAAGCTCGACCGGATGAGCTTCACCGTCCCGATCGTGCCACGGCGGACCTCATCCACCACGGCCAGCGTCTGCGGGTGGCTGCGGTACATGAACGCCTCGACGAGCCGCCGGCCGTGGCGGCTCGCCGCGTCGAACATCCGCTCGGCCTCGGTGTGGTTCGCGGCGATGGGCTTCTCGCACAGCACGTGCTTGCCGGCCTTCAGTGCGGCGATCGTCCAGTCGTGGTGCAGGTGGTTGGGCAGCGAGACGTACACCGCATCGACCGTCGGGTCTGCGAGTAACGCTTCGTACGTGGGGTGTGCGGCCGGGACCTTCGCCTCGGCGGCGAAGGCGGTCGCGGCGGCCTCGGTGCGGCTGCCCACGGCCGCGAGGTTGCACCGGCGGCTGGCCAGCACGCCCCTGGCGAACTGCCTGGCGATGTTGCCCGTGCCGAGGATGCCGAAGTTGAGCTTGCGGTGGGCCATGGTGGTTGCTCCGAGCTTCATTGGGCCGGCTTCACGACGCCGACGGTCAACAGGATGTTCGCGTAGATGCGATGCTCGCCCGTGGCGACGGTCAGGCAGTTGTTCCGCTTGCCGGCCGTCTTGTAGAAGTCGAACCGCTCGACCTGCTCGAGGTGCCCTGCGCAGTCCGACTCGGCGAGAATGTCGCGAAACTCGCTGAAAATCGGCGGGTCGCCGGCCATTGCGTACGGGCCTTCACGCAGCGGCTCCATCACCACGGCCTTTTCAATCGGCATGGTCACGCACAGCAGCTTGAGCACGTCCGTCACACTCACGAGGCCGGGCGCAAGGTTCAGGTAGACGAGTTCACTGTTGCGCCCCGCGGCGGTGCTGTGGGGGTAGTTGCCGTCGGAGATGAGCACGGTGCTGCCGTGCCCGGCCCGTGCGATCGCGGCCAGGATCTGCGGGTGAATCAGCTTGCTTTTGAGCATCACGCCTCCTTGTGGTGCCCGAATGATCCTCCGAACGCCGGCTCCGCTCAAGGCTCGATGGCCCGCTCGTAAAGAATAGCCCCGCCGCCGGGGATGACGAACGCGTCCGTTCGGTCATACCGCGTGTCGAGCGTGTCGAGTACGCGCGAGACCTTCCGCCGGCCGGCGTCGCCGTCGAAGCTCCAGACGAGCCAGAAGCGGCGGACCTCGATCGTTTCCGCGGCCGGCGGCTCGAGCAGCGTGAAGCTGCGCCCGGGCCAGTAGACGCGGAACGCCGCTGCCTCGTCGATCACGAAGATCGGCTCCTGGTCCTGCGCATTGGCCTGCACGTGCCGCACGGCCGGGGCCAGGTGGCCGCGGTGTTCCGGCTCGGCGAACCGCCAGAGCATCGGCCCGGCCATGAGCAGCAGCACGACGGACGTCACCGCCCAGACGATCCGCCGCTGCCACGCCCGCCGCACGGTGCGCAGTGCCGAATCGAACCCCAGGCCGACGAGCAGCGTGACCCCCGGCGTGAGGAAGGCCGTCACCCGCGACCCGCCGAACGGGTACCGCAACGCGAACGCCGCGATCAGCACAAACAGCACCGGCATGCCCGCCATCGCCAGCAGCCGGCCGTGTCCGCTTCCCCGCCGCCCCCGCCGCACCGCCGCGACGCACCCCAGCAGCGCCGCCGGCAGCAGCACGGCACTGACGTTTTCATACGGGTAGTTCACCACGCCAAGTGTGCTGCGGGCGACCCACGCCGGGATGCCCCACGGCCGGGCGTAATCCGGGAACTTGCCCCCGGCGAACCAGTACTCGAACAAGTATGGCACCTGCTGGTGGCGGATGCTCAGCAGGTACACGGCCGCAAAACTCGCCGCACAAGCCGCCGTCACGCCGGCCCACACCCACCGGCCCCGCACGCCCTCGCGCCAAGCCATCGGCAGCAACGCAAGCCCCACCGCGGGAACCATGAAGACGCTCGGGTGGCTCAGCCACACGCCGACGACCCCCGTCGTGCCCGCGGCCAGCACGCGCCACGTCGCGGTCTTGCCGGGCCACGTCGCCACGAGTAGCAGCACCGTCGCAAGCAGCACGTCGGTGCTGTACTGCTTGGCCTCGGCGGCGTGCCACGTCAGCCGGCCGGAGAACGCGAAGATGCCCGCGCACAGCACCGCCGCCGGTAACGGCAGCAGCCGCCGGGCCAGCAGCCAGATGAGCACGCACGCGCAACACCCGGCCAGCAGCGCCACGAGCCGCGTGCCCTGCTCGAAGGTGCCGAAGGCGTCGAACGCCGCGTTCTGCAGGAGGGCGAACAGCGGCGGGGCCGTCTGGCCGTGTTGAAGTGCGCCGAAAATCGCCGGCGGGTCCGCGGTTCGGAAGTTCAGCAGCAGCATCGCCTCGTCGCTCCAGTAGCTCACGCCCCAGAGCCACTGCACGAGCCGCGCGAGGACGCCCAGCCCCACGTACGCCCAGCCGAGGCGCAGCCACGCGGCCTGGGAGAAGCGGTCCGGGAGGTCCAGCAGCTTGTTCGTCACGCCGAGCAAGGGCGGGAGTGTAACGAAGGCGGGCCGTTTCTTCGCCGGCATCGGGTGCGCTCTGACGTTCGCCACCGGGCCGCGTACACTACGCGTCTATGGCCGACGAACCGAACAAGATCATCTTCAGCATGCTGGGCGTCTCGAAGCAGTACGACCGCAAGTACGTTCTCAAGGACATCAACCTCAGCTACTTCTACGGTGCCAAGATCGGCGTGCTGGGCCTGAACGGCTCGGGCAAGAGCACGCTCTTGCGCATCCTCTCGGGGCAGGACACTAAGTTCGAGGGGGAGATCGTCAAGCAGCCGGGCTACACCGTCGGCCTGCTGCCGCAGGAGCCGCAACTGCCGCCGGACGCCACCGTCCGCCAGTGCGTGGAGGAGGGCATGGCCGGCACACTTGCATTGCTCAAGAAGTTCGAGGACATCAGCGCCAAGTTCGCCGAGCCGATGGACGACGACGAGATGAACAAACTGCTCGAAGAGCAGGGCGACGTGCAGGAGAAGCTCGACGCCGCCGACGCCTGGAACATCGACCACAAGCTCGAGATGGCCATGGACGCGATGCGCTGCCCCCCGGATGATGCGGTCATCAGAACCCTCTCCGGCGGCGAAAAGCGCCGCGTGGCCATGACGCAACTCCTGCTGAAGAACCCGGACGTGCTCCTGCTGGACGAGCCGACGAACCACCTCGACGCCGAGAGCGTCGCCTGGCTGGAGCAGCACCTGGCCCGGTACGACGGCACCGTCATCGCCGTGACGCACGACCGCTATTTTCTGGACAACGTCGCCGGCTGGATCCTGGAACTGGACCGCGGCAGCGGCATCCCATGGAAGGGCAACTACACCGGCTGGCTCGACCAGAAGCAGCGCCGCCTTGCAATCGAAGAAAAAACAGAGACCGCCCGCCAGCGCGCCCTCAAGCGCGAGCTGGAGTGGGCCGGCCAGAGCCCCCAGGCCCGCCGGGCCAAGAGCAAAGCCCGCCTGAAGAACTACGAAACAATGCTCGCCGAGCAGGGCAAGGAGAAGGTGCAGGAGCTTGAGATTTACATCCCGCCGGGCCCGCGGCTGGGTAACGTCGTCATCGAGGCCTCGAACGTGAAGAAGGCCTTCGGAGACAAGCTGCTGATGGACGGCATGACCTTCAGCCTGCCGCCGGGCGGCATCGTCGGCGTCATCGGGCCCAACGGCGCGGGCAAGACCACGCTCTTCCGCATGATCATCGGCGACGAAACCCCCGACGCCGGGCAGGTCCGCGTGGGGGATACCGTCAAGCTCGCCTACCTGGACCAGTCCCGGGCCAGCCTCGAGGACGACGCCACCGTCTGGCAGGCCATCTCCGGCGGGAAGGACAACGTCAAGCTCGGCAACGCCGAGATGAACAGCCGTGCCTACGTCTCCCGCTTCGGCTTCACCGGAACCGACCAGCAACAGGCGCTCGCCACCCTCTCCGGCGGGCAACGCAACCGCGTACACCTGGCCCGCATGCTCACCAGCGGCGGCAACGTCATCCTGCTCGACGAGCCGACCAACGACCTGGACGTGAACACCGTCCGCGCGCTGGAAGAAGCCCTGCAGAACTTCGCCGGCTGCGCCGTGGTCGTGACGCACGACCGCTGGTTCCTGGACCGCATCGCGACGCACATCCTGGCGTTCGAAGGCGAGAGCGTGATTCGGTTCTTCGACGGCAACTTCAGCGAGTACGAAGCCGACCGCAGGAAACGCCTCGGCGAGGAAGCCGAACGGCCGCACCGAATCAGCTACCGCAAGCTGACGAAGTAGCCGACGGCCGGCCGGTGCATGGCAAATAGCAAAACGCCCCGGGCATGCCGGGGCGTTTTCATGGGCGTACGTGGACTCGAACATGGCCGCGAAACCCCAACAAAACCGCGAGTTTGTCGAGGGGGTGGCGCAGAATCCGGCGCAGTGGGCACGACCCGACGACCCCGAGCTTGCCGAGATTCTGGCCGCGTGGCCGAACTTGCCGGGCGAGACGCGGGC
>JBHJOM010000118.1:0-22949 GCA_050329715.1 Phycisphaerae bacterium
GGATCTCGAAGGTGCGGTTCTCGCGGATCAGGTTCCGCACCGCGGGCGTGCAGAGCAGCACCTCGACCGCCGGCACCATGCCCGGCCGATCCGCGCGGCTGAAGAGGGTCTGCGAGACGACCGCCTCGAGGGTGTTGGCGAGCATCGCCCGGATCTGCGCCTGCTGCCCGGCGGGATACATGTCGATGATGCGCTCGACGGTCTGGCTTGCGTTGACGGTGTGCAGCGTGCTGAGCACCAGGTGGCCCGTCTCCGCGGCGGTGATGGCGGCGCTGGTCGTCTCCAGGTCGCGCATTTCGCCGACGAGAATCACGTCCGGGTCCTGCCGCAGCGCGTGCCGCAGGCCGCTGGAGAACGTGGTGACGTCCGCCCCGATCTCACGCTGTTCGATGGCGCACTTGTTGCTCGTGAAGGTGTACTCCACCGGGTCTTCGAGGGTGATGATGTGGCCCTGCTCGCGCTTGTTGATCATGTCGATCATGCCGGCCAGCGTCGTGCTCTTGCCGCTGCCGGTGGCACCGGTCACGAGGATCAGCCCGCGGGGCAGGTAGGTGAGTTTGCCGACGATGTCGGGCATGAACAGGTCTTCGAGCGGGCGGATGCGGTCGTCGATGGTACGAAACGCCATGCCCACGGTGCCGCGGGCCATGTGGGCGTTCACGCGGAAGCGGGAGACGCCGGGGATTTCGTAGGAGAAGTCCGAGTCTTTGTACTTGAGGAAGGCATCGACGCGTTCCTCCTCGGTGAGCATCTCGCGGAGCAGGCGCATGGCCCCCTCCTGCGTCATGATCGGGAAGTGGCTGGCCTGCACCACCGTGTGGATGCGGAACAGCGGCGGCAGCCCGACGTTGATGTGAATGTCAGACGCCTTGGCTTCCACGGCGGCACGGAGGATGTCGTTGAGTAGGCTCATAATGTATTACTCGGATTCGGTCACGCGGATAACTTCATCTATCGTCGTTAGTCCTTTTCGGACCTTCGCGAACCCGTCTTCACGCAATGTGACGAGTCCTTCTTCACGACATAGTTTGCGCAGTTTGGTTACATCAGGATTCCGGGTTGTGATGTCCCGCATCTTGTCGGTCATCACCAGCAGTTCATAGATGCCCAGCCGGCCGGCGTAGCCGGTTTTGCGGCACTTGTCGCAGCCGGCACCCTTGAAGGTCGGGCCGTCGTGCGGGTAGCCGGCCTTGTCGTAGAACTTGCGTTGCTCGTCGGTCGGCTCGTACGGCTCGGTGCACTTGGGGCAGATCTTGCGGACCAGCCGCTGTGCCAGCACGCTCGTGAGTGCCGCCGAGATCAGGTACGGCTCCACGCCGATGTTGATCAGCCGCGTGATGCTGCTGGGCGCATCGTTCGTGTGCAGCGTGGAGAGCACCATGTGGCCCGTAAGGCTCGCCTGCACGGCGATTCGCGCCGTCTCCGCGTCGCGGATTTCGCCGATCATCACCACGTCCGGGTCCTGGCGAAGCAGGGACCGCAGCGCGGCGGAGAAGGTCATGCCGATCTTCTCGACCACCTGCACCTGGTTGGCGTGGCCCAGGTGGTACTCCACCGGGTCTTCCACGGTTGATATGTTCAGCTTCCCGCCGTCCATGACCCGCAACGAACTATAGAGCGTGGTGGTCTTTCCGCTGCCCGTCGGGCCGGTCACCAGCACGATGCCGTGCGGCTCGGAGATGTTCTGCCGCCACGTGGCCAGGTTGTCCTCGTTGAAGCCCAGGTTCTCCAGCGGCACGTTGATGCTGCGGTTGTCCAGGATTCGAATCACGACCTTCTCGCCGTTCACCGTCGGCAGCGTGCTCATGCGCAGGTCGATCTTGCGGTCCATCACCATCGCGCGGATGCGGCCGTCCTGCGGCAACCTTCGCTCGGCGATGTCCAGGTTCGCCATGATCTTCAAGCGGCTGATGATCGCACTCTGCATGTGGTGCGGCGGGTTCATGCTCTCAAAGAGGATGCCGTCGATGCGGTACCGCACCTTCAGCGCCTTCTCCTTGGGCTCGATGTGAATGTCGCTGGCCCCGTTCTTGATCGCGTCGGCGATCAGGTAGTTTACGAACCGGATGACCGGGCTCTCGCTGCCGGCCTTCTCCAGGTCGGCGACGTCGTCTTCCTTCGTCTCGACGACCTGGACGTCGTCGTCGGCCATGTCCTTGATGATGTCGTCCACCGCCACGTCGCCCACGGCGCCGGCGGTCATCTGCTCGACGATCTGCCGCACGGCCGAGGCCGTCACCACCACGGCCCGGACGTCCTTCTTCGTCCGCCGGCGTACCTCGTCCAGCAGGAAGACGTTCGTCGGGTCCACCAGGCCTACCACCAGCACGCCGTCGTCGAGTGTCAGCGGGATTGCATTCTGCCGACGGATCCAGTCCGGCGGCAGCAGCTCGAAGGCCGCTTCCGAAACCGTCTCCTTCGTCGGCGACTCAAAGTCCATGCCCAGGCACTCGGCGGTGGCGCGGGCGATGTCCTCCTCCAGCTCCGGCTTGATGGACAGCAGCACCTGCGTCATCGATTTGCCGGGCGTCTGGCTCTGCACGCGGCGGGCCTGCTCGAGCACCTCTGCGGCGAGCTTGCCGCACTCGCTCAGCAGGTCCTCCACGCGTTTGTGGGCGGGTCCCGCGTCGATGGGGCACCAGAGCTCGGTGTCGGCCGCGGGCTTGGCGCCGGCCAGCAGGCCGCACTCGGCGGCGGTGCCGGGCGCTGCACTGCCGGGTGCCGGCGCGTGCGTCGGCGTGCTCGCCGTCGGCATGAAGATCTCGCCGCCGAGGTCGTCCATGTCGTCCTCGGACATTGCCGGGGGGCGTTGCTCGGGTTTGATGCGGTTGCCAAATAGCATGGTCTTCAGGCTCCCGGTGGCGGAGGGTGAGGGCGCTGTCGGTCAGGTCACTTGCGCAGCAGGCGGAAGCCGAATCGGCCGTGCTTGACGATCACCGAGTCCGATTCCACCTTCATCACCACGATTTGCGTCCCGGCGATGGTGTCGCCTTCGGTGTACGCCTTGTTGTTGATCCAGCACGAGGGCACGCGCCCGTTGATCACACTCTGCAGGGAGAGCTTGGCCACCTCGGCCCGGGCGGCCTCCTTCTGCAGGGCCACTTCGTCCACGGTCGGCTCGGCGTCGGGTTCTTCCTTGGCGGCCTCGTGCACGAAGGGGTCGCGCACGAGTTGCTCCACCGGCACCTGCGTGCGCTCGGGCCGACGGTGGAACTGCTCCACGAGCTGCTCGGTTTCGTCCAGCTTGGTCTGCATGGCGGTGATGCTCTGCTTGCCGCCGGCCAGGAAGGTGCCGATGGTCTGCTCGGCCGCGACGAACTCGGTGTCCGCGCTGGCGGTTTGCGGGCTGGTCTTCCAGTACATGAAGTAGAGCGCCCCGCCGGCGGCGCCGCACACGGCCAGCAGGATCAGCACGCCCTTGCTCAGGCGGCTGTTGGCCTTCTCGGGGATGTAGAACTCCTCGTCCCCGCCCGAGGCCATCGCGGCCAGGGCAGCGTCGGGCTTCTCGGCGTCGTCGTCTTTGCGGTTGATGGTTTCGATACGCATGTGTGCTCCACAGACGGGTGTTGTTGCGGTTGTGGCGGGCTTGGCGGGGAACAGAAACGGCGAATCAGCGAATGTCCGCCACGGCCCCGGAGGTTTCGGGCTCGAAGAAGATGACCAGCGTGCACCGCGCTTCCATCGTGCCGGCCTGGCTGTCGATCCTGGTCAGCTCCATACCGGTGATTCGGATGATGCGGTCGAGCTGTTCGAGCTTAAGGAGGAAGCCGTAGAACCCCGGTTTGAACTCGCCGGAGAGGCTGATGTCGATCGGCTGGGTGTTGTAGCTGGGCCCGACCTCGACACGTCGCGGCACGACGTCGGCGATCTCCAGGCCGTGCTCCAACGCCAGCTTCCACACCTCCGGCAGGATCTTCTCGACCTCCTTGGCCTTGGGGAGCTTGTCCTCGAAGTACTCGATGGCCGCCTGAATGTTTTCGATGCGGCTGTTGAGGTTCTGTATGCCGCCGGTGCTCTGGCTGAGGCGGGTCAGGTCCTGCTCGCGCTTCTCCACGTCGGCGAGCATCTCGGTGCGTCGCTCGTTGATCCGCTGGAAGCCCAGGAAGTAGGCCGCGGCCAGCAGGCCCAGCAGCATCACGAAGAAGACGGCTTCACGAAGTCCGGGTTTCATTGTGCTTCTCCCGTCGGAAGGGTGGCCAGGTCGTCAGTGCCGTCGTCGGTGCCTTCGTCGGCGATTTCCTCGTTCTCGTCGCCGGCTTCGGCGTCATCGCCGGTGTCGGCTTCTGTGTCTGCGTCGGCGAGGGTCTGGGGCACGTTGCTGGCAGTGTTGCTCGGCTCGCCGGGTTCCACCACGGCCGCGGGGTTGATCTCGAAGCTGATCTCGAACCGCCGCAGCAGCACGCTGTCCTTCTTCTCGTTGGTCACGCGGCTGGTGCGTTTTTGTTCAAACGGCTCGATTTTCCGCAGTTCCACCCGCTGCAGCAGCGGCGAGGCCTGCAGGCTGGTGATGTACTGGCTGATCTCGATGTCGGTGTCGGCCACGCCTTCGAGGGTGACGGTCACGTCGTAACGGAGGGCCTCGGCGGGTGCCTGGGCGGCGGTTTTGGCGGCGGCCTTGGCGGCCTTCTTCTTCTCCACGGCCGTCAGCGGCTTGGCCGTGGCGGCCGGGCGGCGCACCTTGCTCTCGAGCTTCAGGTCCAGCAGGCTGGTGCGTGGCGGCAGGAGGTTGGTCACCTCGGCGAGCAGGTTGCTTCGCGGCACGCGTTCCAGCAGGGCGGTGGCCAGGTCGGCCTGGCGGGCCATGGTCTGCTGCTTTGTGTCCATCTGCTTGACTTGCTCAATACGTTGCGCTGCCAGTGCGTAGCGTTCGGTGGTCTCCACCTGGCGGGCTTCGACTTCGCGGAGCGACCGCTCGGCGATGAAGAACGCCGCCCCGATGCCCCCCAGCACCACCACGAACAGCAGCCCGCAGATGGCGTCTGCACGGCGGCGCTGCTTCTTTTCGAGGTAGTCTTCCGGGAGGAAGCTGGTGTCGTTCATGGGCATGGTGGTCTCGCTTTCGGCTCAGGCGGTGGCCTTGAGCTTGGCCGCGGCGGCGTGGGTGAGGCTCAGGCCCAGCGCCACGCACCACTCGGGTTGCGGGCCTGTCTCGGCGTGCGGGTCGCCGGTGTTCTGGCTCATTCCCGGGGCGGCGGCGTGCAGAGCGGCGGTGTCCAGGTGGCGGGCCATGCGGGCCATCGGGTCGCCGATTTGTGCCGGGAGGTTGAGCACCTGCGCCACACTCTGGCAGAGCCAGCGGCAGCGGGCCTCGCCGCCGAGGAAGACCAGCCGTTCGATCGGCTTGTTGGGGAAGGCGGTTTCGTGGTAGCGGCGGCAGAGGTTTACTTCGTCGGCGAGGCGGCGGGCGACGGGGCCGCAGGCGGTGCGGGCGTCATCCGGCTGCACCGGCGGCGCAGGCGGTGCCTGCAGGCTGGCGGTGTTGCCGGCCGCCCCGGCGGCGCGAAGGCTCGCGCCCAGCACGCTGAAGGCGGCGTCGGGCAGGCTCGTTTCGCCTCGACGCTCCGGCCCGGCGGGCGCGACGTTGGCCGCCAGTGCGTTGGCGGCCAGTGCGTTGGCCGCCAGAGCGTTGGCGGCTTTTGCGTTGGCGGGCGTGGCGCTGGCCGGCTCCTCGAACGCCTGACGGCGGCGGCGGTCGCGGGCCTCCTCTGCACTGCAGCCCCAGGCGTCGGCGGCGGCGCGGTTAAGCTGCTCCCCGCCGATGGGAATCGACCGGGCGAAGCAGATGTTGCCCCCCACGGCGATGACGACACGCGTGGCCGTCGAGCCGACGTCGAGGAAGCAGAGGATGGCGGTCTGGTCGGCCTGGCGGCGGCGGAACTGCTCGAAGCAGCCGACGACGGCGGTCGGTTCGGTCTCCATGCCGCACACGTCCAACTTGCATTGCGTTGCCAGTGAAAGCGACTGCTCGACGAACTGCCGGCTGGCGGCCATGACGATGACTTCGCTCTGGGGCGTCTGGTCGGCGAAGACGTCGCCGGCGACGACGTGGCGCAGGAGGGCCTGCGTGGGGTCGATGGGGAGTTTTCCGCGGGTTTCCCAGGGGAGGCTTTTCTTGAGGGTGGCCTCGTCGGTCTTGGCGAGGCGCATGTGCTGGATGTGCATGTTGGCCGCGGGCAGGGAGAGGACGACGCGTCTGCCCTTGAAGGGTGCCGAGGCGAGCAGGGGCTTGAGTGCGTCGCGGAAGAACTCGAAGCGGGCGGGCTGGTTGTTGCGGATCTCGGCGGGGAGGCGGGCCGAGGCGGCGGCCAGGAGGCGCGGCATGCCGTCCTCGACGACGACCTGCGCGGCGCGGAGGTGCTCCGTACCGAAGTCGATACCGATGGGTGCCGGTTGGGCGGCGAAGAGTTTCTTGGTGATGCCGAGCATGGTTGGTCTGGCGGCCAGGGCTCGCGGTCCCCGAAGCGTGTCGAGGCCGACGAGAAGGAACTACGATTCCGTCGGCACGGGGGCAACCTGGGAGAAAGTCGCGTGATGTGCGGCTCTCGCCTACTGGGCGCTTCTGGAAGGATGGATCGGCCAGATCGGGGGGCGGGACAACTAGCGGCCGAGAAATTCCGCCGCGACGGCGTCGGCCGTGGCGATTCCGCGGCGTGTGAGCACAAACCGCTCGGCGTGCAGCTCAATCAGCTTAAGGTCCGACAATTGTGCCAGCTCGCGGGCGAAGACTTCTCGGACGTCGAGCGCGGCGGGCGGGTTGTCGGGACTGGTGAGGTTGTGATGGACGTAGGGCACGCCTTCGGCCAGGCGCAGGCCGAGCATGACCCGCTCGCCGAGGCGCTGCACGGGCGTGAGGTGTTCGACGTCGATGGCCGGGAGCCGGCCGGCGGCCACGGCCTCCTCCCACTTGCCCAGGTGCGGCTGGTTGCGCAGCCGCGTGCCGGCGATGTGCCCCGCGCCGCTGGGCCCCAGCGCCAGGTAGCTGCCGCCGCGCCAGTAGACGAGGTTGTGCCGGCAGGCGGCGCCCGGGCGGGCGAAGTTGCTGACCTCGTACGCCTCGTAGCCGACCTGCGCGAGGCGGTCGCGGGTGGCGTAGAGCATGGCCAGCTCCAGCTCCTCGGGCGCGCCGGTGATTCGGCCCAGGCGGTGCTGCACGCCCATGGGGGTGTTCGGCTCGTAGGTCAGGGCGTAGCAGGAGAGGTGCTCGGTATCGAGTTCGATTGCTTTTTCAAGGTTTGTCATCCATGCGTCCATGGACTGGTTGGGCAGGGCGAAGATCAGGTCGAGGCTCAGGCGGGTGAAGCCGGCGGCGCGGGCCAGGTCCAGGCTGCGGGTGACGTCGGCCGGGTCGTGGTGGCGCTCGAGGGAGGCCAGCTCCGCCGGGTCGAAGCTCTGGGCGCCGAAGCTGAGGCGGTTGACGCCCAGGTCGCGGAGCATGCGGCAGTAGTTAAGGTCGGCGGTGGCGGGGTTGACCTCGATGGTGAACTCCTCGAGGGCCGAGAGGTCGAAGGTGGCGTGGAGGCCTTCGATGAGGCGTCGCATGGGCTCGAGGGGGAGCAAACTTGGTGTCCCGCCGCCGAAGAACAGGGTGCGGAACGCGGGCTGGAAGTGGGCGTCGCGCCAGAGGCGTGCTTCGGCGAGCAGGAGATCGACAAAGCGGGTCATTCGCTCGGGCGTCTGACGGGTGATGGAGTAGAAGTCACAATAATGACACTTATGTGAACAGAAGGGCACATGAACGTAACCGCCTTCGAGACATTGGGTGCGCAAATGCTGGACGTCGGCGCGGACGTCGTGGACAGAAGTGGACGTAGAAACGGCCAGCGGCAGGGGGGTGGGCACGTGGGCATTGTAGCCGGCCGAGCCCGCGGCCGAGCCGGCGTGTTGCACGTCCGCGCGACGGGGCGTGCAACGAGGACGGGAGGTGTCGGTTCGGCTAAACTGGCGGGCATGCCGAACCGAACCGTCGAAGCCGTAGCCAACATGCATTGTGATACGGGTGAAAACCCCTACTGGAACCCGCAGGACGGGTGCATCTGGTGGGTGGATATCCCGCTGGGTCGGGTGTTTTGCCACGACGAGTCGACCGGGCAGACGAAGACCGTGTACGAGGGTGAGCCGGTGGGCGGGTTCACGCTTCAGGAAGACGGGAATTGGCTGATTTTCCGCGTAAATGACGTGGCCGTGATGACGCCGGCGGGCGAGGTGAAGCCGGTGATCGAGTTCCAGGACGAGGGTGCCAAGCGGTTCAACGACGTGTTCGCGGACGCGACGGGGCAGGTCTTCGCCGGGACGATCGGCGCGAGCCGGGAGTCGGGCGGGCTGTACCGGGTGGGGCGGGACGGGTCGATCGTAAAGCTTTTTGCAGGAACGGGTTGCGCCAACGGCATGGCCTTCACGCCCGACGGCCGGACGATGCTCTGGACCGACAGCACCAACAAGCGGATTGACGCTTTCGCCTACGACCCGGCGACCGGCGAGCTCACCGAACGCCGCACCTGGTACACCGCAACCCCCGACGAGGGCACCCCCGACGGCTGCGCCATGGACGAGACCGGGCACCTGTGGAGCACACGCTGGGGCGGCGGGTGCATCATGCGGCACGGGCCCGACGGCAAGGTGGTCGAGAAGATCGAGATGCCCGTGTCGCGCGTCAGCAGCTGCTACTTCGGCGGGCCGGACCGGCGGATGCTGTACATCACCACCGCCGGCGGCAAGGGCCACGACACGGGCACGCCCGACGGCACGCTCTACCGCATGCCGGTGGACGTCGCCGGAAGGCCGGAGTTCCGCTCGAGGGTGCTGCTGTAAAAGTCGCGAAAAGATGGGGAAAAGAAGTGATTTTAGCGTAGGTCCGCCTCGCTACGCACTTCGTGCGTTGCCCGCCGGGTGTTCGGCGCGGCATGGTGGCGGTATGCAGAGCAGCGACTTCTTCACGGGCTGGGGCGGCCCGCTGCGCGTGGTCGTCATGGCGGTGTGTACCTACGCCGGGCTGATCCTCGTGCTGCGGCTCAGCGGGAAGCGGACGCTCTCGCAGATGAACGCGTTTGACCTGGTCATCACGGTCGCGCACGGGTCGGTCTTCGCCACCATTCTGCTCAACCGCTCAGTCACGCTCGCGCAGGGGCTGACTGCGTTTGCGATGCTCAGCCTGATGCAGTTCGTCGTGGCGTGGCTGGCCGTGCGGTCGACGGCGTTCGATGCGGCGATCAAGAGCAACCCGACGATCCTGTTCTGGCGCGGCCGGATGATCGACGAGACGCTCAAGCGCGAGCGCGTCACCGAGAGCGAGGTTCGGGCCGCGGTGCGGAGCCAGGGCATCGGCAGCATGGAGCAGGTGGAGGCGGTGGTGCTGGAGACGGCCGGGCAATTCAGCGTGATTCCAAGGCAAAAAGAGGGTCCCGGCGACTTGCTGGAGGGCGTGAGTGCCCCGCCCGAGGTGGACGTGCCGCGGCCGCCGTCGCAGGGCGGGCCGGCGTCGTGAGGCGTCCGGCGGCGGTCACTCGCGGGCGAGTGCCTCGGCGTAGACGGGTTCCATGTCGCGGTTGGTGAGGCTCATGCCGCCGTCTGCTTTCACTTCCACGGTGTAGAGCACGCCGGGGCGGAAGCGTGCGTAGGAGACCTCGCCGTTGGCCAGGCGTACGCCGCGTTCGCTGCGGTAGGCGGGGTCGTCGGTGAGGCGCCAGAAGTCGGCCCAGAGGTCCTGTTCGAAAGCGCGGAGGGTCGGGTCGGCGACACGGTACGCGGCCGGGGCTTCGCCCGGCGGGTCGATGGTGTAGCCGGCCGAGGGGGCCTGGTCCTCGCCATAAATGCGGCGGAACAGGTGCACGGAGTGCCCGCGGAGCGGGTCGGCCTCCTGCACGGCCTGGTCGTCGAACTGGATGACCCACGCGTCGATGTGCACCACGTCCCCGGTGATGGTGAACCGCTTGGGCGGCAGGGCATGGCCCTGGTCATTGATCTCGACGAAGAGCACGTCCGTCTGCAGGCGGCCGTCACGGGTTTCCTGGCCGGTGACGAGCATGTCCGCCACGCGTCGGCGGGTGCCGAGGCGTTGAACGACCTGCTGGAGGGCGGCTTTCTCGGCCTGCAGGGCCTCGATCTGCCGCTCCTGGTCGTCACGGCTGGAGACGAACAGGACCGCCGTCCAGGCCGAAAGGCCCAGGACGCCGAGCCCGGCGAGTTGGATCATTGCACGCTTCAACTAGGGGTATCATCGGATACATCCGCGGCGAGGCAACAGGGGTTCAGTCGCAGGGTGCAGGAGCAGGGTGCAGGAGTTGGGTGACAGAAGCTGGTTGGGGGCGGGGTGTTGGGGGCGTTTGGCGGAGTCTGGCTCCTTGATCCTCCCAGACCTTACGGCCGGCGTCGGTCTTCGCCTCCGTCCGGTTTCCTCACAAAGCAGGGTTTGCAGCGCCTTGTAGAGGCCGTTAGCATCGGCGG
The DNA here is from genome assembly GCA_050329715.1 of Phycisphaerae bacterium. Taxonomy (GTDB): domain Bacteria; phylum Planctomycetota; class Phycisphaerae; order Tepidisphaerales; family Tepidisphaeraceae; genus DAIOTR01. The sequence continues at coordinate 10,441 of JBHJOM010000118.1, forward strand.
GATTGGGTTTGACTGCACGGAACTGGCCGACGGAGTGCGCATGAAGCTGGTTGTCACGATACCGGCGCTGGACGAAGAGAAGACGATCGCGGGCGTCGTCGCCGGGGTTCCGCGGGATATTCCGGGCATCACAGAGGTCGAGGTGCTCGTCATGAACGACGGCAGCACCGACCGTACGGCCGAGGTCGCCCGCGAGGCCGGGGCGCACGTCATCCACATCTCCGGGCGGCCGGGGCTCGGCCGCGTCTTCAAGACCGGCATGGACCGGGCGATGCGCCGCGGGGCGGACGTCATCTGCAACATCGACGGCGACGGGCAGTTCAACCCGGATGACATCCGCAAACTCGTCGCGCCGATCTTGGCGGACGAGGCGGATTTTGTCACCTGCTCCCGCTTCGCCAACCCGTCGGTCTACCCGGACATGCCGCCGGTCAAGTTCTGGGGCAACCGCGTCGTCACCCGCATCATCAACTGGATTTGCGGCGGCACGGGCTTCACCGACGTCTCGTGCGGGTTCCGCGCGTTCAACCGCGAGGCGGCCTACCGGCTCACCCTCTTCGGCCGGTTCACCTACACCCAGGAGTGCTTCATCGACCTGTTCTCCAAGGGCATGCGGATTGTCGAAGTGCCGATCAAAATCCGCGGCGTGCGGGAGTTTGGCAAGAGCCGCATCGCCAGCAGCGTGACCAAGTACGCCCGCAACTCGCTGCCGATCATCCTGCGGGCGATGCGCGACATCCAGCCGCTGAAGTTCTTCGGGGCGATCGGCCTGGTGCTGTTCATTCTCGGGCTGGCGGCGGGCATGTTCGTGGCCGGCTGGTACGGCTACACCGCCTGGAACTACAACCGCCCGCGGTCCAGCCCGTTCACCAGCCTCATCTACATCAGTGGCATCACCATCACGATGAGCTTCGTGATGGGCGTGATGGCCATGCTCGCGGACATGGTCGCCCGGCACCGCAAGATCAGCGAGGAGATGCTTTACCTTGCCCGGCGGCGGGTCTTCTCCGGGCGGAAGGCCGTGCTGCGGGAGATCTATTCCGAAGAAGCCCACGTGACGGGCGAGGAGCACCCGGACGCCGCGGCCGACCGTGTCCGCCGCGGCGAAGCCTGCCCGCCCGAAGCCTGCCCGCCCGAAGCCGCCGGCACCCGCCGTCCGGTCCGTCGGAGTCTTCACGACAGTTGGGAAATGCCCGCAGCCCGGTCGTGACGCTGGGTGCGGGTTATTACTACCATTGCAATGCAGGCTGACCTGCCCCCCGATTGAGCCGCAGGCCGAAGGCCGCGCTTTTGCGGGATAAGTGAGTCTTTCGACCGTCGAAGCGCGGCCTTCGGCCTGCGGCTTACTCAACCGGGTTGGGTTGTCGGTTACGCGCCCGTCAGGAAGTGCATCACGTCGCCGTCTTTGACGATGTAGCCTTTGCCTTCGGTGCGCATCTTCCCGGCCTGCTTGATGGCCGCCTCGGTGTGGTGGGCTTCCAGGTCCTCGATGTTGTAGACCTCGGCCCGGATGAAGGCGCGTTCGAAGTCCGTGTGGATGACGCCCGCGGCCTGCGGGGCTGTGGCGCCGACCGGCACCGTCCACGCGCGGATTTCCTTCTCGCCGGCGGTGAAGTAGCTCTGCAGGCCCAGCAGGTGGTAGGCCGCCCGCGTCAGGCTGGCCAACGCCGGCTCCGTCAGGCCCAGGGCGTCGAGCATCTCGGCGCGGTCAGCCGGGGGCAGCTCGGCCAGTTCGCTTTCGATCTTGGCACACACCGGCACGACTTCGCCGCCCTCGGTCATTGCCCGCTGGCGAAGGGCCTGCACCGGCTCGGTGGTGCCCAGCACGTCGTCCTCGTCCACGTTGGCGACGTAGAGCACGCGCTTGAGGGTGATGAAGCCGATCTGCTTGAGGAGCTTGACCTCGTCCTCATTCACGTCGGCCGAGCGGAGGGGCTTGCCGGCGTCCAGGTGCGGGCGGACCTTCTCGAGCACGGCGACGCGCTCGCGGCCTTCCTTGTCGCCGGAGCGGGCCTTGCGGGCGGCGTTGTCGAGGCTGCGGCCGAGCGTGTCCATGTCCGCCAGGGCCAGCTCAAGGTCGATGGTCTCGACGTCGCGGATCGGGTCGACACTGCCTTCGACGTGCTGCACGTCCGGGTCGGAAAAGCAGCGGACGACGTGGAGAATCGCGTCCACCTCGCGGATGTGGCTGAGGAACTTGTTGCCCAGCCCCTCCCCGGCCGAGGCACCTTTGACGAGCCCGGCGATGTCGACGACGCGGATCTGCGTGGGGATGATGGACTGGGTTTTGATGTGCTTGTTGATGCGGGCGAGGCGCGGGTCGGGCACGGCCACGACGCCGATGTTGGGGTCGATGGTGGCGAACGGATAGTTAGCCGCCAACGCGCCCGCGGCGGTGAGGGCATTGAACAAGGTGCTTTTGCCCACGTTGGGCAGACCGACGACGCCGACTTCGAGTGCCATAGGGCGACGAGTGTAGCGGCCGCTTTGTAAAGCGAAACAGCCGGCGGCACTGGCGGGGGCGGGCCAGACCATCTATATTGCTCCGCCCGGCGTCGCCTCAGCAGGCCGGGGCGGGCTACCGAACGGGTGGTCCGGAATTCCGGGTTTCGCAGGCGTTGACACGCCCGCATGGCCCGCTATTCTCTGTGGCTCGCCTCAAACGGGGCGAGTTTGTCTTTGTACGGCAGCAGAAACAGGTGTAACGCAATGCAAGGCGATCGGATTCGCATTCAGATGGAGGCCTACGACCACCGGCAGCTTGACCAGTCGGCGAAGGATATCGTCGACCAGGCCAAGCGGACCAATGCCCGGGTGTCGGGTCCCGTCCCGTTGCCGACGCGGATCGAGCGTTACACGGTGCTGCGCAGCCCGCACATCGACAAGAAGAGCCGTGAGCAGTTCGAGATGCGCACCCACAAGCGCATGATCGATATTTACGAGCCGACGGCACGCACCGTCGAGGCGCTCAACCGTCTCGTCGTCCCGGCCGGCGTCTTCGTGAAGATCAAGGCATAAGCACGCACAAATACAGCCCCTGCCGCTCGCGGCGGGGGTTTTGTCATACGCAAAGCAGTTTCCCGGCACGCGGGGTTCAGCCAAGAACCCGGATACCGCTGACGGGCAGAACCGGCCTCGGCCGACTGCCAGTCATCAAAGCGGTGTACGCGAGCCGGGTGGATGAGTATCGGCCGACGTCAGGCCGACGGAAAAGCGTCACCTCAGGCAAGTCGAAAAGCGACCCCGGGCTGACAAGGTGTTCTAACGAGTGGAGCGGGTTACCAGGCGGGCTTTTGCCCGATGCTCTGACCCGGGACCGTCATGATTCCAGCGATTTTGGGCCGCAAGGTCGGCATGACACGCATCTACAACGAGGCCGGGCACCTGATCCCCGTCACCGTCGTCTGTGCCGAGCCGAATGCCATCACGCAGGTGAAGACCGACGAGACCGACGGTTACTTCTCCGTGCAGCTGGGCTTCGAGGACGCCAAGCCGAAGCACACGACGCAGGGGATTATCGGCCACTGTGCCAAGTCGGGCGTGGTCGCCAAGCGGCACTTCCGCGAGATCCGCCTGAAGGAAGCCACCGACAAGGCCGCCGGCGCGACCGTCGCCGTGAGCGAGTTCGAGGGCATCGCCTATGTCGACGTCACCGGGACGAGCAAGGGCAAGGGCTTCCAGGGCGTCATGAAGCGGCACAACTTCGGCGGCCAGCCGGCCAGCCACGGCGTCGAGCGTAAGCACCGCTCCCCGGGCTCCATCGCCAGCCGGGCGACGAACCGCGGCTTCTCGGGCAAGCCCAAGAAGGGCATCAAGATGGCCGGGCGGATGGGCAACGAACAGGTCACGAGCCGGAACCACATCCTTGTGAAGGTGGATGCCGAGAACAACCTGCTGGTCATCAAAGGTGCCCTGCCGGGCCCCAACGGCGGGCTGGTGTTCGTGAAGAAGAGCAAAACGGCCCGGGTGAAGGCCTAGGCAGCAGGCAAGTGGCAACAGGCAACTGGCAGCAGGCAAGAGGCAACAGGATCGGTCCAGCGAAAGGCGTTTGCATGAGGTAGCGACAACGGGAATGAGGTGAGTCGGCAAAAGGTTCTTCCTGTTGCCTGTTGCCTGTTACCTGTTGCCTTCCCTCGGCGGCCTCAGCGAGCCAAGCGAGCGAACCATGATCGAAGTCAAGATTCACAACCAGGACGGCCAGGAAGTCGGCACGATGCAGGTCGATGAGGCCAAGCTCGGCGGCGAGGTGCGTCCGGCCCTGCTCAAGCAGGCCTTCGTGATGTACCACGCGAACCAGCGGCAAGGCACCGTGCGGACCAAGAGCCGCGCCGAGGTCGAAGGTTCCACCCGCAAGATGTTCCGCCAGAAGGGCACGGGTAATGCCCGTACCGGCGGCATCCGCAACCCGATCAAGAAGGGCGGCGGCCACGCCAAGCAGAAGCTGCCCAAAGACTGGCGCCAGGACATGCCCAAGAAGGCCCGCCGCCTCGCCCGCAACTCGGCGTTGCTCGCCAAGTTCCAGGTCGGCGACGTGATCGTGCTGGACCAGATCGCCTTGGCCGAGCCGAAGACGAAGCTCATGGCCGGCGTCTGCCGTGCACTGGGCCTGGACCGCCGGACGGTCTTCGCTCTGGCCGCGGATGATGCATCCGTCCTCCGCGCAAGTCGGAACCTGCCCGGGCTGCAGACGACGACGGTGGCACAGTTGAATGCGTTCGACCTGCTGAACAACCGGAAGCTTCTTCTCACGAAGGAAGGCCTGGAAGCGATCCTCGCTTAAGGCGACGACTGCTCCCTGAAGGAAAGCACCATGGACCCGATTCAGATCATCGTCAGGCCACTGATTACCGAGAAGAGCACCAAGCAGCAGGACTGGGTGAACGCGTACGCGTTTGAAGTTCACCGGTCGGCCAACAAGGTGCAGATCAAGGACGCGGTGGAGAAGTTGTACAACGTGAAAGTCGCCGCGGTGAAGACGCTCAACCGCAAGGGCAAGCCGCGCCGCACCCGCACCGGGCAGACGCACACCAAGCCTTGGAAGAAGGCGATGGTCCAGCTGGCCGACGAGCAGCGGATCGAGTTGTTCTAGTTTCGTAGGCAGTCAGAAGAAGTAAGGAAGCACCATGCCGATCAAAACCTACAACCCGACCTCCGCCGGCCGACGCGACTCGAGCGTGATCGACTACCGCGCCGTCATCACCAAGACCGAGCCGGAGCCGAGCCTCACCAAGCGCCTGTACAAGAAGGGCGGCCGAAACCACCACGGCGTGATCACCGCGAAGCATCGCGGCGGCGGCAACAAGAAGCTCTACCGCATCATCGACTTCCGCCGGAACACCAAGGACGGCATCCCCGCCAAGGTCGAGGCGATCGAGTACGACCCGAACCGCTCGGTCTTCATCGCGCTGATCCGCTACGAGGACGGCGACAAGAGCTACATCCTTGCACCGAACAACCTGGCCGTCGGCATGACCGTCGTCAGCGGCGTCGGCAGCCCGCCGGAAATCGGCAACTGCCTGCCCCTTCGGAACATGCCCAACGGCATGGACATCCACTGCGTCGAACTGAACCCTGGCCAGGGCGGCAAGCTCGTCCGGTCGGCGGGCAACGTCGGTCGGCTCTCGGCTAAAGAGGGCGATTACGTCGTCATCACGCTCCCCTCGGGTGAGCAGCGGCGTCTTCGGTCCGACTGCCGGGCGACCATCGGCCAGCTGGGCAACACGGACCACCAGAACGTCTCCATCGGCAAGGCCGGGCGTAACCGCCACCGCGGCATCCGCCCGCACACCCGTGCCAAGGCGATGAATCCGATCGACCACCCGATGGGCGGCGGCGAAGGCCGAAGCAACGGCGGCCGCCACCCGTGCAGCAAGACCGGCGTGCCGGCCAAGGGCGGCGTAACCCGCGACCGCAAGAAGGCCAGCGAGAAGATGATCATTCGCCGACGCAAGTTCGGCTCGCACCAGCGGCGCAGCCAGAACGTGAACGTGTAGGGACAAGCAACAGGCAACAGGCAACAGGCAACAGGCAACAGGAATTTAGATGACTGGCAGTCAGGACAACACGGCAGAAGGGTACGCGGGGCATGACCCGGCTGCCTCCTGCCTGTTGCCTTCTGCCTGAGGAACCACCATGAGCCGAAGCAGCAAAAAAGGTCCGTTCGTCGACGAGAAGCTCTTCCTGAAGGTGGAGAAGCTCAACGAGCAGCGCGCCAAGCAGCCCATCAAGACCTGGGCCCGCGCCTGCACCATCATTCCGGAGTTCGTCGGGCACACGTTCGAAGTGCACAACGGCAACAAGTTCAACAAGGTGTTCGTCACAGAAGACATGGTCGGGCACAAGCTGGGCGAGTTCAGCCTGACCCGCAGCTTCAAGGGCCATTCCGGCCGGGGCAAGAAGTAAGGCCGCTTAGCTCAAGAAGGTAAGACGATGAAGACTGAAAACGCTTACATGAGCACGCACCGGTTCGCCCGGATCGCGCCGCGCAAGGCCCGCCTGGTCATGGACATGATCCGTGGCCGAGACGTCGACGAGGCGCTGGCCATCCTCCGCTTCTCCAAGCGGCGGGCCAGCGTGATGGTCGAGCAGGTCATCCGCACCGCCGTGGCGAACTTCAACGAACAGGAAACCGGCCCCGGCACCGCGGCCCTCTTCGTGAGCGAAGCGCGTGTCGACGAAGGCCCGACCATCAAGCGGTTCCAGCCGAAGGACCGCGGCAAGGCTCACCCGATCATGAAGCGAACCAGCCACCTGATCGTCAGCGTCGAGGAACGACTGGACTAAACCGTCCCGCGTGACCGGCCTGAAGGCAGTCGCGGCGAAGCAGCGGACACGAAACGAAGTACATCGACCAGCGAGAACACCATGGGTCAGAAAATTCATCCTCTCGGCTTCCGCATCGGCGTCACCGAGGACTGGAAGAGCAAGTGGTACGCCCCCAAGAAGGCGTACGGCGACTTCCTCATCGAGGACGTCAAGCTCCGCAAGTACATCGACGAGAAGCTGAACCGCCGTCCGCCCTTCGCCGCCGTCAGCGAGATCCTGATCGAGCGGACACGCGAAGAAGTGACCGTCACGATCAAGACGGCCCGCCCGGGCCTGGTGATCGGGCCCAAGGGTGCCGAGGTCGACAAGCTGCGTGAAGAACTCGAGGACCTCATCGAGCGTAAGGTTGCGCCGATCAAGGTCATCGAGATCAAGAACCCTGACCTGAACGCCCAGCTTGTGGCCGAGGGCGTGGCCGAGCAACTCAAGCGTCGCGCCAGCTTCCGCCGCGTGCTGAAGATGCGGATGGAGACGACGATCAACGCCGGTGCCAAGGGCATCGCGATCCGGGTGGCCGGCCGTCTCGGCGGGGCGGAAATCGCCCGCGACGAGAAGCAGACCCGCGGCAGCGTGCCGCTTACGACGCTCCAGGCCAACGTGGACTACGGCTTTGCCATCTCCAAGACCACGGCGGGCATCGTCGGCGTCAAGGTGTGGATCTACCGCGGCATCTACGGCGAGGACGTGCTGGACACCGAAAGCCGCCCGGGCGGCGGCGGCCCGCGTCGCGGCCGACGGTAATCTTCGTCCGACACGAGACGGACGACTTAAGACTCACGACTGAAGACAGAAGACTGACGACCAACGACTGAGGAACAGCCATGCAGTTGATGCCCAAACGAATTCGGCACCGAAAGAGCCAGCGCGGCAAGATCAAGGGCGACGCCTGCCGGGGCAACCGCGTGAACTTCGGAGACTACGGCCTGCAGACGCTCGACGCCGCCTGGATTCCGGCCCGGACGATCGAGGCCGGCCGAATCGCCGTCAGCCACTTCCTCCGCCGTGAGGGTCGGCTGTTCATCCGGATCTTCCCGCACAAGCCGATCTCGGCCAAGCCGCTGGAAACCCGCATGGGCAAGGGCAAGGGCGAGCCGGACTTCTGGGCCGCCGTCGTGAAGCCCGGGATGATCCTGTACGAGTTGTCGGGCGTCGACGAGAAGCTCGCCAAGGCGGCCCTGGCCCGCGTGGCGATGAAGATGCCGGTGAAGTGCCGCTTCGTTAAGCGGCAGGGTCTGTAGGACGAGCCGTCCGCTGGGAACAGGAAGAGCCATGAATTTGAAGGACATCCGCGAGAAGTCGATCGAGGCGTTGGGTCAGGAACTGGCCGCGAAGCAGCGGCACATGTTCGACCTGCGTTCGCAGGCCGTGACCGAGAAGCTGGAGAACCCGATGCAGCTTCGCGTGACGCGTCGGGACATCGCGCAGTTGAAGACGATCATCCGCGAGAAGGAACTGGCGCAGCAGAGCTGAGGAGGCTCGGCCGGGCGTACCCGGAGAGAAGCCGGGAAGCGAAGCAGGCAACCAGAGTAGAAGAGACGAATTATGAGCGAGACTGCGACAACAGCATCGAACGCCCCCGCCGCCGAGCGTGGCCGACTGGCCGTGCACCAGGGAATCGTGACGTCCGCCAAGGCGAACAAGACGATCCGGGTGACCGTCAGCTTCCAGGTGAAGCATGGGAAGTACGGCAAGTACGTGAACCGGCGTTCCGTTCTGGCGGCCCACGACGAGCACGGCGAGGCGAACGAGGGCGACGAAGTACAGATCGCCCAGTGCCGCCCGCTGAGCAAGACGAAGCACCACCGGCTTGTGAAAGTGATTCGCCGGGCACCTGAGACGGTACGGAGCCTTGCAGACCTGACGGCCGGTACGCCCGGCGAGGGCGAGCTGGGGCAACAGGAAGATCAGCAACCGCAGGAGCAGGCCTGAGCCGAATGCGAGCGGGCAGGCCGACGGCATCTTGTGACGCCGCCGAGTACCAGGCCCGGGCAGTTCGCCAGACGAGAAAGACGACGAAGCCATGATTCAGCAAGAGAGCTATCTCGACGTCGCCGACAACACCGGCGCCAAGCAGGTGATGTGCATCAAGGTGCTGGGCGGCTCAACGCCGGGGACCGGCAAGTTCACACGCCGCACCGCCGGGCTGGGCGACGTGATCATCTGCAGCGTGAAGAAGTCGCTGCCGAGCGGAGAAGTAAAGTCCGGCGAGGTTGTCCGCTGCGTGATCGTCCGGAGCCGCCACGCGACGCGTCGGCCCGACGGCAGCTACGTGCGGTTCGACAAGAACGCGGCCGTGCTGATCGACGAGGGCGGCCAGCCCCGCGGCACGCGTATCTTCGGGGCCGTTGCCCGCGAACTGCGCGAGAAAAATTTCATGAAGATCGTGTCCCTGGCCAGCGAGGTGATTTAGTCATGGCACAACGCATCAAACGAGGCGACACCGTGCAGGTGGTCGCCGGTAAAGACAAAGGCCGCACCGGCACGGTGCTCAAGGTTCTCTCCTCGAAGGAGACGGACGAGGTCCGGCTGGTCGTCGAGGGCGTGAACCGCCAGTGGCGTAACGTGAAGCCGAGCCGGACGAGCCCGCAGGGCGGCCGAATCCAGAAGGACGGCCCGATCCACGTGAGCAACGTGATGCTCCTGGACCCGGAAACGAACAAGGTCACCCGCGTCCGCTTTGAAATGCGTGACGGCGTGAAGCACCGCGTGGCGGTGAAGAGCGGCACAAGCCTGGGCAAGGTTTAATCTCAGCGGGCGACCTCGCGGTCGCCGCCAGACGAGGCAGACATGGCAGACGAAACGGCAAATTCCAACGGCAACGCCACCGCGACGAAACCGCGTGCGCCCCGTCTGATCGCGCACTACCGCGAACAGATCGCGCCGCAGCTTTCCCAGCGGTTCGGCTACAAGAACGCACTGGCGATCCCGCGGCTCGAGAAGATCGTGGTGTCGATGGGCGTCGGCAAGCCGGTGACCGCCGGCAACAAGCAGCACATCGAGCACGCCGAGCGGGACCTGAGCCTGATCGTCGGGCAGAAGCCGGTCCGCTGCCGGGCCAAGAAGTCGGTCGCGCAGTTCAAGGTCCGCGAAGGCCAGGAGACGGGTCTGAAGGTGACGCTGCGTGGCGTGCGGATGTACGAGTTCCTGGACCGTGTCATCACGCTGGCCATCCCGCGTGTGAAGGACTTCCGCGGGCTTTCGCCCAAGGGGTTCGACAAGTTCGGGAACTATAATTTCGGTTTCGCCGAGCAGTCGGTGTTCCCGGAGATCGACCCGGCGGGGATCACCTCGCCGCAGGGCATGAACATCACGATCGTCAGCACGGCCCGCAACGCCGACGAGGGTCGTGCGCTGCTCGACGGTTTCGGTTTTCCGTTCCGTGACGACACGAAGAAGTAAGGTTCAATAAGGAAGCAAGCATGGCCACTAAAGCCTGGATCGCCAAGCAGAAGAAACGCGAAGCGCTCGTCGCCAAGTTCGCCGAAAAGCGCCGCCAGTTGAAGGCGGAAGGCAACCTCGCCGAACTGGCCCGGCTGCCGCGGGACTCGAGCCCGACGCGCAGCAACCGCCGTTGTGAACTCACCGGCCGAAGCCGGGGTGTTCTGCGCAAGTTCAAAGTCAGCCGCCTGATGCTCCGCGAGCTTGCCCACCAGGGCATGATCCCGGGACTGAAAAAGGCGAGCTGGTAGTTCAACGACGGATTTCCCGTCACGACGGACGGGTTTCAACCGTCTGCTGGCAACAGGCCAAGGCCGAAGGATGGGGCCAAGTGCCCCGAAGGTTGGGGCGAGTGCCCCACGGAGAGATAGACGCTCATGAGCATGCAAGACCCGATCGCCGACATGCTGACCCGGATCCGTAACGCCAATCGCGTCGGCCGGCGCATGGTGCAGATTCCCAACAGCAAAATCTGCCGGGGTATCGCACACGTTCTGAAGGAAGAAGGCTACATCGACGGCTTCGAAGTCGTCGAGGACGCCGTTCAGGGGCACCTGCGCGTCTCCCTGAAGTACACGCTCGCCGGCGAGAAGGTCATCCACGAGATCAAGCGAATCAGCAAGCCCGGCCGACGTGTCTACTCCGGCGCGACGACCCTGCCGAACATTCTCAACGGCCTGGGCATCGCCGTCGTCAGCACGTCCAAGGGTGTGCTCTCGGACCGCCGCGCCCGCCAGGAGAACGTCGGCGGCGAACTGCTGTGCAGCGTGAGCTGAGAATGCCGACCCGACGAAGACCCCGACCGACCCGACTACCACGACCTACGACGAGCAAGCCATGAGTCGAATTGGAAAGAAACCCGTATCCGTCCCCGCCGGCGTCAAGGTGCAGACGTCCTCGGACGCCGTCACGCTCGAAGGGCCCAAGGGCAAGCTCAGCGTGCCGCTCACCGGCGGCATTACGGCCGAGCACAACGCCGAAACCAACGAGATCAGCGTCGGCCGCCCGAATGACGAGCGCGAGGCCAAGGCGCTTCACGGCACGTACCGGTCGCTCATCGCCAACCACGTCCTGGGCGTGACCACCGGCTACAAGAAGACCCTGGAGATCCAGGGCGTCGGCTACAAGGCGGAGCAGAAGGGCAAGGCCCTGGTGCTGTCCGTCGGCTTCGCTAACCAGATCACCGTGGCGATCCCGGATGACGTGAAGGTGACGCTGGAAGGCAACAACAAGATCCACGTCGAAGGCATCGACAAGCAGCGTGTCGGGCAGTTTGCCGCCGCCGTCCGTGCCACCCGCAAGCCCGAGCCCTACAAGGGCAAGGGCATTCGGTACGAGGGTGAGTACGTGAAGATCAAGCCGGGCAAGGCCTTCGGCGCCAAGTAACAAGGAACAACCGCCCGGCCGCCTGAAGGTGTGCCGGGCTCTTTCTCGCAAACGGACGCATCACTGGCCTGACGAACTTCGACACGCGAGCGTTGGCGTCGGCCCTGAAGGGTGAGCAAGCACAATGGACAAGAACAAAGAAAAAGACGCACGGCTCCTACGCCGCAAGCGGTCGGTTCGAAAGAACCTCTTCGGTACGCACGAGCGGCCTCGGCTGAGCGTGTTTCGCTCGGCGAAGCATATCTACGTGCAGATCGTCGACGACTACGACGGCAAGACGCTGGTCAGCGCCAACTCGCTGATGGCCGGCGTCGCCGACGAGGCCAAGCACGGCGCGAACGTCGCTGCGGCCCAGGCCGTGGGCAAGGCCGCGGCCGAGAAGGCTTTGGCGGCGGGTATCAAGCAGGTCGCGTTCGACCGCGGCGGGCGAAAGTACCACGGCCGCATCAAGGCCGTCGCCGAAGCCGCCCGTGAAGCCGGCCTCGAGTTTTGAGGTGGGCAGTGGGCATTGGCGTTTAGTGATTAGCGATTAGCGATTAGCGATTAGTGAGCTTTATCGGCCGGAGCCCTTCGTGGGTGAGGATGGCCAGAGGACTTCATGGCAGAAGACAACGAGACGACCCCCGCAGCACCGGACACCACCGCCACGCAGGGCCAGACGCCCGGCGACCTGCCCGAGCAGTCGACGGCACGCGCCGAGGCGGCCGAGCAGAACGAGGGCGGAGCCAACCCGGCCGATGCCGCAGGCGGCGACGTCCTGGCGACCGAGGGTGCCCAGGCCGCACCGGTACCAACGCCGGGCTCCGGCCCGGGGCAGCGCGGCGGCGCGGACCGCGGCGGTTCGGACCGAGGCGGCCCGG
>JBHJOM010000119.1:0-19620 GCA_050329715.1 Phycisphaerae bacterium
AAGCTGGTGAGCTGCTCGGGGTTCGGGAAGGCGATCATCGCGCACATGTAGGCTCCTCCGATGCGGCTCACGTTCCGGGTTCACGCGGTCCAGCGGATGTTCGCCCGCCGCATCGGCGAGGCGGACGTCCGCGTGGTCGTGGAAATCGGCCGGACGATCAGGGCCTACCCGGACGACACGCCCTACCCGTCGCGCCTGATCCTCGGTTTCGCCGGAGGCCGGCCGTTGCATGTCGTGGCGGCCGACGTGCCGGGCAGTGACGAGGTGATTATCATTACGGTGTACGAACCCGACCCCGCGTTGTGGAACGACACGTTCGACAAAAGGAGCCAGCAATGACCTGCGTCATCTGCAAGTCCGGCCAGACCCGCCCCGGAACCACGACCGTGGTGCTGCAGCGAGAGGGAACCACCGTCGTGACGCACGACGTTCCGGCCGCCGTCTGCGAGAATTGCGGCGAGGCCTACGTGTCCGAAGAGGTCACCGCCTCGCTCCTGAAGGAGGGGCACGCAGTCGCAGCCACGAGCGACCTGGTCATCCGAGGGTACGCCGCGTGAACCGGCTGCCGCGAGCCGGCCGACCTGATCATCAAGGGGATCGAAGGGGCGATCGGGGCGAAGACGGTCACCTACGACTTCGAACGCCTGATGGAAGGGGCAAAGCTGGTGAGCTGCTCGGGGTTCGGGAAGGCGATCATCGCGCACATGTAGTGTGAACGACCAAGGGTTCGCCTTCAGCGTCACTGGGCAGAAAAATGGAGAACGGAGGTGGTTGATGGCATTCTATATTGGGGGTCGCCGCATATCGGTTTGTGCCGGCAGGCAGACGCAGACGGTGAATGTATCGGCATCTGGGAACGAAAGGATCTACGACCCTAAATTCCGGATTACTGATCGCGACCTCTTCGTCAACGGGCCCCTACTGCAGGGGTACAACTTCTCGTCGGTTGATGCCTTGCATTCATATCTGAATGATCGCTGCGGCGACTGCCTTATCGTGGAGGCCAGTGGACTGCGAGTATCTCCTCGGCTTATCGAGCCGGATGCGGAGTGGGTGCGGAGCAATCGAGAGAAGCTCATAGCGACGATCAACAACGTTGTAGTGAGCTTCGTCAAGGATCCTTACCTTCATCGCGTCGAACACTCCATCCACTGCGACCTTTACAACGCCCTTCTGAGTCAGTTCCCTGAGCCACTTGAAGGCGGTGACTTCAAATCGAGGTTGGTGCACAAGGAGTGGCCAGAGACATTCGCCCGAGCCGGAATGAGGGGCCGGGGTAACTTCGACCTTGCCGTGCTCTCGCCGTCAGTCAACGAGCAACGACCCAACCGCCTTGACTTTTCTGCTGGTCGAATCGCAGCAGCATGTGCCGTTGAGGTCGGGCTGAACTACGATGTGACTCACCTGTTGGCGGACGAAGAGAAGCTGCGGAGCAGCGCTCCGCCTCTGGGCATCCTTGTGCATCTTGCCCGTCCGGAAGGGCATTCACAGGACGGTGTTGAGGAAGTTGTTGATCGGCTCATCGAAGCAGAAAGATCGTCAGATGTGCTGATCGCATGGGCATGCGTTCAGCGGGGCAGGACACGTTACCGCCTTATCGGGAAAGCGGAGCCGGAGGTCGCCCATCAACACGCCTAGTTTCCGACCTCGACCAAATTTCTTTCAATGCCGGACCCCCGACCGGCGAGGAACAAGGCGGGGGGTTTGGGGGCAGAGCCCCCCGAGACGACGCGCGTGACGCCGGCGGCGGGCGGCGTCGGCGATCTGGGGCAGGCCGCCGACGGCGGGCGATCATGGGGCCGGCGGGTGGGGATTCGGCCGTTGTCGGCTTGCACACGGGCCTCTTCGGCGTACGCACGGGTGGCGCGGCCGGGGGCACGGGTGGCGTCGGCGTAGGCACGGGCGCGGCGGCCGAACGCACGGGAGCGGCTCCCGTGCGTTCGGGTGTGACGGCCGTGCGTACGCCAGCCGCCCGCGGGCGTTCGTATGGGACGTGCGTTCGGACGCAAGTCGGTCGCGGGGCTGGCCGACATGATTGATGAGCAATGCGTCATGAGCAGTGATTAATGAGCAATGGGTAATAGGTAATGCGTCATGGACTGATCGTAGAAGTGGACGCCGGGCCGGCAAACTGAACCTGCAGAGGGCCGTTGGCCAAGACGCCGTCCTCCCCGACCGACGCTCCGAAGAGCCTCATTACTCATGACTCATTACTTGTCATTCATTACTCATGATTCATGACGCATCAACCATTACCGATCCGCCTTAACGCCAACCCCGCCCGACCATGCGACACGCCAGCTACCTGCCCGACGCCGACGCCCCGCTGGGGGCTTTTGCCGACAACCTGGCCGCGAAGCTGCCGGGGTACGCCCCGGACCTGGGGCTTTCGCCCGAGGAGATCGCGGCGCTGCAGGCCGCGGCCGCGGCGTTCGATCGGGCGCGGTTCGAGCGATTGCGGGCCGTCAACGCGGCGCGGGCCGCTACCCGGTCGCTGGAAGAGGCGCGGGCGGCGCTGGCCGGCAGCATCCGCGGGCTGGTCGAGCAGGTGCAGATCAGCCCCGGCTGCACCGACCCGATGCGCGGGGAACTGGGGCTGGCGGTGCCGCGCAAGCGGCGGGCGTTCGCCCCGGAGCTGACGGC
This sequence comes from Phycisphaerae bacterium, assembly GCA_050329715.1. GTDB lineage: Bacteria > Planctomycetota > Phycisphaerae > Tepidisphaerales > Tepidisphaeraceae > DAIOTR01. The sequence continues at coordinate 2,644 of JBHJOM010000119.1, forward strand.
GGCGCCGACGATCGTGCTGGGTAGGGTGCGGCAACTGACGGCCGAGATGCGGCTGGTGCGCCTCGGCGGCGGGCCGGGCTCGGGAAAGCCGGCCGAGGCGGACGGCGTAGAGGTGGTGGCGGCGGTGGGACGGCGGGAGATCGCACAGACGCTGCGGCCGGCGTCGGCCCGGACGGTCTACTTCGGCGGCAGGCCCCGCTGCGTCGTCCGCCACGAGGCGGCCGAGGCCGGCAAGCCGGTGCGGTACTGGGCCCGCTACTACAACACCCGCGGCCCGGGCCCGTGGTCAAGCCCCGTCGACACGATGGTCCAGAGCGACGCCCTTTCGGGAGCGGGCCCTGCCGAGGCGACGAAACAGGCGGCGTAGCCGGCAAGGACGGCAGGCGGCGGCAGGCGGCGGCGGGCGGAGGACGGGGGCGTGGCACGCGTACGGGGGCGGCGCGGAGGCGTTGCGGGGGTTTTGCTGGGCCGTTTCGGGGAAAGAGTTGTCACCAATCGACAACCGCTGCATAACCCGTGTCACGCAAGCCATAGGCGGCGGGCGGGGTGATCGCGTCGGCCGCGCACGCATCGGCCGGGGGCGGTTGCAGCGGTGGGTGGTTTGCCCGCTGCTTGAGCGGTACGAAAGGCAGTGCATGTCCAAGCTCATCGCCGTCATGTCCGTCTCGCTCGACGGGTTCGTCGCCGGCCCCGGCGACCGGGTGACGGAGGTGTTTCGGTGGTACTTCCACTCCGGCGACGTCGCGTTTCACGCCGGCGGCGCGAGTCCGATGACGTTCCGAGTGTCAGCGGCCAGTGCCGCTCACCTGAAAGGCCTCTGGGGGGAGTTGGGGGCGGTACTCACCGGCCGGCGGACGTTCGAGGTCGCCGGCGGCTGGGGCGGGCGGCACGCGTGGGGGCCGGCGTTCGTCCTCACGCACGCGGTCCCGCCAGATTGGCCGCCGGCGGGGGTGGGGGTGGGGGCGGACTCCGACGTGCATTTCGTGACGGACGGCATCGAGAGCGCCGTGAAGCGGGCGAAGGCCGCGGCCGGCGGAAAATGCGTCGGGGTGCACGGGCCGGCGACGATCCGGCAGTTGCTGGCGGCCGGGCTGCTGGACGAACTGCACATCGACCTGGCGGCCGTCTTCCTGGGTTCGGGCGTGCGGCTGTTCGAGGATCTGGCCGCCCCGCCGCCCCCACCACCCCCGCCGCCTGCCCTGGGCACCCCGACGGTGACTGCCGGCGTCGGCGTCACGCACCTGCGGTACCCGGTGCTCAAGCGGTAGCGTCACGCGAGGGGGGTGCGGGCCGGGCAAGCCTCGTATCCGTCGTGGCGAGGGGTGGACGTGGGCCGGACGACGGCTGTTCCTGGCGTGGCATGGGCGTCCCGCCCATCTGGTTCATTTGATGGGCGGGACGCCCATGGTACGGCCCTACGGGGGCACGGAGGTATCAGGCGGCATGCTGTTGTGTCGCCGGCGGTTTATACTCATTCCATGTCGACCGAACCTACGCCGCCCGACTCTTTGCCGGCCGGGTCTTCGCCGGTACGCCGCGCATTGCGGTTTGCCTGCATGGACGATGCGCTGGCCGAGGCACGGCGGTGCGCCGCGGCAGACGAAGCCGGCACGCTGCACCGCGCGGGCAACTGGACGTGCGGGCAGATCCTGGGGCACCTGGCCTGGTGGATCGATGCGCCGTACGACGACCTGGAGCCGCGGCCGCCGCTGTGGCTGCGCCTCGTCGCCCGGCTGATGAAAAAGCGCATCCTGCACAACCCCAGCCCGCCGAATTTCAAGCTCCCCGGCGTGCCCGGCGGCTCCTACGGCACCGACGACATGCCCACGGCCCAGGGCCTGGTGCGGTACGAGAAAGCCGCCGCCCGCCTGCTGGCCGCCCCGCCGGAAGAACCCAACCCGGCCTTCGGCCCGATGACGCACGACGAGTGGAAACTGCTGCACATCCGCCACGCGGAGGTGCATTTGGGGTGCCTGCTGCCGTCGGGCATACCCGAGGAGACGCACCATGGCTGAGTTGACGAGCAAAGCGATCCCCGTGCGTTTCTGGTGGCTCAAACGGCTGGCCGCGGCATTCGTGCTGTGGGCGGCCGCGATGGCCGGGGTCTGGTTCGGTTGGCACCACTACGCGGCGTGGAAACTGGAGCGGACGGTCGCGGCGTACGTGGCCGAGGGCCGAATGATCGACCCGGCGACGCCTTTCGGCCGGACGGTGCCGGAGGAGTTGAACGCCGTCGTGCCGCTGGAGCGGGCGTTGGGGCGGCTGAACCAGTACCCCGGCATGGAATCAACGTGGTACGACACGCCGCGCGGCACGCTGCCGCTTTCGTCTTCGGAGGTCGAGAAAATCAAACCGCTTCAGGCGTGGGTACGGGAAAACTGGCCGGACCTGCACGAGTCGCAGGGTCGGGAGCAGATCGATTTCGGAAGGCCCTTCGGGGATTCTGCAAGGCCTTTCGACCCGACGATTCGCTTCATCCGGATACTATGTGAGAGACTCAGTTACGCGGCGCTTCTCGAGGCTCACGAAGGGCGGTTCGCCGCGGGCGTTGAAACGGCACTGGCGGCCGAGCGATTCTCCCGGCGGGTCGCCAGGATCGAACCCGGCTCGTACTCGTTTTTCCTCTCGTCATTTCTCAACACCCCCGTGCTCCAGCGGCTCATGGAGGTTGCGGCCTACCGCCTCTACGAAGCCGAGCCCGTGCCGTTGACGGCACAAGAGCGGGCATGGTTCGAGCAGGCCGTCGCACAGCTCGGCGAGGGGCCGATGGTGACGCCGCAGGAAGTGGCCGCAGGAACGCGGACCGCAATGCTGACCGACATTCGTCTAAACCGGCGATGGTTCAGGGTCTATGCAATGCCACAGGTGCAGGCCGCCCTCGACCTCGAGACGGTTCGGCTCCTCCGCTGGCACGTCGGCCTCGACGGTGCGCCCACGCCCGCGCCCGGAGCAGCCGTAGGGCGGGCACGCGGTTTCGTAAACATGGCCGCCCGCCCGCTCCCGTTGGCTCATGCTTACGACTACGTCGAACGTCCGTATGTCGAGCAGAACGAAGCGACCCGAGCCGTCGTCCGCACGGCGATCGCCGTCGGCCTCTACCGCAACAACCACGGCCGCTGGCCAGCCGACCTGCCCGCGCTCGTGCCAGCCTACCTGCCCGCCGTTCCGCAAGACCCGTTCGACGCGCGCCGGCCGCTGAAGTACACGCTCCCGCCCGGCGGCGTCCCGGTCATCTACTCCGTCGGCCCCGGCGAGGTGGACACCGGCGGGCCCGCTACGAGCACCCTCTTTGAACGGCAGTTCGGCGGCAACCTCGGCCTCGTGCTCCACCTCACCGCGCGTCAGGCGAACACCGAGACGAATACCACCGACAGGTAAAACACCGTAGCCACGCAAACGACCACCGACATGATGATCAACACCACCTGCCCCGCCGGCACCACCAGCCAGTACGCCAGCCCCCGCAACAGCCCCGGTGACGTCGCCCGGCGGACCATGAACCATGGCGTCGCGACCAGCTTCAGCAGGCTGTAGATCGCCATCGTCAGCGTCAGCACGCCGACCAGGAAGAACGGTTCCAGCACGCTCACGGGCGCACGGCCCGGGTCGTCGGCAACCAGCCACGCGAACAGACCCGCCAGCGGCGGAAGCAGCGCCGTCGGCAGCAGGGCACCGCTGGCGTAGTAGCTCACGGCCACCGCGCGGTTCTCCGCCTCCACCGCCCGCCCGGTGCCGTGGAAGAAGTAGCTGGGCAGCCCCGTCGCAAGCAGCAGCCCCACGAACAGCCCGAAGACCGCCGGCACCGCGAGCGTCGCCACGTCCCACGCGGCGGCCGCGGCGTACCGGCCGGAATCTTCCCACGTCTCGTGCATCTGTATCACAAACGCCCCCGCCGCCGGCAGCGTCACGGCCAGCGTCGCGACGGCCACGCAGATGAGATGAAAATACCGCGCGCCCCTGTAGTCCACCGGCCGCGTCACCTCCACGCCCAACCGCCCCGGGCGGCGGAGCACGGCCAGCGCCGTGGCCGCGAACGCCCGCACCCGGCCCAGGCGAATGCGGTGCTCCCACGGAATCCGCGGCTGCGCCCCCGCGGCCCGGTCGAACGCCAGCCCACACTCCGGGCAGCGGTCGGACGTGATGCCGCGGAGGTCATACCCGCAGTGCAGGCAGACGAACTCCTCGGCGTCGAGGTTTTGAGCGGCCTCACCCTTCGGCCCGGCGGGCGGGCCTGCGGGCGGGACTTCGGGCGGCTCTGCGGAAGATTCGGCGGGTGCGGCGTGATGCATGGCTCCCCTTCTGCCCGACCGGGCGAGCCCGAGTGTACCCGAACGCCGGCGGGGCCGCCTGCCGGAGGTCGATGCTGACCGCCGCCACGCGCTTCAGGCCGTTGTTGATGCCGCACCCACCGAGGCGGGGCAGTGTTGGCATGCCGGCCCCGGCCGGCTGAACAAGCGGCAGATGAAAGAGGAGGTGGCACGGCCGTCCGTAATTTGGTTCATTTGGAAAACCAAAATTGCCGACTGATGTCGTGTTGCCGGTTGAATATTGGAATGCAGTGTGGTATCAATCGTAGACCAATGGCTATTTTGCCCACCAGTGACCCGTTTCGAGCACCTGCGACGACGCAAGTTGCCGCTTTGCTGCGTCAGCGTGTGCGGACGGGAGGGTTCTCGATCGGTGACGTCCTGCCTGCCGAGCGCAAGCTGGCCGAGTCCATCGGGGTGGCTCGCAACACGCTCCGGGCGGCGCTGCAGCAGCTCGAGGAAGAGGGGGTAATCAGCCAGGAGGGCTACCGCCGCCGGGTTCGCAGCCTTCCGCCGGTGCCGCAGGGCTTGCTGTCAGGGACGGTGGGCATCCTCGCGTTGAGGCGCGAAAGCGGCACGTCGCATCGGGCTCCGGGTTGGGAAAGCTTTGTTGAAGTCGGCGCGATGCAGCAGGCCCGTGAGTTCCGGCTCAATGCGTTGGTCCTGCACGCCGAGGCCCTTGTATTGCCGCAGGCCGTTGAAGAGCTATTGGCCCAGCCGCCGCGTGGCATCGTGGTCTGCTCGGGTGCCTATCGGAACCCGCAGGTGATGGAGGTGATCCGCCGGTTCCGGGCCGTCGGCCTGCCGCTGGTGGCCGAGGGTGACCCGCCCGGCACCGAGCACCTTCGCCGGGTGGTGTCGGACCATGCCGCTGGGGCTGCGATGCTCACACGGCTGATCATCGAGCGTGGCCGGTCGAGGATCGTTTACCTCCTGCCCAGGGCGGAGGATCGGCAGTACTGGGTGCGTCGGCGGATCGAGGGGTACCAGCGGGCGATGGCCGAGGCCGGCCTGCAGCCGATCGAGCCGATCCTCACGGGCCCGATGATTGAAAACACGGGCGACCCGGAGCGGTTTGAGGTCGCAGTGATGCAAATGCTCGGCTACCTGGTGGATCACCACCGGCGCTTCGGCGGGATCGACGCCCTGCTCACGGCGTCGGACGCGCAGGTGTGCATCGCCGCCGCCGCCCTTCGGAAGCTCGGCCTCGTGCCGCAGAAGGACGTGCTGATCGCCGGCTACGACAACTTCTGGAGCGAACTGCCCGAGCGTGCGTTCGAGGACACGGTTCCGTTTGCGACGGTGGACAAGGACAACATGGCCATCGGCCGGAAGCTCGTCTCAATATTGATGGAACCTGATAGTTCGGGCGGCCCGACCGCCGTGGAGGTGGTCAGGCCGCGCCTGGTCCTGCCGGCCGGCGTGGCCGCAGGCGACGACTCGTGAATCTCTTTTCTTGAATGTAGGAGGCTAGGATGCATCGACTTTTTTCAGCAGCTTGTCTGGCGGGGGCCATGGGTGCGGGGCATGCCGCAGCGGCACCCCTGTCCTGGGACCCGGGCATCACCGGCGGCGCCGCCGGCGGCTCGACCGGCAGTGAGGCGACCGAGTGGAAGGCTTCGGGCGCCGACAACGTCTGGTGGGACGGCGCCACGAACGTGGCCTGGACCAACGGCGAGGATGCCACCTTTACCGGCACTGCGGGCAACGTTCGCCTCGGCGGCAACAACGCCACGATCTCCGTCGGCACGCTCAACTTCGGTGTCAGCGGTTACACGATCGACCTGAGGGACTTCACGGACAACACCGCGAACAACCTGGCCGTTACCGGCATCTCAGGCGAGTCGGCGACCATCACCAACACCAGCGGAACCACCCGCAGCTTGACGATCAACAACGACACGGCCCAGGCCTGGAGCGGAACGATCACGAGCCAGCGGATCGTGGTCGTCAAGCAGGGCATCGGGACCCTCGGCTTCTCGGGCACGCTGCCCGGCGGCTTCGGTGCGAATACGCTCGAAGTTCAGAACGGTACGCTCCAGTTCACCGGCACCGTCAACGCCCAGTCGAGTGGCGTCGTCAGCATCGGTGCCAACGGCACCCTGGATCTGCAGGGGAATTATCTGGGCGTCTCCAATGCCAATGACGGCTTCCGTCGCCTTGCCACGGCCGCCGGCAGCACACTCACGTCCTCGGCAGCAGGCACGGCGGATGTACGGTTCGGCTTCGGTGGGCAGACCCACGATGTCGACGGTACCGTCAGTGGTGACCTCCGTTTCCGCTTTAACCGCGGCGGCGGCGAGGTCCTGAATCTCGGCGGCGATAACAGCTTCACCGGCGGAATCCTGTTCAACAATCTCTTCGGCGGGAGCGGAACCGTCAACGCCAACCACGACAACGCACTTGGCACCGGCCCGATCAACTTTGGTAACAGTAACGGCACAGCCAGGGTCAACCTCAGGACGGCCGCACCCTCGATCGGCTCCCTGATCGGTTCCGGCGGCGGCACGCGGCAGATCGTCCTCGGTGAGACCGGCGTCGATTCGACCGTGACCATCAACCAAACCGTCGACGGAACGTTTACCGGCGTGATCAGCGACTTTGCCGGCCAGATCGGCTCGCTGACCAAGACCGGCGACGGCGTTCTTACCCTCTCCGGTATAAACACGTACACCGGCGACACCACTGTCAACGCCGGCGGGCTAACCCCCGCCAGCGCCGGCGAACTCCGCTTCGATGTCGAAGACGGCGGCGTCAGCAACAGCATCCTCGGCGTCGGTGCAGTAACGCTCGACGGCCTGTTCCGCCTGGACATCGATTCGCTTACCGACACCGACACGGTCGGTACGTGGAACCTCGTCAACGTCGCCACGCTCGACGAGTCGTTCGGCGGCACGTTCGGCCTGGCGTTCCTCGACGACACCACGTTCGCCGATGCCGGCGGCGGGCTCTACACCAGCGGCGACTGGCAGTTCTCCACCGCCACCGGTGACCTCACCCTGATTCCCGAGCCCGCGTCGCTCGGCCTGCTTGGGCTGGGAACCCTGTGCATCCTCGGCCGACGCCGTGTTCTATAGACGTCATCTCGCGTCGGGTCGCCTGCCGGCGATCCGACGCTTTCGATGTTTTGTAGAATGACCAACTCATCGCCGTCGAGGTGCATCATGTCGAAAACCAGAGCCTTCACGCTCGTAGAGCTTCTCGTGGTGATCAGCATCATCGCGGTTCTCATTGCAGTGCTGCTGCCCGCCCTCCGCGGCGCGCGTGCGGCTACGCTTCAGGTGGTCTGCCAGTCGAACGCCCGACAACTGGCGGCGGCTTACCTGCTTTATGCGGTGGACCACCGCAATGTCGCGCCCGTAAGACATGCGAGCGGAAACCCGATCTGGACGAATGCGATCAAGCCCTATTTCACTGCGCCGGCACTATGGTGCCCGGCCGATCCGTGGCTCGAGAATCGCACGGGTGTTCCTAACTGGGCGATAAACTCGAGGTCCACCTCTTACGCCACGCCATTCGTGATACCCATGACCTTTGACCTCAATGGCCCGCAGACTCTGGAAGCCAGGCTCTCCGGGTTTATCCGGCTCGAAAGGGTGTCACGGGCGACTGAGGTCGTCCTCTTCACCGAGCAGCAGTCAGGCGATGCATCCAACGTACATAAGGCGACGGAGGGCCTGCTCCTTGGAGCGGCGACCTACGGGTGGGGAGGTGCGTCAACCTACTGGCATCCAAACTACACTCAGAACTGGGCATACTTTGATGGCCACGTCGATAACTCGATGCGGCCGCCTCATGCCATGGGGTGGTGGGGTGCCGACGTGAGGATGCGCGACGGAACGATCATTCCGGCCGGCCAGACACGGCTGGGCGTGTTCCAGAATCAGCACCGCCCCTGATTCCGACGCCCAGGCGAAGGCATCTGCCTTGCCACGAGCGCGATCCCCCGAGCACCACGACAGACACCGGAGCTTTGCCCATGAGATCATCCCTCCCGATCGTCCTTGCGTTTCTCTACTTTTGCATGATTCCGTCTGCGCCCGCAGCTGCGAAGGATAAGGTGAACTACGCCGCCGGGCCGGTTCCGGCGGGGACGACGATCAAAGGCAACATCGACTTCGACCGCGGGCCCGAAGCCCTGCTCGACGGCAAGGACGACACGTTCATGACGCCCGTCGGCGGGACGGCCGGCCGGCAGTGGTCGCTGTTTCTCCGCTTCCCCGAGCCGTTGACCACCCTCGGCGGGGTTCGCCTTGGCAACTCGGATCCGCATCACAACTACTATCCGCGTGAGATCGAACTGCACGTCGATACCAACGGTGACGGCACGTACGACATGCACGTGGGCACGCTCGACAAGCTCGGCCCCGCCGCCGCCACCGCGGGCGAGTACCTCTTTGATCGCAAGCCGGCGACCGCGCACGGCCTAGAACTCCGCGCCGTCCGTCAGAACGTCGCCGGCGTCCACCGCGCCTACATGCTCAACCGACTGGACCTTCTCTATACCGGCGCCAACTGGGGTGCCGGGAAGGCCCAGGCCCAGGCGGCCGACGCTCCGCAGGCACCGGCTGATCTCAAACAGGTCGAGGTGGGCTTCCGCTCCAACCACCCGTTCCCCGCGGTCACCGTGGGCGATGAAGACAAGGCGATGCTCCGGCTGGCCAACAAGAGCGGCGGTCCGCTGCGCCTGCACCCGCGGGCGACCATGACGGCGTTCGACGGACACGTGCAACAGTGGACCGGCGAGCTGGTGGAACTGCCCGCAGGCGGCTCGGCGGATGTGCCGTTCAATCCCCAGTTCGAGCGTCGCGGATGGTTCGACGTGACGTTCTCGCTCGTCAACGAAGCGCAGGACGCGGCTGCTGAGCGGCGCAACATGACGCTGGTCTACTTCGACCCGGTCGGCATGCGACAAGGCGAAGTGGGCGACGACATGCTCTACGGCTTCACCGAAACGCTCACCAATGACGCCACCGCCGCGGCGGGTGTGCTGGTGGGCGTGGACTGGTCGCGCGACGGCATGGGTTGGCCGGATACCGAGCAGCGTGAAGGCGAATTCGACTGGAAACGGTTCGACGCCTTGGTCGATCGGGCCGAGCGTTTCGGCATCATCATGCAGGCAGGCATGGGGTACACGCCCGGCTGGGCGATCAAGCCGCAGTACCGCCAGAAGCTGCCCAACACCAACTGGCCCGCGGGCACCTATCCGCCGCGGGAGGACGCCTGGCGTGCCTACGCACGAGCGCTGGCCGAGCGGTACCAGGGTCGTGTCCGCTACTGGGAGACGTGGAATGAGGCGGACCTGTACGGCTTCTTCAAAGGCACCACCGACGAATACCTGATGATGCAGCGGGTGGCGTACGAGGAGTTCAAGTCGGTCGACCCGGACTTCCAGATCCTGACCTCGGGCTTCGCCACCATCCGCCCCCACGGCGGGCAGAACCACAACCCGGACATGCAGCTTCGCACCATCCGCGACGCACAGGCGTCCTTCGACTACCACGCCCACCACGAGCACGGCGACTTCGCCGGCTTCGCGGCCGCCGTCGACGGCCCGCTGACGCGGCTGCGTGAACACCTCACGGAAACTCGGCCGCTGTGGCTCAACGAAACGTCGATCAACGACGGCCGGGGTGTCCACTACCAGGCCGAGTCGCTCGTCAAGAAGATCACGTTCGCCAAGGACCGCGGGGCGGCGGCGTACAACTGGTTCCACATGCACCGCGCCTCGCATCGGCACGACGCGGACAGCTGGGGTGCCCTGATCGGCGCGGAACTGCTTCCCCGCCCGCACTACGTCGCGTTCAACGAAGTCGTGCGCCACCTCCGCGGCAAGACCAACCTTGGCCAGCTCGACCTGGGCCTTGGCCGGTGGGGTTTCGCGTTCGGAAACGCCCAGGAACAGGTGCTCGTCCTCTGGCGCGAAGCGAGCGACGCCTCGGACCTGATGGTGGAACTGCCGCTGCCCGAGGGCGCAAGCGTCGAAAGATGGGACATGATGGGCAACCGTCTGCCCGTGCCCGCCGGGGTACGTGCAGCAGTCGTGCCGGTGACCAACCGGCCGACGTTCATCGTGATCCGCAACGGCCAGGACGAAGCGGTGCGGCCGAGCCTGGCGATGGACCCGGTCGCCAGCCGGCCCGACGGCAACGCAGGTGAGATCCACATCCAACTCAACGCCGCCTCGACGCATCACCAGCCCAAGCTGGTTCTGCAGCCGCTGATCGCTGGAGAATCGGCGGGCGAACCGGTCGACGTGCAGCTTGGCAGCACGACGCCGAGCCCGTCTTCGCTGCGCGTCACCACGGCCATGAACGCGCTGGTGCCGCACGCGGATCAGGTGATGCTGGACGTCAAGCACGACGGCGCATCGCTTGCGAGGCTGGTGCTGCCGATCCGCCAGACGCGCAGCATCCCCACCGGCGACCCGGCCGACCGTCGGCCGGACTTCGTGCTCGACGACATCGAGCAGGTGGTCGGGTTCTTCCAGCACGACCCGGCCAATGAACACCGCGTCTGGTCCGGGCCGAACGACCTGAACGCTCGCGCCTGGCTGCAGTTGGACGGCGACAACCTCCGGCTGCGGGTGGAGGTGCGTGATGATCACGTTCATCAGCCCTATGACGGGCATCGCATCTTCGACGGCGACAGCATCCAGTTTGTGCTGGCTCATCGGGGGCAAACCGGCCATTTCGAACTCGGCGCTGCACCCTCCAGCGGCGGCGGAGCGACGCTGCACGCCTGGTCGGTTCCGGCCGGCCTGGAGGATCCGACCCAACACCTAAGCGCTGTGGTGAAGCCAACGGGCGAAGGGCTGGTTTACGATCTGGCCATGCCGCTGCAGGCGCTGGGCCTCACCGCCGCGAACCTGCGCGACGGCGTGCGCTTCAACCTTCTGGTCAATGACAACGACGGCCACGGTCGCGACGGATACATCCGCCTGGCACCAGGGTTCGGCGACGGCATCCACCCCGATCAGTGGCCGGCCGTACGCTTCGAGTAACGAAGCGCTGCATGTTGGCGCGACGCGCGCCGGGCTACGTGTCACGGCACCCTCCGGCTCGCTCTTACCCCGGAATGAGTTATGCAACGAATGAACCTCGGGAAGTCCTGGTTAACGCGACTCTGTACCGCCGCATGGTTGGTTGCCGGCGCGGCCGGGGCAACCCTCGCGCCGGCAGCACACGGCCAGGACCTTGAAGCCCCGCCTGCCGACGGGTTTGCCGCCGAGGTGGATCTGGTGCAGGTGAACTGGGTCGAGGAACTGGCCTCGGGCGGGCTGACGATGGTCGCCCTGGCGGCGCTGTCGGTGGCGATGGTCGCGTTCGCGGTCGAGCGGGCGATCTCGGTTCGTCGCGCCCGCTTCTGCCCGCCGGGCCTCGTCGCGGCCGTGCTGCCGATGGTCCAGAAGAGGCAGTATGCCAAGGCGGTGCAATGGTGCGGGAAGAAGCCCAGCATCCTGTCGGACGTGATCAGCCACATCATCACCCACCGCAACAACGACATGCGCGTGATCGCCGACGGCGCCGGCGACCTGGCCGGCCGGGAAGTCGCCGACCAGCAGGAGAAGACCTATCCGCTGGCAGTCATCGCCGCGCTGGCGCCGCTGCTGGGGCTGTTGGGCACGATGATCGGCATGATCGAGGCGTTCAAGCTGGTCGAGGTGTTCGGCGACGAGGGCGGCGCTTCCATGCTGGCCGGGTCGATCTCCAAAGCCCTGATCACCACGGCGGTGGGCCTGATCCTGGCGATACCGTCGCTGATCCTGTTCCACTTCTTCCGCAGGCGAATCCACGGCCATTCGATCGCCATGGAACGTGAAGTCGATCGGCTCCTCAACGCGATGTACCTCAAGGCCGAGCCGCTGACCGATGGACCGGGCGCGACGGCGGCCGAGGCGGCTCAGGCGGACGCCCCGCCCTCGACGGCTGATGCGGCGCGGCAGGCGTCGCGCAGGCCCGCCGGCCGGTCATCGGAAGCTGAGGCTTCCGTCGCTCCGCCTCGTGCCGCACTCGCACAGGCGGGGGCGGGGGCCGGGGCAGGGGCCGGCGCAATGACGTCCGATGGCAATACGAGGCCGCGAAAGGACTAGTTCGTGCGGATCAAGCGACGCAAAGCCCAGGGCATCGAAGTGCCGATGTCGCCGCTGATCGACTGCGTCTTTCTGCTGCTGATCTTCTTTCTGGTCACCAGCATGATCAAGCGGTGGGAGCACCAGGTGCCTGTGCAGTTGCCCGACCAGACCTCGAGCCTGTCGGACCAGCCACAGCGCTCCGCAGTCGTGATCGCGGTAAATCGCCAGGGCGAGTACTTCCGTGCGGCCGGACTGGGCGAGTTCGGCCAGGTGCGGTTCACGCCGTTTCCTGACCTGGCAACGATGCTGCAGGGTGTCGCCGCCGAACAGGGGCTCGACGTACCGCTGGAGATCGCCGCACAGCGCGGCACGCCGTTTCAGACACTGCTCGATGCCGTGGACATCTGCCGGTTGCAGGGCTTTGACAAGGTGTCCGTTCGCATCACGACCCAACTCGACGACCGACGGAGGCGATGACCATGCGGCTGAGCCGGCGAAACAGGGTGGATGACGAAACCGAAGTGTCGATGTCGCCGCTGATCGACTGCGTATTTCTGCTGCTGATCTTCTTCCTCGTCTCGACCATGCTGCGGGAGGTCAAGCGGGACATCGAAATCCAGCTTCCGGAGTCCGAGGCGACGGTAAAGCTGCGGCCGGAGCCGGCGCAGGTGGTCATCGGCGTGGATGCCGAAGGCAGATTCTTCTTCGAAGGCCAGCCGACGACGGTATCGGTGCTCCTGGCAACCCTCGGCGATCTGGCGGCGACTTCGCCGGACCGCCGCATCCGGCTGGACATCGACCGCGCGACGCCCATCGAGTCCGTCGTCGAGGTGCTGCACGCCTGCCAGTTCCGCGGGTTGTCGAACATTGGGATTCGCACCTATGACCGCTACTACAACTGATCAACGTCGTGCTGGTCGCATCCGCCGGTTCGTCGGGCCGTGGACGATCTCGCTGGCCGTGCACGGCCTGTTTCTGCTCGCCTTGCTGCTGTTCGATCCGCTGGGCATCACCGAACTGGCCTTCAGCCGGGCCCAGGAGCGGGAACGCACCGAGCAGGTCGCCGAGCGCGAGCAGTTGCGGCGTGAGCTTGAACAGGAAAGACGCCAGCAGCTTCAGCTCACGCAGGAGCATGCCGAGCGCCTCAAGCGGGAAGCGGAACAGCGACAGCGCGACGAACTGACGAAGCGACTTGAACGCCTCATCGAAAACCGCCAGCGCGTCGATGAGCTGAGGCAGCAACGCCTCGCCGAGATTCAACAGCGCACGGCCGAGGACGTGCAGCGCATGGTGGCCGCGGAACTGCTGGCCCAGGCCGAGACGCTCCAGCAGATGATGACGCCACTAACCCGCGAAGGCGCGGTGGTCGATCCCGCGGATGCTGCCATCGTTCAGGAGCGGTCCGAGCAGGCGGACACCATCCGTGAACTGGCCGGGAAGCTGCGCGATACGCCGCTGGACACGCAGGCCGCCCGTGAACTGGTGCAGCACGCCCGCGACGTGCGCGGCACGCTGCTTTCGATGGCCAACGACGGCAAGTTCACCGACTACCATGAAGCCCGCAGTGCCGAGACCCGCGCGTTTCAGGTGATGCAGACCGCGGGCCGTCTGGTCAACGAGCCGGACATGGCGAACCTCAATGACACAAGCACCGCGCGTGGCCCCGACGCCCTGCCGGCGGCGGTGCAGGCGTCGCCGCAGTCGCTGTCGGCCGCCGACGCCTATGAATCGGCCCGCGAGATCGAACGTCAGATCGACCAGGCCAACACCGAGCTGCGTGCCGCGGCCCTGGCGATGAAGCAGCGCACCAGCTTCGCCGACGCCATGGGGAAGCTTACCAAGCCGGAAGTGAATCGCCCCGACCTGGCCGAAGCGCTGCGGCAGACGCCGACCACCATCGGTGAACTCAACCAGGTGCGGCAGACCCTCGACCAGGCCCGCGGCGTCATGCAGGAGATGACGCTGCGGTCCGAACAGACGCTCCGCTCCGCCGAGGGACACGCCGAACGCGGCCAGGACCGCCAGGCGATGCGCGATCAGGAAGCACGCATCGGTCAGATGCTCCGCATGGCCCGCGACGGCCAGGTGATCGATCTCACCGGCCTGATGGGCGGCTACGGCTCCGACGACCTGCTCCGCGACGCCGAACGCGCCGACGACGACTCCGACATGCAGCGCACCGGCGAGGAGCGCATCGTGCTGGAAGACCGCACCATCTTCGCCCGAGCATTGCCCGGCCAGCGCTTCAGCGCCGCGGCCGACCGCCAGGGCTGGCTCTACCTCAACACCTGGTACATCGTCGGGCCCTGGCGCGTGCCGGACATGCAGTACGAGCCGGTGCATGAGCCCGAAGCCGGCGTGGACCTTGACGCCGTCTACTACAACGGGTTCGTCGATACCGACGGACCCCTTGACGGCACGCTTCGCTGGCAGTTCGTGCAGACCGAGCAGATGCGCGTGCAGCCGCCGAACGTGCGAAGTGGCGCGGTGTGGTACGCCTACACCGAGGTCTACTTCGAGCAGGACAAGCAGATGCTCCTGGCGATCGCCTCCGACGACGCCGCCAAGGTGTGGATCAACGACGTGGTCGTCTGGCATGACACAGGCCTGAGCCCCTGGAGCATGGGCGAGGGGTTCCGCCGCGTATTGTTTCGACAGGGGTACAACCGCATTCTGGTCCGGGTGACCAACGGCCCGGCCCACTGCATCTTTTCCGTGTTGATCTGCCCGCCGGAGGTCGTCGAGCAGGCGGCATCGCAGGACTGATCCATTTAGACCCAGAAAGCTCGCATCGCCATGGTCACCCATCACCCCCCTTCGCTGGTCCAGTCGGCCACGCCGTCTCATGCTCTGGCGTATGACGTGGTGGTGATCGGCGGCGGCACCGCCGGTGCCGCCGCGGGAGTCGCCGCCGCCCGCGCCGGCGCACGAACGCTCATCGTGGAAGAGGCCAACGCCCTGGGCGGCATTTCCACCAGCGGCGGCGTGCACGAGTGGTTCGCCAAACTCAAGGGCCTGGGCAACATCTTCGACGACCTGCGCGACGAGCTGGAGCGCTACGGCGCGAAGTTCGGGCGGTTCTTCAACGGCGAGTACCTCAAAATCGTCTGGCAGCGCATGGCGGATCAGGCCGGGGTCGATGTGCTCTACCACACCACACTGCTGTCGGCACAAGCCGACGCGGGCTCGGTGACGTCGGTCGAGCTGGCCGGCTGCGGCCAGCGTCTCAATGCATCGGCCAAGGCTTTCATCGACGCAAGCGGCGAAGGCGACCTCGCCGCCGCGGCCGGCGCGCCGTTCATGAAGGGGGACCCGGACACCGGCCGAACCTTGCACATGACCCTGACGTTCACGCTGGCCGACTCCGGCCGTGAGCAGACGCCCTACCTGCCGCCGGGCCTCGAGCCGATCAACGCCCGCGACGAGCTTCCCGGCCTGGGCACAGGCACGCCGATGCCCGACGGCCGCATCTATTGCAACGCCACCAAGGTCATGGGGCTGGACCCCACCGACCCGCTCCAACTCGCCCGCGCCGAAGCCGAGGCCCGCCGACAGATCGCCCGGGTGCTGCACTACATGCAGCGGTTCGAGTGCCCCCGGCACATCCTCGTCGCGTCCGGCGCACGCATCGGCATCCGAGAGGGCCGGCGCATCCTCGGTGAGTCCTTCGTCCGAGGCGAGGACGTCGTGGCCGGCGTGAACATCGACCCGCCCGACGGCGTCGCCGTCGCCACCTGCCAGATCGACTTCCACAGCCTCACCCGCCCCGGCGACACCGGCTGGCGGCAGAAGGTTCATCCCTACGCCATCCCGCTTCGTGCGATGATCCCGCGCGGCCTGAAGAACGTGCTCGTCGCCGGCAAGTGCATCAGCGGCGACCAGGTGGCCATGAGCAGCTACCGCATGACCCCCACGTGCTGCGGCATGGGCCAGGCCGCCGGCACCGCCGCGGCGCAGTTTCTCCGGGAGCACCTTGGCGACTTCCGCAACCTCGACACCGCCCTGCTGCGTCGGCAACTCCACGACGACGCCGTCGAACTCGACCCCCGCGCCCACCACGCCTTCAGCACGCACCAGACGCCCGACCCCGCCCTGGCCTCGTGAGACGCCGCCCCCCGCCGGCCGACAGGCAGGCGGAGGCAGCGAGCGGTCCGATCGTGAGCAATGAGTCATTAGTAATGGGTAATGAGCAATGAGCAGGGAACCCATGACCAACAAAGGCCCGCCGTCTAGTCATTGGGACTTGGGACTTGGGACTTGGGACTTCATGGGTCATTGGTTCCCTGGACATTGCTCATTCCGCGCAGCGGCCGGCAGGCTCGGGGGCGTGGTCGGTCCGGCGGGCGTCACGGGGGCATCCTGACCGGTCGGGCTCGCGTCGGCGGCCCCGTCACACGCGACCGCGGCCGGCACCACCTTCCGCCGGCGTGTTGGTGGTATGGGCGTCTGGCCCATCTTGTTTCTTTTGATTGGCGGGACGCCCATACCACCGGCGAAGACGCCGCCACTCGGCCGGCGGCTTGCGGCCCGGCCGGCGGCCGGCCGGGCCGGTCCGGTCCATTGCAGCTCCGTCGCATAACGATAAGGCTCAGTTGC
>JBHJOM010000120.1:0-7791 GCA_050329715.1 Phycisphaerae bacterium
GGCCGCCACGCCGCCCGGTTTTGGCGCGCGGCGGGCCGGTTGCGGCGCGCGGCAAAGGGGCGTGGGCGGGCGACAAAACCGTTTTGCCACGCCGCGCAATGACGCGGGCGGCCCCCGACGGCGTCAAACCCTGGCCGGCACCGCCTCCAGCAGCCCCACCCTCCGCGGGCAAGCCCCGTCTGCCCCTCCGTGCCTTCCGAATCAGTAACAGGGTGCAGAAGCAGGGTGCAGGAGGGGCGTCAGGCAGCCGTCTGCCCCTCGATCCCTCGATCCCTACCCTTCGTGCCTTCGTGCCTCCGTGCCTTCGTGCCTTCGTGCCTTCTCTTCCCCTCGACCCCTACCCTTCGTGCCTCCGTGCCTTCGTGCCTTCGTGCCTTCGTGCCTTCGTGCCTTCTCTTCCCCTCGACCCCTCGATCCCTTGATCCCTCGATCCCTTACCTTGCATACACTTCCGCCACCAGGAGACCCGACATGACGATCGACATTCGACTTCCCCCCGACCTGCTGGCCCGTGCCGAGCGTGAAGGGCTGCTGGACAGCGACGCGGTGACGGAACTGGTCCGCCGTGAGCGACCGTGCGGCGTCTGCCCTGCCGCGCCCAGGCCAGCCGGCGGTTGGCCCCACCCGGACATAAACCTGAAAGAATTGATTGCAACCGGTGCCGGGAGGCTGTAAATCCGGGTCGGGTTTTGCCAGGGTTGCCTCTCGCTCATTCAGGACCGGGTTTATGAAAATCACGTCGGCACGTCGCGTCTCCAGCGTTCGCGAAGTCTTCCATGCCGAGCCCATGCAGGCACTGGAACGAAGGCTCCTGCTGGCGGACGTGGCCGGGCAGGTCTTCTATGACGACAACCTCAACGGCGTGATCGACGGCGGCGAGAACGGCATCGCCGGCGTCACCCTCTTTGCCGACTTGAACAACAACGGCCAGTTCGACGGGCAGGTCGCCACCTTCGCCGCACAGGACCTGCCCAAGCAGATCCTCAGCCTCAGCACCGCAATCAGCTCGATCGACGTCACGGGCGTCCCGGGCACGGTCAGCGGCCTGACGGTCACCATCGACGAGATCCTGCACACCTGGACCGCCGACCTGGACATCTACCTCCGCGCGCCCGACGGCCAGCGGGTCGAACTTTCCACCGACAACGGCAGCAGCGGCGACGACTACATCAACACCACCTTTGATGACAACGCCCCCGTCTCCGTCATCGGGCAAAGTGCCCCCTTCACCGGAACCTTCCGGCCCGAGGAGCCGCTCTCCACATTGAACGGCCTGCCGATCGAAGGCGTCTGGAGCCTGGAAGTTTACGACGACGCGAACCTGGACGAGGGCGTGCTCAACGGCTGGAGCATCACCTTCGCCAGCGGCGAGGCCGCCGCCGTGACCGCCAGCGACGGCACGTACAGCTTCCGCTCGCTGCCGGCCGGCAGCTACAACATCGAACTGCTCACGCCCGAGGGATACGAGGCGACGCAAACCAGCGCGGCCGTCGATGTCACCGGCGGCGGTTCCGTCACGGGCTTGAACTTCGGCATCCGCCTGCCGCCGGGCGTCATTCAGGGCACCGTGTTCGGCGACTATGACTCCGACGGCACCCGCGACGCCGGCGAGCCGGGCCTGCCCGGCCGTAGCGTCTACCTGGACCGCAACAACAACTCCCGCCTCGACATCGGCGAGCCCTCGGTCGTGACCGATGCCGCCGGGAACTACAGCTTCGAGAACGTCCGCCCCGGGCAGGCGTTCGTCCGCACGCTCCTCCCGGTGGCCTGGCAGCAGACCTCGCCCACCACGGGCACCACCCAGGCCGTCACCAGCACCGCCGTCACCAGCACCGCCGTCGCCCGCGACCGGGCGTTCACCAGCCTGGCGTTCAACGGCCTGGCGACCCCCGGCCGCCCCGCCGACGCCGCCCATACCACCGACGCCACCGACGCCGCCGACGTGACGCAACTGGACTACGTCCGCGACGAGTTGATCCTCTCCATCAGTGACCGCTCGGCCTTCGACCGGGCAGTCGGCAAGCAGGCCGGTGCGTTCAGCTCTGCCCTGGACCTGGGCCGGGCCGCGAGCCTGGGTGTCGTGAACAAGGCAAAGCTACTCGTGGTGCCCGTGCTCGACGGGAGCGACCCGGCCGGCCTCGTCGAAAAGCTCGCGACACTGCCGGGCGTCGCCTCGGCTTACCTGAACTACGTCTACACCGGCCCGGACCCGCGGGAGTCGATCGGCCCACTCTCGGCCGAGGCCGACTTCAACGACCCGAGCCTCTCCGGCCAGTACTTCCACACGCTGATGCAAAACCCGCAGGCGTGGGACGTCGCCCGCGGTGCCGGCATCACCATCGGCGTGACCGACGACGGCGTGGCCATCAACCACCCGGACCTGGCACCCAACATCTGGACCAACACCGGCGAAATTCCCGGGAACGGCATCGACGACGACGGCAACGGCTACATCGACGACGTCAACGGCTGGGACTTCACCAACAGCTCCGGCTCCAACCCCGGGGACAACAACCCGAACCCCATCTCCGGGAACGACGACCACGGCACGCACGTCGCCGGCATCGCCGGGGCACGCGGCAACAACGGCATCGGCGGCGCGGGCACCGCGCCCGAGGCGAGCATCGTCCCACTCCGCTTCTACGGCTCGGGAAGCTGGACCAGCACCGTCATCTTCAACACCTACAAGTACGCCGCCGACAACGGCCTCAACATCGTCACCACCAGCTACAACGTCAACGGCTTCGCCAACGACAGCCTCTACCGGCAGGCGGTGGACTACCTCTACGACAACGACGTGCTCCACTTCAACTCGGCCGGCAACGGTAACGCGTTGAACCCCATCCGGCAGATCATCGAGGGGACCTTCTACGTCGCCAGCACGACCAGTAGCGACACGCGAAGCAGCTTCTCCAACTACGGCACGGGCATCGACATCTCCGCCCCCGGCAGCGACATCCTCTCGACGGCCCTGACCGGCTCGTCGAACTTCGGCTACAGCTACGAGGTCAAGGGGGGCACGAGCATGGCCGCCCCCAACGCCGCCGGCACCGCCGCACTCATCTGGTCGGCCAACCCCACCTGGACGCGCGACCAGGTCGCCGCCCAACTCCTGGGAACCGCCGACGACATCGACGGCCTGAACCCGGCCTTCGCCGGCCTGCTGGGCACCGGCCGCGTCAACAGCTTCCGCGGCGTGAGCGAACAACTGGCAGCCCCTACGCTCCGCGGCGTATCCGGCCTGCCGGCCGAGGGGACCAGCGTTCTGTCCCTGCCCGGCTCGTTCGACATCGACTTCTTCAACGTCCTGGACCCGGCCGGCATCAACACGCGCGGTGCCGTCCGCCTCGAGGGCGCCGGCCTCGACGGGGTCTACGGCACCCCCGACGACATCTCGTTCGACCTGACCAGCCTCGGCGGCAAGCAGTACCGCATCGCCACCAACCAGATGAGCTTCGCCCTGCCGGACGCACCCGACAGCGGCAACTTCCGCATCGTCATCGACGCCGACGTCGTCACCGACCCCTTCGGCCAGCCGCTCGACGGCAACGGCGACGGCATCGGCGGCGACGACTTTATCCGCAACTTCAGCATCGCCGGCGTCACCGTCGCCCACCAGGTC
This sequence comes from Phycisphaerae bacterium, assembly GCA_050329715.1. Lineage (GTDB taxonomy): Bacteria > Planctomycetota > Phycisphaerae > Tepidisphaerales > Tepidisphaeraceae > DAIOTR01. The sequence continues at coordinate 3,623 of JBHJOM010000120.1, forward strand.
ACCATCGGTGCCGACGCCCTCGTCACCCTCGACTTCGGCACGCGGGAAAACACCCGACCCACCCTCAACGCCGCGAGTTTCAACTTCGAACAGGACCAGTCCGTCACCGTCGAACTCAGCGAACCGGGCAAGTTCGCCGACCCCGCCGGCGTCGTCGTGCGCAATGTCGGCACCAACGAGGTGCTCGACGCCTCGGCCTACAGCCTCATCAGCAACAGCCAGGGCGACCCCGTCATCGTCTTCAATGCCATCCTGCCGGACGGCGACTACCTGCTGACGCTCTCCCAGGCCGGCCTGAGTGACCTCTACGGCAACCAAGCACTGATGGCCGAGGCCTTCGAGCTTCCCTTCTTCGTCATGGCCGGCGACGCCGACCGCGACCGCAGCGTCTCGCTGGCGGACTTTAACATCCTGGCGAGCAATTTCGGCCGGAGCGACGACCCGGCCTTCTCCGAGGGTGACTTCAACTACGACGGCATGGTGGGCCTGGAGGACTTCAACATCCTGGCCGGCAACTTCGGCAAGAACCTTCCGGCCGTCAGCACGTTCCGCACCTCGCCGGGCGAGAGCCTCTTCAGCACCCGCCCGATCGACCAGGCGACCGACCGGGCGACGGAGCGGGCGACCGACCGGGCGACGGATGTCCTGGGCAGAAACGACCGCCGCGCCACCCGGTCCGTACTCCGCGGGTAACGCCGGCCGACCAAACCGACCACGCCGCCGCGACCGCGCCGTGGGCCAAACCGGCCCGCGACGCGGTCGCGGCCGTTCGCCACCCGCACCCGCACCCGCACCCGCAGGCAACACCGCCTCCTGCAATCACTCAGGTTGCATTCGCCCTCAGTTCAGATCGTGTTGCCTAACCAATAGACGCCCGATAAGCATTTGCCCATTACTTGAGCAACAGCCACGCATTGCGTTGGCTCCACACCTTAACGAAAACCCCGTTGTTTGGCCGTTATGCACGCCGAAACGAGAAATCAAACGTAAATTTTTATTGGCACCGGGTTCGCTAGGTATCAGGCGTAGTCGTCGCGGTGACGACTATGGGAAGGACCCCTCGGAAGGCCTTCTCGGAAATCATGGAGCGCGGTTGGTTCCCACGGGCAGTGTCGGCCGAACTCGTTCGGCCGACACTCACCCCGGGGGCTCGCAGGGTCAGACCCCACACGCGACGCACCCGAGGCAAGCCCACCATGACGTCCACCCCCTGAGCCGGCCTCTTTCCGCCGGAGCATACACCGCAGAGACAACTTCCCGTACACAAAAGCCGTCGCGGCCTCCTCCCCGCGGCGGTTTTCCTTGCGCCGACCTTTCGCCACGTCGCGACCCCGCCCCGGCCTCACCGGCACCTCCTCAAGCCGGCCGACGCCTTCCTCTCTCCGCCCAGGCCGCCGCGACCTATACTCTGGCCCCGTGACGCCCCCCCCCGACCTCCACCAACGCATCGAACACACCTGCCTGCACGACCGCGTGCACCTGCGCCGCCGCCTCGCCGCCGCCCGCCGACGGGCCGCCGACGCCCAGCCGGCCGACAAGCTTCTCGCCCGGATCGAGGCCGACCTGGCCCGCGCCGAGGAACTGCTGGCCAAGCGCCACGCCGTCGTGCCCGCCGAGATCGCCTGGGACGAGAACCTGCCCGTCGTACAACGCCGCGGCGAACTGCGCGAGGTCATCGAAAACAACCAGGTCGTCGTCGTCTGCGGCGAGACGGGCTCCGGCAAGACCACGCAGCTTCCCAAGCTCCTGCTGGAGATGGGCCGGGGCGTTACCGGGCAGATCGGCCATACGCAGCCGCGGCGAATTGCCGCCCGGTCGGTCTCCCAGCGCATCAGTGACGAACTCGCCCGGCCGCTGGGCGAGGCCGTCGGCTACAAGGTCCGCTTCGCCGACAAGCTCTCGGACGTCACGCTCGTCAAGCTCATGACCGACGGCATCCTGCTGGCCGAGGTGCAGGCCGACAAGCTGCTGACCCGCTACGACACCATCATCATCGACGAGGCGCACGAGCGGTCACTGAACATCGACTTCCTCCTGGGCTACCTCCGGCAACTGCTGCCGAAGCGCCCGGACCTCAAGCTGATCATCACCTCCGCCACCATCGACCCGGACCGGTTCAGTCGCCACTTCAACAATTGCCCCGTGGTGATGGTCTCGGGCCGGACCTACCCGGTCGAGGTGCGGTACCGCCCGCTCAAGGAGCACGAGGAGGCGGACGAGGAGCTGGAGATCACCCAGGCGATCGTCAACGCCTGCGACGACGTCGGCCGCCTCGGCGACACGCTCGTCTTCACCACCGGCGAGCGCGACATCCGCGAGGCCGTGGACGCACTGAACAAGCGCTACCAGGGCCGGGTGGACGTGCTGCCCCTCTACGCCCGGCTCGGCACGGGCGAGCAGAACCGGATCTTCCAGACGTCGTACAAGCGGCGGATCATCGTCTCGACGAACGTCGCCGAAACCTCGCTCACCGTGCCGGGCATCATGGCCGTCGTCGACACGGGGCTGGCCCGGCTCAGCCGGTACAACCCGCGGGGCAAGATCCAGCGGCTGCCGGTCGAGCCGATCAGCCGGGCGTCCGCCGACCAGCGGGCCGGCCGGTGCGGCCGCGTGGCCGAGGGCGTCTGCGTCCGCCTCTATTCCGAGGAAGATTTCGCCGCCCGGCCGCCCTTCACCGACCCGGAGATCCTGCGGACGAACCTCGCGGCCGTCATCCTGCAGATGACGGCGTTCGGCCTGGGCCGCATCGAGGACTTCCCGTTCATCGACCCGCCGGACGTCCGCCAGATCCGCGACGGGTACCAGACGCTCTTTGAGATCGGTGCGATTGACGAGCACAACCGCCTGACCGACGTCGGCCGGCTGCTGGCGAAGCTGCCGATCGACCCGCGCGTCGCGCGCATGATCCTGGCCGCCCGCGAGGAAAACTGCCTGGCGGAGGTGCTGGTCATCGCCGCCGCCCTCTCCGTGCAGGACCCGCGCGACCGCCCCGTGGACAAGCAGTCGGACGCGGACGAAGCCCACAAAGTCTTCCGCGACCCGCGCTCCGACTTCCTCTCCATGCTCAACCTCTGGCGGCTGGCGCACGAGGAGGGGGACGGCCTGTCCGCCGGGCGGCTGCGTAAGTTGTGTCAGCAGCATTACCTCTCATTCCTGCGCATGCGGGAGTGGGACGACGTCTTCCGCCAGCTGCGCGAACTCGTCAGCTCGCTGGAGTGGAACATCAACACCGAGCCGGCCGAGTACGAGCGGGTGCACCGCGCATTGCTCGCCGGCCTGCTGGCCAACGTCGGCAACCGCACGGACAAGTTCGAGTACACCGGCCTGCGGAACCGCAGGTTTTACCTCTTCCCCGGCAGCACGCTCTTTCACCGCAAGCCGGCGTGGGTCATGGCCGCCGAGCTGGTCGAGACGACCCGCGTCTACGCCCGCACCTGCGCCGAGATCGACCCGGCGTGGGTCGAGGCCGCCGCGGGGCACCTGATCAAGAAGACGCACACCGACCCGCACTGGAGCCGCCGCAAGGGCCGCGTGGACGTGAACGAGCGCATCACCCTCTTCGGCCTGCCGGTGGTGCCCAAGCGGGCGGTCCACTACGGGCCGATCAACCCTGTCCAGAGCCGCGAGATCTTCATCCGCAGCGCGCTGGTCGAGGCGGATTACGACTCGGACGCCCCCTTCTTCCGCCACAACCGCCAGCTCGTGCGCGAGGTGGAGCTGCTGGAGGCCAAGACCCGCCGCCGCGACATCATGGTGGACGCCGCCACGCAGTTCGCCTTCTACGACGCCCGCCTCCCGGCCGAGGCCGTCGGCCACAAGCCGTTCGAAACCTGGCGCCGCCACGCCGAGGAGGAAGACCGCCGCCGGCTCTTCATGACCATCGAGGACCTCATGAGCCGCACCGGCGGCGGGGTCGGGGGGGAGGCCGGCGGCGCCCAGTTCCCCGACGAGATCGTTGTTGACGGCATCACGCTGCCGCTGCAGTACCGCTTCGACCCCGGCCACCCGGCCGACGGCGTCACGTGCACCATCAGCCTCGCCGCCCTGAACCAGGTGCCGGCCGAGCGGCTCGACTGGCTCGTGCCCGGTCTCATCCAGGAGAAGGTGCTGGACCTGATCCGCACGCTGCCCAAGCCACTGCGCGTGAACGTCGTCCCCGCCCCGGACTT
>JBHJOM010000121.1:0-6444 GCA_050329715.1 Phycisphaerae bacterium
AAGAAGATGACGTCGCTGTTGAACGTGACGTAGGTGCCGATGCCGCTCGTGAAGCTGTTCCCCAGGAAGCCGACGTCGCCGACGTTGTTGAGGTAGACGCCGGGGAAGGTGTTGCCGGGGTTGACGTAGTCAGGATTGGTCTGCCCTGTCGGCGGCCTGTCGACGGCGTCGGTCTGGAAAAGCTCGAGAAAGTAGCCGCGGGCGTCACCGAAGCTCTGGGCCGAAGCCGGAGCGGCGACGAGGGCGACCACCGCCGCCGCGGCGGCGTTAGCAACAAGGCTCATACGGGCTGAACGATAGGACATGCATTTTCTCCTGAAATTAACATCTTGCGAGCGAATGGGGCTCGCGAACTTCACGATCTACCGCTGCTTTATAGTGAAAACGGGGCGACCGACAGAAGTATGAATGTGCGCTAAGTGCAATCTTAATATTGACGACCACCTGGCACGCCGACGGGTCGTGTGGCCGTATCGGGTGTGGGACGGAGAGAGGCGAAACGCCAGCTAATCGCGGGGGAATGAACCGATTAAGCAGGCGTGTTCCCGTTCTTCATTCGACCGATGCCGCACGGCCCACGATTCATCTGGCCGATGCGTGAACGCTCTGCCGCCTGACAGATCAGCATTCAACGGCCGGCCGGGCACCGGGCCGGCTCTCGGCCCACAAAAAGCTTACCCGCCGGCCCACTCCGATGCATGTGCGGGTTAGGGAGCAGGCAGGTTAGGGAGCAGGCAGCCGGCAACCGGCAACAGGTCTGACTCCTGACTTCTGACTTCTGACTCCTGACTCCTGACTCCTGACTTCTGACTTCTGACTCCCCCCCTACCACACCATCCGAATCACCCCCAGGTACAGCGGGATGCCGACGACGATGTTGAACGGGAACGTCACCGCCAGGGCCAGCGGGACGTACAGGCTGGCGTTGGCTTCGGGGACGCTGATGCGCATCGCCGCCGGCACGGCGATGTAGCTGGCCGAGGCGAAGAGGACCGTCAGCAGCAGTGCATCCCCCACGGGCAGGCCGATGAGCCAGGCCGTGGCCACGCCCACCACCGCGGCGGCCAGCGGCAGCAGCAGGCCGAAGCCGATGAGGAACAGCCCCGCGGCCCGCAAATCCCCCAGGCGCCGGGCGGCCAGCAGGCCCATGTCCAGCAGGAAGAGGACCAGCACCACGTCGAACAGCGACGAGACCGTCGGGGCGATGACGGCCACGCCCGCCCGGCTCGAGAGCAGGCCCACCAGGAGCGAGCCCAGCAGCAGGAAGACCGGCCCGCCGAGGAACGCCTCCTGGAGGATGGGGCCCAGCCGCGGGCGGGTGGGCGTGATGGCCCGGGTGTGCGTGGCGTGCGTGTGGGCGTCGAGGCTCGGGTCGCCGCTGGGGACGGCGGAGGGTGTGGCGGGGGCCTCTTCGGAGAGGGTTTCTCCGGCGGGGTCTTCGGGCGGGTCGGTGTGGGGTCTTGGGGGCGCATCGGGCTTGCCCAGGCGGGCCAGCAGCACGCCGGCGACAATGGCCGGGCTCTCCATGAACGCCATCGCCGCGACCATGTAGCCGCCGTAGGTGATGTCCAGCTTCCCCAGGTAGGCCGCGGCCGTGATGAACGTGACGGCCGAGACGCTGCCGTACGCCGCGGCGACGGCGGCCGCGTCCGCCCGGGTCAGCCGACGCCGCAGGATGGCGTACGCCCCCACCGGCAGCAGCGCGCTAAAGAGCACCGCCGCCGTGAGCGTGACGAGCACCATGCCCACCTGATCCGCCTCCATGGCCCGCAGCCCAATGCCCCCCTTGAAGCCGATCGCGAACAGCAGGTAGAGCGACAGCACGCGCGGCAGCGGCTGCGGCAGGTCCAGGTCCGAGCGAATAAGTGCCGCGACCACTCCCAGGGCGAAGAACAAAATCGCCGGGCTCGTGAGGTTTTGCAGCACAAGGTCGAGACTCATGGGGCGAGGGATGATGGCAGAAAAACGGCCGCAGTGGCAAGTCGGACTGTCGGACGATCAGGAAAGCGCAGAGGCCACAGAGAGGGGAAGATCGGGGAGAAGGAATGGATTGGGCTTGGAGCCGGGCTTCTTGCGCGACCCGGGGGCGACGGGGGCGTGCGGGCGTCGCTTCTCGTGTCGTTTCTACTCGCTTTGACCCTCTGCGGTCTCCCCTTCTATGCGGCCTCTGCGTTTCCTGGGCGAGCCAAGGGGGAAGTATCGGATGTGTTGCGACCCTCGCTATTCGTGGTGTGAACGCCCGATACACTGTCGCCGGAGGGTGATTTCCGGTGTCCAACCGGCGGTGCACACCTGGCCGAACCCGACATCCACCTGCCGAAGACACGAGGGTCGCAACAAAGCCGGTACGTTCCCTTCAGGTCGACCCAGATGGCACGATCGGTGATAGGGGCGTGGAGGATACACCCTTTGACGAAATCATCTATGAATCGAAGTAGGAGTTGGAGCCGCCGCCTGTGGCTAGGGGCTCAAGCAGTCGCCGCAGGCGTGCTTTCGCTCATTCTTGTTGTGAGCTTATATTTCCTCGTCGTCAGCTACCATTATAAACTGGCTGTGGGCTATAAGACGCCGCACGACGAGACGAAGACTGGCCGAAACTACTTTGTGAGTATCGCGGCAGGTCGGCTTAAGCTGATCAATTATTCAAAGAGTTTATACAAGCCTGAGCCAGGTTGGTTCATGTACCGCACCAAGCCTGGGCCGCCGGACGACCGGAGTGTCTGGCGTCAAACAATCCGATGGATCGGCATCGGCCACTATGGTTTTGCCTGGGAGCGAGTGAATGAGCCTCAGTACCGGCTTGTCGTCCCGATCTGGTCAGTCTCGCTAGTCGCCGCCGGCGGACTGTTGTGGCTGACCCGGCCGATCGCCTTCCTCCCCCGTCGGCGGTGGCGGCGGGAGGGCAGGTGCGACCGCTGCGGCTACCCGCTTCCGGAACACCCGACATACTGCCCGGAGTGCGGCCCGGCAGACTGACGGGTCACGAGGTACCCGCAAGTCTATCTAGAGTGGATAAACCGGCTCTGTTGAAACCTTCGCCGTTGGTCTGATGATCATCGTATTGTGCGTCGGCACGTTCAACATCATCTCACGCCCCATGCCCGCCGCCGGCCGCCGCGCGGGCCGGCGCGTTGAACTCGCCCCTCCGGGGCTAAACGAAACCCCGGAGGGCGAGAACTAGCTCTGGAGGGCGAGACTCCAGCCGAGCCGATGACCGAAGGCCGTACGCCGTTCGGGGGCGGACTGCTCAGGCGAAGGCAGTTTGCCGGGGAGGTTGCCGGTCGAGACGAGGTATCGCCTGCGCCGACCGGCTCGACTGGAGCCTCGCCCTCTCGCTGCCGTGGTTGCCGGATTGTCCGGAAAATCGCGATTCTGCTCGTAAATCTCACGCGCCGCTACACTTACCGTCAACCGACGTCGGCCGGGAGATGGCCCTCTCGGACGCGCCTTCACGGGTGGAACCGGGCCAAAACGGGGCCGGGTCGGCTTCGCGGCCACGGTCTTTTCGTAAGCGGACGCCTCCCAAGGATGTCGCTGCCATCTACACCCGATTCTCCACCGAAACCCAGGAGTCGACTGAATCGCAGATCGAGGTGTGCAAGCAGTGGGCGACGGCCAACGGGCTTCGTGTACCCGAGGAACTCATCTTCGTTGACGAAGGCGTGACCGGCCACACGATGACACGGCCGGGGTACCAGCGGCTTGCGGCCAAGGCAGAGGAAGGCGCGTTCAGTACCGTCATCTGCTTCAACCTGAGTCGTCTCGGCCGCAACTTCATCCAGACGCTCTACGCCCTGAAGCGGGACCTTCTAGAGAAGGGCATCCGAGCCGTGTTCCCGGCCGACGCCCTCGACTCCAACGACGTCATCTTCGACTTCCTGTGTACGTCCTTCGGGCAGATCAACCAGCTCTACAGCAAGATCGCCGGCGATCACATCATGGCGAAGCTGCGTCATGACGCGTCGAAGGGGCGTGCCGTCAACATCCTGCCCTACGGCTACATGCGCCAGCTCGACGGCACGACGACGAAGAACAACACCCCCGGCGGGGTTCGGGCCGTCGACCCGCAGACCAGTCTCGTCGTGCGTGAGATCTTCGAGATGAAGGCGAACCTCGAGATGTTCAACAACCAGATAGCCACCCGGCTGAACGAGCGTTGTGTGCCACTGCCCGAACGGGCGGCCGACTGGAACGGGTCGAACGTCGGCCGCATCCTCGAAAACCGGAGCTACCTGGGCTACATCCTCTTCGCGAAAAGCGAGTCCAAACGAGACTTCGAGACCGGCAGGTATCGGACGCATCTACGCGACAAGGTGCCCGTTGAAGTCAAGCGACCCGATCTGCGGATCATCTCTGACGAGCTGTTCGAGAAGGCCGCCGAGGTACGACGCAGGCAGCAGAAGTCTCCGACAGGACGGGCAGTCGAACGAACCTTCGGGTTTCGGATCCAGACCTGCTTCAAGGACCTGCTCTGGTGTCCGGAACACGACCGGTCGCTCGTCCTCCAGCCGGGCAGTGACGGCGCAAAGGCGTGGTTCTGCCCGGTCTGCCGCGCCTCCGGACCCATCCCGACGCGGTTCTTGCGAACGAGCGCGCGGCTCGACGGCGTCCTGCTGGGGCTGGACATCCTGCTTCACGAGATTCTGGCTTCGGCTGATGGCCTGGAGGCCCGCATTGTGGCGGCGTGCCGGCAAATCGTGGAGGGGCAAGCCTGCCGAGACACGTCGCAGGCCGCCGACGCCAAAGAGCTTCGCAGGCAGATCCGTGCGATCGAAGGTCAAGTCGAGGAGGTCCTGCTGACCACCGCGTACACCGAGACGGACCGCCGGCATAACCGGGAGATCGCCAGCCAGTTGCGGGGAAAGGCCGACCGGCTGCGTCGGCAGTTGGAAGCCTCGGCCGTTGCTGATAACGGGCAGGCTGTTGCTGTGCCCTCCGAGGATGAGGTACGGTCGTTGCTCGACGGGCTGCTGACGACGTTCGCCAACATTCGGGACGCCGATACCGGCGACGACGAAGGCCGACTGGCCATGCTCGCCTTCCGATCGCTGCTCCGGCAGATCACCGGCGGGCGGATCAACTGCTATACCCACGTCAGCCAGAGCGGGCGGCACTGGCTCTACGGAACGTTCAGCATCGACCCGATCACGTTTCTGGCAGGCCAGCTGGGCTTCAGTTTGCCGGAGGCTGACCGTGCCGAAGGCGAAGGTCACCTTGTCCGGGTCGATTTCGGCCCGATGGACGAGCAGCTGGCCGTGAACTCGCCAAAGCGTCGAGAAGTCTTTGAACTCTGGCGGAAGCAGATGTCCGTTCGTGAGATCTCGCACGTGACGGCAAGCTCCATGCCGGCCGTTGCAGAAGCGATCGCCGCTGAGCTGAAGAAGTCCGGCGAGGCTGTTCCGCCGTCCATCGGGGCGACGGCCCGGCGGGTACGCCGTCGAAAGCAGAACCTGTACATCACGCATGCCGACGAGATCTACCGCATGCACCTCGATGAACTGACGGTGACGCAGATCCGGGACCGCACCAACCTCGCATCGGGAACGGTCGCGCGATCGATTGCCTGGAGTTACGTGCAGCGTGGAAAGGAACCGCCGCTGTGGACCAGCAGCCGTTTATCGAAGGCCGCAAGGAAGAAGAGCGTGTAACGCGAACTACACCGCATGACCTGAAGGCCCCGGCTGAGCCGGGGCCTTTTCGCATGGTGGAGGCATGGCCGACGAGTTCAAAGGGTGACCCGAATACTCCGGATCGGCCCGCGTCCGGGCTTTGTAGCTCGTCGCGACGACTATAGAACAGACTGCACAAATCCGTCCTCTGCGGCGATTACAGTTGGCGGCCGGCCGACGAACAACGACACGCCGGCGATGCCCCGGATGCCGGTACACGGCTGCGGCTTGCCCCTGCCGGGCGGACGAAAAGCCGGGCAGAGTTAGAGGATTTCCGGAGAGGAGTACGGTATAGGGCGACGACTCTGTGCGTGGCTTCGGCGACAAAGTGGGTTCTGGAGCCGTGAGGGGCGTTTTTCAGATCCCTCTTAAGCACACCACACAGTGAGTTGTGTGGGTGCCTTAAAGGTGACTTCGCTGCAGGCCACGTAGCTCTCTCAGTGGGTGGTACAAATGATGGAGTCGAATCACGGGGCCATGAAGCGTTCGACGCTCGAACCAATAAGAGGATCGAACGTCCCTCCTTCAGGATAAGGCCCATAACTTTCCGCCGCTCAAGGTTGACAGCTAGGTAGTACGGAGATTCATCCGTTCCAAGTTACGCCCGCGGCGAGCCAGACGAAGGAGACGAAGTTCACCGCCTTCTTCTCGTATCGCATCGCCACACGGCGGCACTGGCGGATGCGGCGGAAGAACCGTTCGATCACGTTGCGGTGCTCGTATCGCTGACGGTCGTAACGCTTGCGGGCCTTGCGGGTCGGGTTCGGGCGGATGC